>NZ_JBATHY010000058.1:0-1842 GCF_049667325.1 Parasphingorhabdus sp. | reverse complement strand
TTCATCCTCGATGAGCTTGCCCGCCAGCCGGATCCGTTCGTTGAAGCGGACCAGATGCGGGCTGGTATAGACATGGACCTTCAATCCTTCCGCTTCGATCGCGGCGCGCAGAAAGGCACAGGTCGAGCCTTTGCCATTTGTACCGGCGACATGGAAAACGGGAGGGAGTTTTTCGTGCGGATTGCCGAGGCGGTCGAGCAGCTCGCGGATCCGGTCCAGCCCAAGCACATCGCGGCCGGGAGAAAGCAGCTCCAGCCGGTCGAGCTGTTTCTGGACTGCCGGATGATCCGACATTGCGCCGTCTGCCATCTACTCCCCTCCCGCTTGCGGGAAGGGCCGGGGGTGGGCCTGAATATCTGGAAATGCTGCCACGGTCATGGATGATAGTCCCACCCCTAACCCCTCCCGCAAGCGGGAGGGGGAACTTAGGCGGCCTCTTTCCAGGCCATCAGATAGCCCAGGATCTGCGCCAAGGTCGCGCGCAATTCCTTGCGATGCACAACCATGTCGACCATCCCGTGCTCGAGCAGATATTCCGCAGTCTGGAATCCCTCGGGCAGTTTTTCGCGGATCGTGTTCTCGATCACCCGCTGGCCGGCAAAGCCGATCATTGCGCCGGGTTCGGAAATATGCACGTCGCCGAGCATCGCATAGCTGGCGGTGACGCCGCCGGTGGTTGGATCGGTCAGCACGACGATGAACGGGACGCCCGCTTCGCGCAACATCGAGATCGCGACGGTAGTCTTGGGCATCTGCATCAGCGACAAAATGCCTTCCTGCATCCGCGCGCCACCGGCGGCGGTGAAGATGATGTACGGGCATTGGTCCTTCAGCGCGCGCTTGGCTCCGTCGACAAAGGCCTGACCCACAGCCAGTCCCATCGAACCGCCCATGAACGCAAAATCCTGCACACCAACGACGCAGGGAATGCTCTCGATCGTGCCCTTTACGTTGATCAGCGCATCCTGTTCGCCGGTCTTGTTCCGTGCATCTTTCAGGCGGTCGGAATATTTTTTCTGGTCCTTGAATTTCAGCGGATCTTCCTTGACCGGGGCCCAGGGAATGATCTTCCAGCTATTTTCATCCATGATCTGGGCAAAGCGGGTCATCGGTCCGATGCGGCCGTGATGCTCGCATTTCGGACAGATATGCATATTCTCCTCATATTCCTTGAGGAACACCATTGCTTCGCATTTCTTGCATTTGTGCCAGAGATTCTCGGCTGTTTCTTTCTTGGTGATCGACGCGATCTTGTTGCGGACATTGCTTAGCCAGGACATATTTGAACCCCTAAAATTCTATCGTGCCGACCTGATAGCATCGGAAAGCGATTTGACATAGCGTCGAACATGCGGCGCGGCGTCTTTGCCATGTTCGGCGACAATTTCGACGATCGCGGAGCCGACGACAACGCCATCGGCGACGCGGGCGATCTCGGCGGCCTGTTCCGGCGTGCGCACGCCAAAGCCGACCGCGACCGGCAGATCGGTGCCGGCTTTCAACCGGGTAACAGCTTCCTCGATGCTGGCCTGTGCCGCCTGTTGCTGGCCGGTGATCCCGGCGACTGAGACATAGTAGAGGAAGCCAGAGGCGTTGTTGAGGATCTGCGGCAGGCGTTCGGCATCGGTGGTCGGGGTGGCGAGGCGGATGACGGCGACATCCCTTGCACGCAGGGCATCTCCGAGGCTTTCGTCTTCCTCGACCGGAATATCGACGCAGATCACGGCATCGACACCGGCATCGACGCAAGCATCGGCGAACCATTCCGAGCCTCTGATCGTCATCGGATTGGCATAGCCCATCAGCACCAGCGGCGTGTCCGGATGACGCTGACGGAATTCC
>NZ_JBATHY010000057.1:0-16724 GCF_049667325.1 Parasphingorhabdus sp. | reverse complement strand
CGCTGCGCATAATCACGCGCCATCCGCGGCAGATCATTGTCGGGCCTGCTGCCATAGGTACCGACGCAAAGGGTCATGCCGTTGGCCGGACTGGGCAATTCGCCAAATAGCTGGTCCAGATCATCGGGGGTGCAAATGACACGCGGCAGTCCGAACATATCCCAGGGAGGATCGTCGGGATGAATGGCCAGCTTTACCCCGGCTTTCTCGGCATGCGGCAAGACCTGTGCGAGAAAGGCAATCAGATTTTGCCGCAGTCCGGCATGGTCGATACGCTGATAACGCGCCAGCGCTGCGCGAAAATCATCCAGCGTGTAGGCATCGGTCATTTTCCCGGGCAAACCGGCAATGATCGTGCGGGTAAGTTCGGTCCTTTCCACCGGCGTCATTGCCGCATACACGCGCTCGGCACGGACATATTCGTCTTGTGTGTAATCATCCGCCGCATCTGAGCGCTGCAAAATGAACAAGTCAAAGGCGGCAAACCTGTCCTGGTCAAACCGCAGCGCATAGGCGCCATTGGGTAGTCGGTGCATCAAATCGGTACGGGTCCAGTCGATGACCGGCATGAAATTATAGCAGATAGTATCTATGTTTTCCGAGGCCAGATTTTCGAGCGTTGCAATCCAGTTGTCGACATATTTCTGATGACCCGGCGCGGCCAGTTTAATGTCTTCATGAACCGGAATGCTTTCAACAACGGTCCACCGCAGGGGTGACATTGCGTCATTATGTTCTTCAATCATCGCTTTATGAGACGCGATGGATGCCCGCGGCCATGGCTCGCCGATGGGAATATCATGCAGCGCGCTGACGATGTCGGTTGCGCCTGTCTGACGAATATCAGCCAGACTTACCGGATCATTTGGCCCAAACCATCGCCACGATTCACGCATGATGCACCTTTCTCCTAGCGTCCCAGCAATTCCAGCAATCCGCCAAAGCCCATATAAGCTGTCACCAGCGAAAACAGGAAGATGGCAGCAAGGCTGGCATTGGTGAGTAAGCCATGACGATGCGCGCCCATCAAGTCTTTCCTGTTGCCGAGATAGAATATGCAGGCCACGGTTGCCGGCAAGAGCACCACGTTAAAGGCCTGAGACGCGATCATTATGAATAGCGGCCGCGCCTCGAACAGGGGCACGACCAGTCCGAGCAACGAGATGAAAAACACCATCATCCGGTATCTTGGCAATGTCATGTCGCGTTCGGAGTTTTGATAGTCGCAGAGCAGCCAGGGCAACATCAGGACATTGGGAAATTGCGACGAAACGCCCGCTGCAATGATCCCTATGGCAAAGATGGAAGCAGCGAATGGTCCTGCCAAAGGTTCCAGCAACGTGATCATCTGCGCGGGAGCATCCAGTCCGATACCCTCGGCAAATAAAGTCCCGGCGGCAGCGGCCATGATGGCTGCGCTGATCACAAACATCATGACAACGGCAAATAATGCATCGCGGCGTTGCTTCTGGTCATCCTTGATTGTCCAGCCGGCCTCCTTGACCAGCGTGGTGCGAATGATGAACAGGCCGGAGAAAAGTGTCGTTCCGACCATTGACGCAATCAGCAACAGTGGCCCCTGTCCCTTTGTCTCCGTTTCGGCAACTTCGGGAACAGACGGGATCAAACCTTCCGCGATATCAATCGGCGGCGGCATAAGCAGGAAAAAGTTCAGGACAAAACTGGCCGCCATGATGGCGACTATGACCGCAAGAGCGCGTTCGAAAAACTGCGTGCGCCCGTTCCAGAAAATGAAAAAGACAAGACTGACGAAAAAGGCGGCCCAGTAAATCGGCGCAATACCGCCAGCAAAATACGTCTTGGACCATTCAAAACTGATCTCGGCAACAATGCCCATCACGCCCATCACACTGCCGCCGACCCCGACCGTCAACGCGACGATGAAAAACAGGCCGACCGCCGGGTGGATATGCTTGCGAAAAGCCTGAAGCGCCGTTTCACCGGTAACCAGCGTGTATCGGCCGTAGGCCCCGATCATCACGTATGTGGCCACACAGGAGATCAGCACGGTCCACAACAAGGACATGCCATAGGTGGCACCGGCCTTGGCCATGGTGGTGACACTGCCCGTGCCGATGTTGAAACCGAGCAGAAAGATGCCGGGCAGGAAGAGGGTGAGCTTTTCCTTCAGGCCGAATAGGTTCGATGATGCCATCCTGTTATTGCTCCAGAGGCTGCTCGATCGCCAGCGTGACCGGATTGACCACGGGGCTTGCCCTCGTCATGGCTTGGTGGTTCAGCCGGTGATTATGACCGGGGATCGGCTTTGCCTTGATCACCGTTTATCCGCTTGCCGCCATCCTGGCTTTTCCCGCCCAGTTCTCTTTGTACGCATTTCTCGAACAAAATCTGCTCACGAGACGGGTTATCATTGGCGACGCGGATGTTTTGGCCACGCTCCCCCGAGGCCTTACCGCCAGCAGACATATTGAGTTTGGTCAGCAACATCTCGCGCCTATCTCTGCACGCGGCCAGATCCATCGCCGGACATGAGTTTCTCTACTTCCGGAACCGTGACCCGGTTGAAATCACCCAAAATGGAATGTTTCAGGCAGCTTGCTGCCACCGCAAATTCAAGCGACTGCTGTTTGTCGTCGTAAGCGTTGAGCCCGTAAATCAGGGCGGAAGCAAAGCTGTCGCCTCCACCAACGCGGTCGACAATATCGGTCAACTCATAGTGCCGGGACAATTTGAACCCCTGATCCCGGTTGCGCAGACACGCCGACCAGCCGTTGCGGTCAGCGCTGTGGCTTTCCCTGAGTGTGATCGCGATGGTCGACATATCGGGATAAAGTTCGAGCACCTTTTCTGACAGCGCTTCATATTTTTTTGTATCGAGCTCGCCGGTTTCAACATCAACATCCACGCTGATGCCGAGCGATTTCTGGCAATCCTCTTCATTGGCAATGCCGACATCGACATGTTTGACCAGCTCGCTCATCACTTCGGGAGCCGTCTTGCCATATTTCCAGAGTTTGCCGCGAAAGTTGAAGTCACAAGAGACAGTGACGCCTGTCTTTTTCGCCGCCTTCACACATTCAATGCTGAGGTCTGCGGAATCCTGGGTCAGCGCCGGGGTGATACCGGTAATATGGAGCCATTTTGCCCCGTCGAAAATGCGCGCCCAATCAAAATCGCCTGGTTTACACTCGCTGATAGCCGAGTGGGCACGGTCGTAAATGACCTTGGAAGGGCGCTGATTGGCTCCAGATTCCAGAAAATAGATTCCAACCCGTTCGCCCGAGCGCCGGACGTGGGATGTATCCACCCCAAAGCGCTTAAGTTCGCCGATCGCAGAAGCCCCGACATCATTGTCCGGGAGCGCCGAAACAAAGCCGGACGACAGTCCATAGTTGCTCAGCGCAACAGCCACATTGGCCTCGCCGCCGCCAAATGTCGCTTCAAACGAGGGCGACTGGAAAAACCGTTCATGCCCCGAAGTTTTCAATCGAAGCATGATTTCACCAAATGACAAAAAGTCAGCCATATCCAGATTCCTTATGGTCTAGCAGCACGTGCGAGAGCGACAGCTTCGCGGGCCAGCTTGGTTATTGCATCATAATCACCTGCGTCTATCGCCGCCTTGGGCGTGAGCCAGCTACCGCCGCAGGCAATCACGGAAGGTACGGCCAGAAATTCGCCCAAATTGTCTGCGGACACGCCGCCCGTCGGCATGAAACGCATATCGCGAAAGACCGAACTCAATGCCTTGAGCATCGGCACACCGCCGGCCAGTTTGGCAGGGAAAAACTTCACCGTGCCAAGACCAATACAATGGGCCTGTTGGACCTCGCCGGGCGTCATCGTCCCCGGGAATACCGGAAGATCATTGTCTTTGCAGAAATTAACGACCGCATAGATAAGGCCTGGCGAGACGATGAACTGTGCGCCCCGCGCCACCGCAGCCCTCGCGTCGTCGAGCGTCAGAATAGTGCCTGCCCCGACCACTATCCCTTCGGTTTCGGCGATTATCGCCGCCATGCAATCAAGCGCGGCATCCGTTCTCAGGACGACTTCCAAGACGTCCAATCCGCCTGCTTGCAGTGCCTTTGCCGTCGCCACCGCAACCGCAGGATCACTGGCTTCAATCAACGGCACCACGGGTGCAGCAGCAAATTTCGCTTCTAATATAGTGGCGGTGTTGTTGTTCATTTCATGCTCGCAAATGTTGGAGTCAGGAGAAAAGCGTTCCGCCGTTGATGTCGATATTCGCGCCTGTAACAAAGCTGCTGTCATCCGACACCAGATTGGCCACGGTACGCGCAACCTCCTCCGGATTACCCTGACGACGGAGCGGCGTTCCGGCGGCCACAGCCGTACGCACCTCATCCTTGGTAAACGTATCGTGGAAGGCGGTTGCAATCATGCCGGGGCAAAGTGAATTGACGCGGATGCCTTTCGGGCCAAGTTCCTTTGCCATCGCCCGGGTGAACGTCATCACGGCACCCTTTGACGTGCCGTAGGCGGCAGCACCTGGGCCGCCGCCATCGCGGCCAGCTTGTGAAGCAAAATTCAGTATCGCGCTGCCCTCCGGCATATACGGGGCGACCGCCTGAGTCATCATGAAGGTCGATGTGACGTTTAGCTGCATGACTTGATTGAAAAACTCGCCATCCATTTCGGCAAGACCCTTGCGCGCCACCAGACCGCCTGTGACGTTCACCAATATATCGATCTTGTCGCCAAATGCCGCAACAGTTTCGGCGACCAGACGGTCGACATCCGCTTGTTTCGTAACATCGGCCTGGACCAATATCGCTTTGCCGCCAGCCGTCTTGATGGCGTCCAGAGTTGCCTTGCCGTCAGCTTTGTTGTTGCAGTAATTGACCACGACATTCGCGCCTTCGGCGGCCAGTCTTTCCGAAACAGCCCGACCGATATCGCGGCTACCACCGGTTACGATCGCAGTTTTTCCTTTAAGTTTAGTCATGTGTTTTTCCCTGTTATTCAAATGATGAGGAGGATGTGATTAAGAAGTTTTCGGTTTCAGCGGTTTGATATCGGTACATAGAATCAACACTGACAAAACGGTCATGATCGCCAGTCCGGCACCAACCGCAAAGGCCGGTGCGTAGCTGTTGACCGTGATGACCGGGATCAGGAAGTTAAGCCCCACCACCGCGAGCTTGGCTGCCGTACCCGCAAATCCCGCAAGCGAGGCGACGGATTTTCCACTGTAAAAATCGCTTGGCAATGTCTGGATGTTCCCTACCGCCGTCTGGAAGCCGAAAAGTATCGCCGCCATTAACAGAACCGCTATCAAAGGCGATGCAGCGACGATGGTCATCAACAGCGACACCAGCATGATCAATCCGCCCAGGGCGATTACCACCTTGCGCGTCTTGTTGACGGTCCAGCCGGATTTGATAAGCCGCCCCGCCAATATGCCGCCGAACCATGCGCCGAACATGGCACCGACATAGGGAACCCACGCATAGCTCGCGATTTCTTCAACTCCGAAGCCGTAGGTTTCATAGAGATATAACGGCAGCCAGCCGACAAACAGCCACCAGATCGGATCGAGGAAAAAGGATGCCATTATGACGCCCCAGCTTTCCTTGCGCGAGAGAATTTCTCCCGAATTTGGTGCGTAAGTCGCGACTTCGTTGGTTTCGGCGTTCTTCTGGCCGGTCAGGATATATTGACGCTCATCCTCGGACAGCCAGGGATGGCTTTCGGGACCAGACTTGTAAATGATCAGCCATGGCACGAGCCACAGGAAACCGAGCGCGCCAACGGCGATAAAAGTCGCTTGCCAGCTGCCCAAAAAGACAAAGAGGATGCCAATGATCGGCGCAGAAATGATGCCCCCGATCGCCGCGCCGGAATTGAAAACGCCCTGCGCGAGAGCGCGTTCGTTGATTGGAAACCATTCGGCATTGGCCTTGGTCGCACCCGGCCAGTTTCCCGCCTCGGACAGGCCGAGAAATCCGCGGAACACAGCAAAGCTCATCAATCCGGTAGCAGCAGCGTGCAACATCGTTGCTGCCGACCAGACAACAATCGAGAGTACGAAGCCAAGGCGCGTCCCGATCCAGTCAAATATCTTGCCAAACAGCGTCTGCCCAAATGCATAGGCGAATGTGAATACATTCAGAATTATTGCGTAGTCGGTTTTGGTCAGGCCGATGTCTTCCGAAATTTCCGGCCATAAAAAGCCCAGCGCGCCACGATCAATATAGTTGATGATGGTCGCCAGCGCGACGAGGCTGACAATGGCCCAACGGAAACTGCCTACTTTTTTAACAGCGCTCACGATTTTTCTTCCCCCGTTGCCAAAAAGTCTTCCCTTGCGGGATTGAATATGTCGAGCAGAGAGCCGGCTTCGATGCAGCTGATTCCATGGTCGGTGTCAGGCGTAATCGCCACGCTGTCCCCGGCGACCAGCTCCCGCTCCTTGCCGCCCATCATCGCGCGAAACCGGCCCGATTCGATGTAGCTGATCTGGCTATGTGGATGCTGGTGCACGTCGCCGACAGAACCCGATTCAAACCACAGGCGGCAGAGCATGAGATCGGGACCATAGGTCAGTATCTGCCTTGTAATCCCTTCGCCCAGGGTTTCAATTGGCACGTCCGCACCCTGAACAAATGTCTCGCTGCGGTTTTGCAATATTGCGGTCATTGCTGCGCCTTTCCAGAGGGCAGATCGATCCGGGCCGCGAAGCCGGTCCAGTTCAACATTTGGCCGCCGACTTTAACAGAGTGCTTCTTTTCGGGATCGGAGTCGTAGGAAATGGCGAACGCGGTCTTTTTGCCATCTAAAGTCTCGACAAAGACGATATCGGCACCGTTGACGCTTTCATGGCCGAGAGATTTTATCTGGCTGTCACCTTCAACCGTCTGCTCCGCGGCGCCGTCATAACGGCCATGTGCTTCAAGCATGCTTACAAAGGTAATATTTTGCGCATTATTGACCCGCTGTATCACTATCGGTTCGCGCCGCAGATTGAAACTGGGATCATTGGCCCCGATTTCCGCCAGAATCGTTTCAGAGCCCCGTTGCGGCACAAAGCGATAGGTGTAAAACCGGTCATCCAGCAAAGTTGTGACAAATCCATTTTGCTCCTGGGACTTTCCGACCGCATCAACCCAGATATGCTGATAGCCGTTGTCGGTTCCCAGCACCGGTCGCGCCGTAATATTCGATTTCGTCTCAAATCCGACCCGCATGATGTGCCCCTGATAATGCAGAGGCAGGTCATATTGATTTGCCTTGTCAGAGCGAACGCGAACGACGTCGATCACCACGGGCTCTGACAGGCTGTCAACATCAAGCAGCGCCAGCGTGCGGGTAAAGCTGGTGCCGGGGTAGGCGCCTTCGATGACTGCCGAACTGATTTGTGCGCCCTCAACGTCCGAAAAATAGAGTTGCCTTGGTGCGATCGTGTCAGCGAGCTTCTCATCGCCATCGAAATGGCTCTTCTCGTCAACCACCAGCGTATTGTGGGCAATGCTCTGCTTCGCCCAGCTTTCGTTCTCGGGCAGATAGCGGCCACCATCCTTGGCTTCTATGTTCAGGAAACGCGCGGCACCATAGTCACTGACAATCTCGTTGCCATTGTCATAATATTGCCAGCTGAGCTTGTCGAAATGACCGTGCCCCATGCCCTGCGAGCTGTTCTTGGCAACCAGTGCCTGGCCGCTTGTGCTGTCACCCTGGCGCAGTATTGCGACCGCGCCCTGGTCTCCTTCCGGTCCATCGCTCAGCAACAGCGACTTGAAGGGAAAGGACTTGGCCTTGCCAGCGGCCAGATCATCGGCGACCAGCTTGCCATCGTCCGTGAGCACCGTGCGCCCCTGCCACTGCGCAATAGACAACAGCCCGGGATCGCGGGTTTTGCTATAGGCAACGGCGACGCCGTGAAACAATTCATCGGTTTGAAGGCTTTTATCCTTGATCGCATCGTTGAACGGGAAAAAATATCCGTCATAGGTCAACTGGATGGTGGTGCGCAGCGCCTTCAGCAATATCCCATCACGATGCTCGAAGATCTTGCGGGCGGGATCGTTTTTTTCAATCACCCCGGCGAACACCACGAAAGGCTTCAGTGCGAAACGCTGATAATAAGGCCCTTCGGTATAATAGCCGTCCGGCGAAAACAGCAGCTCGCTCTGGCGCAAAAATCCGGTCTGGCCGCTTTTATCCAGTCCAAGCAAAGCGATGTCGACCAGCTCCTTGTCGCCCAGAACATAGCCCGTCATGCCCACGCCAGCCGTGGCCCAGGTCGCATGATTGTGGATCTTGCTGAACGTCTCTGCCGAGCCGGTGGAGAGAAAAGCCGCTGCCGTGCGAAACAGATTGTCGTCAATATTATTGCGGTCGGATTCTGAAAGGCTGCCGCGAACAGCTTCATAGCCCTGGATGGCGTGCACCATCCACATCGCATCGTTCAGCACCTGCCAAAAAATTCTGCCGGAACTCTGGCTGTCTTTACGCGCCGGATGCTCGGCCAATGTCGGATAGAGCTTTGCATAGGCCAGCAACATGTCGCGTACATAGTCGGCATATTTCCGCTCGCCGGTAATCCGGTAAAGCTGGCCGCCTTCGTAGATCGCCTTGTAATTGCGCTTGTGCTGTTCGTGTGTGTAACCGCCTCCGGGGTCTTTCGGAACGGGAACGACGACACCCGCTTCGATCATCTGGTCGACAAAAGACCGGGCGAGCTCCATTTCGCTTTTGAATAGCGGCGCATATTGCTGTGCCGCCGCCGCAGAAGCGGTCAGGGAGGATTCGACCGGCCCTGCGACGGCGGCAGAAGAGGCAGCACCCCAAAGTGCGACCGCCAGGAGCTTGCCCCTCATGGCTTTGCTGCGCCTTCAAAATGATTGCCCACCAGAATAGCACGATGCGCGCCCTGATGATCTAATTCCTCGAGAATTGGCGCGGGCATGTTTTTGGATTTATTGCCAGATATCCGGGTTTGAGGACGACCGACCGTGTGGACAATTTTGATCGGCGCGGCATCGAGAAACATATTGTTGCTGATATCGCTATGTTGCACCCCGTGCAGGACCATGGATGATCCGGTAATATTGTTGCTGCTGCGCCCGGCATTCATGAAATTCGAGTCGGTCAAAGAAAAATGCGGGCCGAACGTACTTTCGTCCCGACCGCCGCGATAGATGTTGAATAGCTCGCCGCCAATATCTTTGAAGTTGGAACCCGACACCTCGATATATTCCGCATTATACTGACCGTAATCTTCGGTCTCCGCCGCGGCCTGCAAGACCGAGCCGGAGATATTGACGAAATTGCTGTTCTTGATGCTGACACGATCCGCGAACGAGCTCTTGCCCAGCATGATGACATGAAAAGATTTGTTCACATCCAGGTTCGCCACGGAAACGCGGTCAAGTTCGATCAGGAAGTTAGACTGGATGGGGAAAATGGTCGTGCGGATAACCGCATTGCCAACCGAATCCGGAGCCATACCACCGTCAATGACAAGATTGTGCAGGCGCAGGCTTCCGCCCTGCTTGATTTCAATCAGCGAAGGCCGGGCGAAACTGATTTTTGCCACGCCATCTTTTGGTCCTTCGATCGAAATGGCCTTGTCCAGCGGCAGAACCTTGTTCACCAGATAATCGCCGGCGCTCAATACCAGGCGATCCCCGTCGGAGGTCGCCGAAAAAGCTTCGGTGAGAGTATCTTCGCCAGGCTGCACGGACATGGTCTTGCCCGTACCAAAGCGGTCACCTGTCTGCGGTTTGGGATACCACGGGACACCGACCTGATCGCGCGTAACCGGCATCAGGTCACGAGATACGCCAATGCCGGAACCTTCGGGATAAAGCAGACCGTTTTCAGCGCGGGTCAGAACCACTTCGCCTTCAGAAATTCCCGCTACCGGTTTATCAAGCTTGCCGCTGATCAACAGATTTTGCGCAATTCCAATTCCGCTGATGTCATCCTGGATTTTCACAAACGTGCCCGGGTCAGTGCTGCCGAGCAGGTTATTCTGGAACCGGCTGTTTACCGGGGCGGCAGAGCGCTCCGCATCGGCACCCGCAGCGAACGTAATGCGCGCACTGTCAACGACACTGTTATTCTCGATAATTGCATTGTCGACCTGGACGTAGCGGTTCACAGGCGAATTGGGGACGCCGTTCATCACGGTTAGCGCGCTGGCAAACCCTGTTCCGCGCAACCCCTCCATATAATTATTGCGGATCGTCTGGTCCCGATTGATGACGCGGATGCCGCCGGTGTGATCTTTGCCATTGCCAAAAAACACATTGTTCTCGACCAGATTGCCATCCCCGTGCCGCAGCGTCAGCGTCCCGCTTGATTCAAAGAATATGTTGCCCCGATAAATATTCCTTCCGGCTTTCGACGAGATGATCTCGACTTCTCCATCACAGCGATCGAAATAGTTATTCTCGACCAAAGTGTTGGAATCAAACATCGAATATTTGCTGGTACCGATGCGTAATGTCTCGCCGCCATTCGAACCGAGCACGGGGCGCGGGCCAAAATAATTATGGTCGATGCGGTGACCGTTCTCCTGGCTTTCCTTGCTGTCCAGACGGACCGCGAAGGTCACGCCTTTGTTGGTCTTTCCAGCAAGATGATTGTGATCAAAACGGTTGTTCTTGCCATACATTCCGACCCAATAGTCAGACTCATAACGATCAGGCTTGCTGAACCCGTCGATCACCACTTCCGTAACACGGCTGTTCCGGGCGAGATCGTCTTTTGATCTCCGAAAGGAAATGACTTCACCGGTCGGGCTGTAACCATCGCGAAAGACTAGGCCGGTAACCAGTATATATTCGCCGCCGATACGAAGATTTGACTGGCCGGTCAGAAAAACCTTGCCCGAATCCTGGGATCTGAGGGTGATTGGCTTGGCCTGCGTGCCTTTGCCGGAAATTTTGATTTCAAAATCCTGCCACCTGCCGTTGGCAAGGATGATGACATCGCCGGCAACAAGCTTTTTTGCCGCCGCGTTATACTCGTCGATATTTTGTACAAGATACTGCTCGGCCTGCGCGGGGGCCGCCATCAGCCAGAAGCATAAAACAGCAAGGCAGCGCCTGGTCCACATTCCCCGTCATCCTCTTTTTATCTTTATGCTTCGGAATATCAGTGGAGCCCGACGAAGTCAACCAATTGTTATTACCAAAAAGGTTTAATGCATATACCAATTGGTAGGATAGTATTTCGGTAACAGATTGGTCTAGAAGTTTTTGGCAGCGGATAAAAACCGTTCGCGACTTTCATTCGCGCGTTGCTGCACTTCTTCCAGAGCCTGCTTTTCCGAAGCATCGAGCATGGTCGCAATCAGGCGGCGAAAATGGCTGTGCATCGCCTGTCTCGCCGCGAGCGGATTGCGCGCCGCCATGGCATCATAAATTTCCTGATGTTCGTTGGTTCTGGTACTGGTGTCCATTTCACAAACCGATTCATACGCTGCCTTTACGTCGGGCAACTCCTCGCGCATGCGCCACAGGGTCTTTATGGTATGGACGATCGCGGCATTGCCGGATGCCTCGGCGATGGCGATATGAAATTGCTGATCGGCATCGGTAGACACGGCTTCATCTTTCGAACCCATAAGTTCGATAAACTCACCAAGCCGGGCAATATCTCCGTCGGAAATATTCTGCGCCGCCAAAGCTGCTGCCTCTGATTCAAACAGCAATCTTGCCTCGGTCAATTCAAACGCACTGACATCCGGAAGATGTCCTGCTTCCCTCGGCTGCTCCTCGCAAACATAGACCCCGGAGCCGGTCTTGATCTCGATCCGTCCAATCGCCTGCAAGGCAATTTCGGCCTCTCGTATGGTGACCCGGCTAACCCCGAATCGTTCCGCCAATTCTCGTTCTCCGGGGAGCCGAGCGCCAGCGGGAAACACGCCGCCCTCGATCAAATCCGTGATCTGCTCGGCTACACTATGGAAAAGTCGCTTTACGCCCATATTCCCTGTCTATCCCATTGAAAGATTGCTACTTCGAACTTCCTGCTGATAGCGCATCTTCATACCAATTGTCTACTCCAGCGACAGTGTGTCAATTATTGTTAAATGGCACAGCGGGTTCAAAGTCCCGCTGCGCCCATCCCCGTTGGAATCTAGAATTTGAATTGAACGCCGGCAAAGTAGCGGGGTCCGTAAACCTGGATCGCTCCAAAGTCATCCGGCGCGCCGCGATAATTGGTCCGCGGTTCGTTGAACAGGTTGATCCCTTCGATCGTGAACTTGACGTTGTTGTTCAATCGGAACGACGCTCGGGCTTCGAACACATTTACGTCGTCAACATAACGAACGCGGCCTGGCGTCGCGACAAATTGCTGGAAGTAGTTGCTGCGGTATTTGTAGACACCCTGGAAATCGAACGGGCCGATTTCGTAGTACAGCTGCGCCGAAAGGACATGCTTCGAGAATCCGAACAGGTTCGACGGAGGAATAAGGCCGTTGCTCGTCGCTGTCGTACCGTCTGCATTAACAGTGGTGATCGCACCCAGCGTGTCATCCTCAAACTGAAAATTCGAGTCCGCATAATTGTAGCTGAGCTTGAAGCCGAAACCATCGAGTGGCTTCGGGAGATAGCTGAAACGATGTGCAGCCGTTATTTCGACACCATATATCGTACTGGTGTCATCGGAAGTGTTAGTTGTTGTCACCAGCGTATTCAGATCCTGTCCGTCAACCGTGAATATCTCGTTCTGGCCAACAGTCTCGAAGCCGCCGTTGAAGCTTTTGTAGTAAGCATTGAAAGCAAGAATCGTGTCCTCGTTCGGATACCATTCCAGGCCAGCGTCAATGTTCCACGACAGCAGCGGCATAGTGAACGGGTTGCCTGTGGCATTTGCCGTTCCGATGGCATCGGCAATCGAGGTTACGGTGTCATCCGCCAATGCATTAAATGTCCTGCCAAAGCTCAGAGACGAAGGATCGGGACGCGACAGCGCGCGATATACCGCGAAGCGTCCCAGCAGTTCGGGTTGGAATTCCGCCACCAGATTTAAGCTGGGGAGGAATTCGGTGTAGGAATTGCCGCCAGTCACCGGGACCAACGAGTTTGTGTCTTCGGTGATAATCAATTCGCCACTGGCGTTAAACGATGCCGAAAGCGTTCCGCGGAAACCGGTTGATCTAACCTTGGTATTGACCACCCGCAAACCAATATTGCCGCGTACCGGGGTATCTCCCCAATCCTTGTCAAAATTCGCTTGGAGGTAACCGGCCCAGGTTTTTTCAGAAACATTGGTGTTTTGAATCGAGTCAAAATCGCCAGTTGGGTAAATGGGAATACCATCTTCATCAAATTGCAGCCCCGAAGGATCCTCGCGCTCCAGTACCCGCGCGATACATAGGGCATCGAAGGTCGCAAAACTGTTTGATGTACTGATCACATTTCCCGCGCCATCAACATTGGTGATCAGTGGATTGCCGCCGGAAACCGATGCAAGGAACCCGGTTTCAGGAAAGCTCGTACGACATTCCCGATTGGCAACAGCCAGAGCACCGGTACCATCAGTATCGTTATAGGTATTTTCAAACCGGCTCGTGCCGTTCGAAGCACCCGGCACATCGCGATAGGTGAGTTTCTGATAACGGGCGCCGGTCTGAATGGAAGTCAGGAAACCGTCCATTTCATATTCGACATCCCCCCGAAACGCCCAAACGCTGTTGAAGCGGTCCTGCTCCAGATCAGCACGCAAACGCGGGTCGTTAGCGAACAGATCGTGATTGGTGACGTCGAAATTCTGGGTGACAAAGTTCAGCCCTTGCGAGCCGTTCTGCATGATCTGAACAGCCGTCTCGACCCGGTCATTGGTCGAGCTGCCGTCACTTTCAAATGCGTTCGGCCAGACGGCTGCACCGGTTATATCCTCATTGTCTTCCGTCCGGAAACGGATCTGGACCGCTTCCTCGATACGCTGGGTTTGGGAATAGGAAGCATCAAGCGAAATCTTGACGCGATCGCTGACCTGGGCATCTAGCGACAGCCCGCCACCATAATATTCCTCATCGCGTTCGAGATATTCACTAACTGCCTCGATACGCTGCTCGTTCGTGAACTGACGCAGCGCGCCGCTGTCCGTGTAGATCAACGGATAGCCTGGAATTGCATTGGCATCACCCGGGCCATCGATCCGGCGACCTTCGGCAAAATTCAGGTCGCTGCGCTGTTCTTTGAACAGGCGCTTCGAATATTGGAAATCCGCATTGATATCGACGTCGGGACTTGGCTTGAACTGAAGGGCGCCGAAAAATGAATCGCGCGTATCATCGGTAATATTGGAACGGAACGCATAGCTGTTCCGGGCAATCACAAAATCGTTGGTGACACTGCCATCGCGCAAGCCGTCGATTGTGCCGCCGCTTGTGTCGCAGTTGCCATCATCAAATACGCCATCACTCGTGGTTGTCGGATCGAGTACACAAGCCCGAATGGTGTTGGAAACATTTGCCTCCTGCTCGGGATTGGTCGATTTATTGCGTGAATAGCCGAGTGATATACCCAGCTCGGCATCACCCAGTTCGAACTGGTCCACATAGCTCCCGGTCGCGCGATAGCCAAATTTCTGGAACCGCTGGTCTGGAGCGATATCGAGATTGTCGGGATTGGCATTGAGCTTGAAATTGCCCTGAAACCTCCGCTTGCCATAATCGAGCGGCTTGATCGACTCAAGGGCGATCTGGCCGGCCACGCCGCCTTCAATATAGCTGGCCGCCTGAGTCTTGTAGATCCCGATTTTGCTGAACAACTCGGAAGGGAACTGGCTAAAGTTGACCGAGCGATCGCCGCTGCCGTTAGATGCGATACGACCATTGATCACCGTCGAACCCAGAAAGGGGCCGAGGCCACGGATCGAAATTTCGGTTGCGCCGCCCTGCTCCCGGTGGGAAGCCGCACCGGTCAGGGTTTCCAGCGCCTCACCAATGGAAAGCGCGGGTATGTCCCCGATCTCCTCGGCCGAAAGGGCATCGAAGACCTCAACCGAATCCTTCTTGGTTTCAATACTGTCCTGAATGGTGGCGCGAATACCGGTAACAACGATCGCACGCTCATCGCCTTGCGTTGATTGCGCCCAAGCTGGCGTGGCGATCATTGTCAAAGCCGTTCCAGCCAAAAGTGCCGTTGAAAAACGGCGCCGCGAGCCGTTGCTGCGTGCGGATTCAGCCACCTGTTTCATCGAATCTTCTCCCCCTGTAGTGTTTTTATTTGATCAGAGGCTGCCTTTGGCTGACTTCATTGTCAACCCTTAATATATACCAATGATAGTAAGTACATCATACCAATGTTTTAGCGGAGGAATGTTGAACAAAAAAATGGCGCAGCAGGTTAAAGTTCCCGCCGCGCCATTCCCCCGTTGGGGTTAGGAAAACCGGCTGCCTTGAGCCTGACAGCTCACGGCTTCCGTTTCTCAAGTCTGTCTAGAATTTGATGCTTGCACCAAATGTAAGTCTCCGGTCTGGCAACCCCTGGAAGCACAGCAGCGCCCCGTCGTTGACACAATATTGGCTGATCTTGGACTTGGTGAGGTTGACGCCCTCGACCCCGATATTGATATTGTCGGTCAGATCATAGGTGATGCTGCCGTTGAGCTGCCCCCTCGCCGCGGTAACCACAGGGAAGCCCAGGGTACTGGTAAGCGTAGCGCCACCCGCCGTATCATTTGTCCGGAATGCACTCCGCCATGTGTAGCGCGCCCGGGCTGAAATGCCGTATTTCTCGTAGAATGCCGTAACATTGTAAGCATGTTTGGAGAAATCAAGCAATCCTTGCACGGCCGAATAGGTTACAAAATTATTGTCGTTGTAAATACCGTTTATCGCGTTGAAGATATCTCTTCCGCGCGGCGCGGCATCATTGGTAGCGGTACCACCACTGAACTTCTGGTAGGTATAGTTGGCTGCAAGACCAAAGCCCGATGCGAAACCGATCGCATCCTCAAAGCTGGACAGATCATACTGGAACGCCACCTCGACTCCGGTCTGCTTGGTGCTTCCCGTGTCGTTGATTTTCGTCAGTTTGCCGACACACAATCCATTGCCCGGTACATTTGACAAAACGTTGCGATCGGGAATCGGGTTGTAAATACCGCCGTCTTCACAAGGCGGTGTAATGTCGACAAAACCGTTAATATCGATCGCGGGAGCTTCCAGTTGATCGACAAAGAGATTTTTGCGTTTCTTATGGAAGACACCGACGCTGATTACCGCTGCGGGTGCGAAATAATAGCTGAGTGATGCGTCGTAAGAGGTCACGGTTTCAGGCGCCAGGTTTGGATTACCGATTGCCACCGGATTATTCGGACCGGTACCAAAATTCACCGAAGTAGATAAGTCGTTAAAATCCGGGCGGTTAATATCTTTACCAAAGCTCGCACGGGCCACCAGGTCATTGCTTATGTCGGCAACGATATTGAAACGTGGCAACAGTTCATCATATTTGCCGGTCGTCACAATCGGGGTTACCCCTGTGGGGGTAATTTGGTTACCCAGGGAACTGATCGTCGTCATAACATAGCGCAGACCTGCGTTACCGCGGACCGGGCCAAATTCAAAATTCAACGGCCCGTAGCCAGCGTTGGTTGTTTCGCTGATATCAAAGAAGGCACCGGGATCGGAAGTCGGGTCACCCAGCAACGGATTACCTGCTGCAAGTCGGGTCATCCCGGTAGGCGTCGAATTAAGGGCAGCCTGCAATGCGGCCAATGTTCCGGCCTGGTCAGAATAAGCGAGACCC
>NZ_JBATHY010000056.1:0-23757 GCF_049667325.1 Parasphingorhabdus sp. | reverse complement strand
GCTCACAGGTCCAGCCAGACCTGCGCGGAAATCGGTGACAGATTTCTCGGCATTGAAACCCTGAGACGGCGCAGAGAAATGTTGCTCATCGCCGCCATCTTCGATAGCGGTTTCGAATATCATCTTGTAGCGACCGTCACCGGATTGGAGAATCAAATAGGACCCGGCATCGCCGAGATAGGGATGATAGTCGATTTGCAACCAGTCACCATAAATCGCGGCAACTTCTGTCTCGGTCATCCCGATTGTCGCGCCGGAAAGTGTCTGCCAGATGATGCCGGTATCATTGGGATGGATGCCAATGCGCACGAGCTTGCCATCATTGATCATGAAACCAACGCCAGGATATTCAGCCTCGTTTGAAAGATAGTGGCAAGCCGCATATTCTTCGTCATTTTGCCAATCGGCCGATCGATAAGGATCGCTGAAACCAAGCGTGTGGAGCGCGGCTTCACTCATTCCGATTTGGATGGGACCCAGTCCGGCAAAGGTAAGCCGGGGCTTTTCATCTATAGCCCCGGTCGACAATAGCAGGGCAAGCAACCCGGCTGCTGGTTTCAACAGACTATTCATCCGCATTGCGCCCGGTGCATCAGTTTCTGATCGGCAAGGACCAGTGCCATCATCGCCTCGACCACCGGAACGCCTCGGATACCAACGCAAGGATCGTGACGGCCCTTGGTCGATATTTCGGTCGCGTCGCCCTGAGGGGTGATCGTTTCGACCGGCGTCAATATGGAACTGGTTGGCTTGAACGCCACGCGGCAGAAAATCGGCTGGCCGGTCGATATCCCGCCAGCCGTGCCGCCGCTATGGTTGGCAAGAAATTCGGGACCATTTTCTCCCGGTCGCATGGCATCGGCATTTTCTTCGCCGCGCAGACGGGCGGCGGCGAAACCATCGCCGATTTCGATACCCTTGGTCGCGTTGATAGTCATCATCGCAGCAGCGATCTCGCTGTCCATCTTGGCATAGACCGGCGCGCCCCATCCGGCGGGTACGCCGACCGCCTCACAGGCGATAATTGCGCCGAGACTGCTGCCATCCTTGCGGGCCCCGTCGACCAGCGCTTCCCAGCGTTTCGCGGCCACCGCATCGGGGCAGAAAAATGGATTTTTGCCGATTTCACTGGCGTCAAAGTTCGCAGGATCAATCGCATCGCCGCCGATTTCGGCAACCCATGCCCGGACCGTCACTCCCGGAATCACCAGCCTTGCGACGGCACCAGCCGCAACCCGGGCCGCGGTTTCCCGCGCGCTGGACCGGCCACCCCCGCGATAATCGCGAAATCCGTATTTCTGATCATAGGCATAGTCGGCATGACCGGGGCGATAGGCTTTGGCGACTTCGCTATAGTCCCTGGATCGTTGATCGACATTCTCGATCATTAGCGAAATCGGCGTACCAGTGGTCTTGCCTTCGAAAGTGCCGGAAAGGATTTTGACCTGGTCGGGCTCCTTGCGCTGGGTCGTATATTTTGACTGGCCGGGCCGTCGCGCGTCGAGAAAAGGCTGGATATCCGCCTCGCTCAGCATCAGTCCGGGCGGACAGCCATCAACCACCGCACCAAGCGCTGGTCCGTGACTTTCTCCCCAGGTGGAAAAGCGGAAGGCGTGACCGAAGATGTTGAAACTCAAAGCTGGCTCTCCGCGTTGATAGGCTCAATTCTGTTTGCGAAACGATCATTCACGAAAAAACGGGAATGATCAATCCAGCGCGATATCGGGCGCGTCTTCCTGCTTCATGCCAACAGTATGATATCCTGCATCGACATGATGCGTTTCTCCAGTGACGCCAGCGGAAAGATCGGACAGAAAATAGAGAGCAGAGGAGCCCACGTCGTCAATTGTCACGTTGCGCCGCAGCGGTGCGTTCAGTTCGTTCCATTTCAAAATATAGCGGAAGTCGCCAATCCCGGAGGCGGCCAGTGTTTTAATCGGTCCGGCAGAAATCGCGTTCACCCGAATTCCATCAGGACCGACATCATTCGCTAGATATTTTACCGACGTTTCAAGCGCGGATTTGGCTACGCCCATAACATTATAGTGCGGGATCACCTTTTCGGCACCATAATAGGATAATGTAAGCATTGATCCACCAGCGCTCATCAGCGCCGCAGCGCGTTTTGCCACAGCGGTAAAGCTGTAGACGCTGATGTTCATTGTCATCAGGAAATCATCGAGGGTCACATCGAAATATTTACCGCGCAACGCTTCCTTGTTGGTGAAGCCGATCGCGTGGACGACAAAATCCAGCTTGCCCCAGCGTTTCTCGATCTCGGCAAACGCTGCGTCGAGCTGATCCATGTCACTGACGTCGCAGTCTATCAGAAAGTCACAATCCAGTTGTTCTGCGAGCGGTTTGACACGCTTGGCCATCACCTCGCCCTGGTAGCTGATCGCGAGTTCCGCACCATCTGCAGCCAGCCGTTGTGCGATACCCCAGGCCAGCGACTTGTTGTTGGCAAGCCCCATGATCAAGCCTCGCTTGCCCTTCATTAAGTCACTCATCGCTACTATCTCCCGAAATCCGACTATGCCGCCAATAAACTGTATTCAGTTGATTTTCCAGCGGATCATTTGCCAATCTCCTCGCTCGAGGGTCTTTCAGCCAACGCAGCGTTGATCTCTGCGCCGATTACCATGCCAAGGCCGACGAGATAAAAAAAGATGAGCGTAATGATAACGCCTGCGAGGCTACCATATGTCAGCTGGTAATTTGCCGCATATTTGAGGAAAACCGGCAACAGGCCGGTGATCAACAGCCACCAGCCGCTAGTGAACACGGCGCCCGGCCATTTGGGATATCGGCGAGGTCGATACTGGCGGGGAGTGAGCAGACGGAACAGAAGGTAGAGCGTCGCGAAAAGCACAAAAAAGGGTATCACATTGGAAAGCGAGAGCCAAAGTACACCGCTTTCAATGGCCGGGAAATATGTGCCAAGGAACCCGCTGACACCGGCCACCACGAATTGTGCGCTCAGCGCCAGCATGGCGAAGAACACCGAGAAGAGAATGAGAATGGTTGAAGTCAGGCGATATTCCCAGAAGGAGCGCTGTGCCTGTACACCATAGGCGCGATGGAGAATTCCCCGGATCGTCTCGATCAGGCTGGTTGTCGTCCACAGCCCGACGATCGCACTAAACCAGAGCAAAGGCCCGGTCCGTGCGGTCATCGCATCGCTGATCGGACCATGTAGCGCGCGAGCGACCGATGGCGGAACCGTCACCAGAAAAGCCTCGACAATATCGGTGCCGACAGCGGTCTGGCCAAAACCCCCGACCACAGCAGCAGCAACAATGAAGAAGGAGAACACCGCGAGCAGCGACATGTAGGCAAAATTTCCGGCAAAAGTAAATCCGTCATAATAGACGCCCACTGCGGTACGCTCGATGACTATCAAGGCCCGACGAACCAGACCTTCATCGGCGAGATGTTCGCCGGCTCGATTGCCGGAAGCACCTGACTTTTTCTGGTCCTGACGGCGGGCCTCGGGAGAGAGTTCAGACATGGAGTTTCCGGCGCAAGCCTATACGCCCATGCTGGCGCGGGGATTGTCTTGCGGATTCCAGTCTTTCACAAATTCTGCGAGCTTTTGATCCTTTTCCGGCAAAGTGATCATCAATGTGACCAGCTGGTTTCCGCGGGTCCCGGATTTGCCGTGGAACCCTTTGTTTTTCAGCCGTAGCGTCTTGCCCGAATCCGATCCGGCCGGGATCGAAAGCATCACCGGCCCGTCCACGGTAGGAACCTTGATCTTGGCTCCCTCCACTGCCTCTTTCAGACTGATCGGCAGTTCGAGCGTGATATTGTCACCATCGCGATCATAAAAGGGATGCGGGTTGATATGGATGGTCACGATCGCATCGCCATTGCCTCCCGGACCGACGCGGCCCTTGCCACTGAGGCGCATCTGCGTGCCTTCCTCAACTCCTTTGGGGAGGCTGAGATCGATGGTTTTGCCATCCTCAAGCGTGATGCGTTGTTTCTGCAGCGTCGCAGCAGCGATGAATTCTACCTTCAGCCGATAAGCGACGTTGGCGCCCTTGGGTGGCGGTGCGCTGCGCTGGCGGTTACCGAACGGCGAACCACCGCTACGCCCGCCGCCTCCACCAAAAAGACCTTCAAAAATATCGCCAAAATCCGCGCCGGCGTTACCAAAATCATGCTGTTGCCCCGCCGGTCCGCGTTGATATCCTCCCCCGCCGCCATAGCCGAATGGGGCGGTTGGATTGCCTTCCGCGTCGATCTCTCCGCGGTCAAATTGCGCGCGCTTGTCCTTGTCCAGCAACAGGTCATAGGCCCTGGTAACGTCGGAGAAACGCTCCGTCGCCTTGGGATTATCCTTGTTCTTGTCAGGGTGCAGTTCCTTGGCGAGCTTGCGATAGGCGGATTTGATCTCCTTCTCGTTCGCGCCCTTGGCAACACCCAATGCTTGATAGGGATCAATCATTATATGCCCTTTTTCAAATCCTTATCATGTAGAGATTGGCATTTTCCGCCAATTTTCAACTCCACTGTCTTATTCGGGCATAACGGCATCTGCAACCTTGTTGTGCCGCGTGAAACGCAACATGAGGTAAAGAACCAGTCCCAACGGGCCCAACAAGAACACAAACAGCAAGACAGGTATCTGTACCCAGCGGACAAATCCGTATTTATCGGCGTTGCGCGCAACCCAAATACCGACAAACAGGTCAAAGGACAGATAGTGAATCCAGCCAATGGTTGCGCCGCTCGGACTAGAAAGCGATTGCTGGACGCCGGCCAGGCTTGAAAAATCCATATTTCCGTCGGCCCCGCTGTCGATTAGTCCGAGCATCAACGGAATCATGATCACCGCATAGCTTGCGGCCAGCAGGCCAGCCCCGCCATAGAATAATCCCGTCATGACAGGCTCACCACGTGGCGCAAACAACAGAATCAGCCACATCGCAATCGCGAAGATATTGGTAATTGTAAAAATGAGATCCCAGTCCACCATGCCCCCCTTTCTTTTGTTTTTAGCAGAATTCTCAGCCTTGTCGCGGGGCAATTTTTTGTTTGTTTGCGGGCGGTCCGCCGGATGTTAGAGGACTTGCCATGACCGATCCTTTTTCCCTGTTCGAGAGCTGGTTCGCCGAAGCGCGCAAAACCGAGATCAATGATAGCAATTCGATGACAATTGCCACTGCCGACGCCGACGGGCAGCCATCGGCGCGGATGGTATTGCTGAAAGGCCATGGCCCTGACGGTTTTGTATTCTACACCAATCAACAAAGCCGCAAGGCGAACGATATTGCCGAGAATCCAAAAGCCGCAATATTGTTTCACTGGAAAAGCCTGCGGCGTCAAATCCGGATTGAAGGATCTCTCTCGATGGTTTCAGCCGCCACAGCAGATGCCTATTTTGCTACCCGAGGCCGGGATTCGCAGCTGGGGGCCTGGGCATCGGACCAATCCCGCCCACTGGAAAGCCGCGCAACCTTCGAGGCCCGTTTTGCTGAAATGACCAAGCGGTTCGACGGCGGAGATGTGCCACGTCCGCCGCACTGGTCGGGCTATCGCCTTACGCCTGTACATTTTGAATTCTGGCAAGATCAGGCCCATCGACTCCATGAACGACGCGTGTTTTCTCGCAGCGGCGATGGCTGGTCCCAAGGACTGCTCTACCCATGACAAATCTGCCTTATTATCACGTCGATGCCTTTGCCGACCAACCCTTTACCGGCAATCAGGCAGCAGTGATGCCGCTCGATAGCTGGCTCGATGACTCGATACTGCAAGCGATTGGTGAAGAGAATAATTTTGCCGAAACTGCTTTTTACCTTCCGGATGCAAGCGGTGATGCAGAGTACGAGCTGCGGTGGTTTACGCCGACGGTAGAAATCGCGCTCTGCGGTCATGCGACGCTCGCCAGCGGTCATATAATTTTGTCCCAGGAACCTGAGCGGCAGCAGGTTACGTTCCGGACACAAAAAGCCGGCATATTGACCGTAAAACGCGATGGTGACGGTTATGCACTGGACCTGCCAGCCTATCCTCCCTCGCCGAAGGCAATGCCGGAAATTGTCGCGCTGGTTGGTGGAAGCCCGCTCGAAACCCAGTTTCATGAAGGGCGCTATCATGTTCTCCGCTATAGCAGTGCCAATGATGTGCTGGCCCTCCAGCCGGACTTGAAAGCGCTCGCTGTGCTAGGAAACGCGCAATTTATCTGCACCGCGCCGGGCACGGAAACCGATGTGCTGAGCCGGGTTTTCGTGCCGGGAGGCGGGGTCGACGAGGATAGTGTGACAGGGTCGGCTCATGCCGTCCTGACGCCCTTTTGGGCCGAGCATTTGGGCCGCGACAATTTCACTGCCTATCAGGCGAGCCAGCGCGGGGGTCATGTGAATTGCCGTCTCGACGGCGACCGCGCCTGGTTGGGCGGAAAATGTGTGACCGTCGTGGAAGGCATGTTTCGCCTCACGCAGGCCGGCGTCTAACTTCTTATCGGGAACAGAGCGATGATCCGGCCGATCTGGGCGCTCATCGGCGCGAGGACATCATCCTGAGTCTTGCCAAGCCGAACCACAGTCAGCTGTTGTTCGGGTGAAACCACGATCTGCTGGCCGAGATGGCCAAGCGCGGCAAATATGCTCTCCGGGCCACTCTCGGGGAACAGCACCTTATTACGGCCATCGGGGCGTTTCTTGTTGAGCCAGATATGACCGCCGTAGGCCGGATCATTTTCCGACGATGTTTTCATGAACTTTACCCAGCTGACCGGCAAATGTTGCGCGCCTTTTCGGGCACCATTGTGGCGCAGAAATTCTCCGAACCTGGCATAATCGCGTGCCGTCGCCTGGATGATGCTGCCACCGAGGAACGTGCCGTTCTGATCGAATTCCGGATAGGTGCCGTCCATTCCCAAGGGTTCCAGCAGTCGCCCCCGGATGAAGCGCAGGGTGACATCGCGCCGGACTTGCGGGTCGGTGCTGTTGGTGAGGGTGCGGGTGATGATGTCAGCAAGAATGATACTGGTGGCACTGCTATATTCGAATTTCTCGCCCGGCTTGGCTTCCATCGGGCGGGCTTCGGCATAAGCGGCCGTATCTTGCGCGCCATCCATAAACAGCATCCGGTTGGTATCCGCTTCGAATACTGTTTTCCCGTCCTCCCCAGCCACTTCCGTGTGATCGAGCCCCGATGACATGTGGAGCAAATGCCGAAGAGTGATGTCACCACGCGGATCACCGGGCCTTTGCCACGCGGGCACAGGAGCGGGATCATCCAGCACCAGACGACCATCTGCGACCAAGAATCCGATCAATGCCCCGGTGAAGCTTTTTGCCATCGACCAGCTGATGAACCTTGTGTCCTCGTCATAGCCCTCACCATATCGCTCAGCGATTACCCTTCCCCGGTACATGATCAGAAAGGCTCGCGTCTCCGCCATCGCCGGGTCTTCGAACAGTGGTGCGATTTGCGCATCCAGCCGCATCTTCGCAATCGGACTGTCATCCGAGATATAGGCGAGTTCCGCAGCATTTTTCTGAGGCGGTGCTTCAGGTTCTCCTGTTACTCCGCACGCGGAAAGGGCGAGCATCAGGGCTGGTATGAAGGCGACTTTAATCTTGTGCATCTTGCGACGTTGCACCAATAGAAGCCGCTATGGCAACTTTAAAAGGCACATCCCGAGCCCCTCTCTCCAGAAAACGCGTTGCGCTATATGTGGTGGGCCTGTTCCTATTCATCCTGATCGCGCTGTTCATATATAATTTCAGCTTCATCAAAGGCCAACTCGATGTCGGCACAGCTTATGGCGCGCGGGTAGCTTGTTCCTGCCACTATGTCGGTGGACGGGATATGGATGATTGCAGCAAGGACTTCGAACCCGGCATGGAAGTGATCAGCTTGTCGTTGGACGACGAACGCAAACGGGTGACGGCTTCCGCGATGTTGATCGAATCGGCCACGGCGGAGTTTCGCGAAGGCTGGGGTTGCGTGATGCTGACCGATGCGCAGCTGCAAGCTGATTAAGTCAGACTTCGACGCCCGCCAACCATTGCTGCTCGACCGCATCGGTTGACTCAATCCAGCCGCCGCCCAAAACCCGCTCCTTGTGATAGAAGACCGCTGCCTGGCCGGGCGCCACACCGAATTCCGGATTGTGAAATTCCAGCTTTTGTCCCTCCAAGCGGGCCAAAGTCGGCTTCGACATCGAACGAACCTTCACCTCGACCGGGCCAGCATAGTCACCGCCGATCCAGTTGATGTCGCGAAGAGAAGCCGACGCGACCGCCAGAGCCGCTTTCGGGCCGACAATAACGCGTTTCGCTTCCGGTTCCAGCCGAATGACATAGAGCGGCTCGGCTTGCCCGCCAATTTCCAGTCCCTTGCGCTGGCCCACCGTATAATGGATGAGCCCCTTGTGCCGTCCCATCGGCGTTCCGTCGATATGGACAATCTCGCCATCATCGTCCGCATCCGGACGCAGTTTTCGCACGACACTGGCATAATCACCATTGGGTACGAAGCAGATATCCTGACTGTCTGGCTTGAAGGCAACCGCCAGTCCCATGTCTTCGGCGATTTCGCGAACCTGTGTCTTGGGCATATCGCCAAGTGGAAAACGAAGATAATCCAACTGATCCTGGGTTGTCGCAAACAGGAAATAGCTCTGGTCGCGTGCCGGATCGTGAGCCCGGTGCAATTCGGACCCACCCGGCGTCGCGACGCGGCGAACATAATGACCGGTTGCCAGACAGTCGGCACCCAGTTCACGGGACAGTTGCAACAGGTCGGTAAATTTGACTCCCATATTACACTGCACACAGGGGATCGGTGTTCGACCCGCCATATATTCGTCGGCAAAGACATCCATGACCGAATCCTTGAACCGGCTGGCGTGGTCAAAAACATAATGGGCAATGCCCAGCCTGTCGGCCACCGCGCGCGCATCGCGAATGTCCTGTCCGGCACAGCAGCTGCCGACCCGGCCCACGGCTTCCCCGTGATCATAAAGTTGCAGTGTAATGCCGATGGTTTCCGCTCCGGTACGCGCAGCCAGGGCCGCCACAACGCTCGAATCGACTCCGCCCGACATGGCTACAACTATGCGCTTGCCCGTCAGATCGTCGCCGAGCTGGAAATTTTCTTTGATTCTGTCTGTCATAACAATTGCAGTCCCTAAAGAAATCCGGTGACTTGCGCCAGCGCTGCGAGTTTTTCTCCTGTTGCGTCCTGATGTGGTCCATTTTGGCACGAATGGGGCCCATTCAAGGAAGGATTGCTTAATCAGTCCTAAGGCTGTGTGAACATCCCTTTTACACTAGCTTATATCTTCGCTGCTAGACCGGCGTCTATGGAAATGAACTTCCCCCATAAGAAGCTGGAATGGACAGCAGCGAAAGAAGGCGCTGCTATTGCCTCACAGGTCGCGGATCATCGGACTTTGTTCGCCGAATCCATCGCGCGGCAGGCTTCCAGCCGGTCAGCGCGCGATTATATCGCGGCCAGTAAGGGATGTCCTAATCCCGGAGCGATGACTCGTGGCTCCTTCATGGACGACAGGATGGCATTTTTCGCCGGAAGAGTACGATCGGACATGGCCGGTCACGACGACACAAAATTGTTTGGAACCGGCTGCTTCAGGCCGGATCTGGCGTATCGCCAGTTCCACGACGGGGATGGATAACCGAATTTATGAACGCGGCGTTTACCTTGGCAATTCAGGTAATCGAAAAGCTCTGCTGTTACGAAGACCAGACGGAACGGAAAACAGGGCCAAATGCCAACAGGCAAAAATTGAGGGTAGTATGATTGAAAACCAGAAAATAAAACCAGCGCAGGTTGTCGGTCCCTTGGGTGAACCACTCACCATAGGTGATTTGCCGAAACCCGGCACGACTCGCTGGGTAGTTCGTCGCAAGGCGGAAGTCGTCGCGGCGGTCAATGGCGGCCTGCTGACCGTAGATGAAGTTTGCGACCGCTATGATCTGTCGCTGGAAGAATTTGCTTCCTGGCAGCGCGCTGTGGACCGGTCGGGAATGCCGGGCCTGCGGGTCACGCGGATTCAGCATTATCGAGACTTGTACGAGCGTCAGCAGAAATATTAACGGACGCCCCCCAGTCTCGAATCCTTGACAGGACCGTCGGACAAGCTCCGGCGGTCCTTTTTATTTCTTCAAATCAAAGGGAAAATCCTCTATGTCCCGCTAATCGCGAGCGTAAAGAAACCACGCACGCATACAATCAGGAGGTACATATGGGTTGGATTATTGCATTGATTGTCGGTGGCGTTGCAGGCTGGCTGGCCAGCATGGTGATGGGGCGTGATGCCTCAATGGGTGTCTTCTGGAACATCGTTGTCGGCATTATCGGATCCGTAATCGGTAATTTCGTAGGCAGCTATTTTGGCTTTGGCGGCAGTATTCAGCAATTTTCGATCATCGGCTTGTTCACTGCTTTTGTCGGTGCCGTGGTGCTGTTGTTGATACTGAACCTGATTCAGCGCGGACGGGTGCGTTAAACCTCTTTTTTTCGAATAATGTGGGAAAATTGGGAGGGCCGGCTCGTTCTCGAATCGGCCCTTTCATATGATATTATCGGTCGTTGGTCGAACCACAGCTTGTAAAACTGGCAGAATACTGTTCCGGCTTGCTGCCAGTGCCATATTGATGTAACACAGTCAGTATTTATTGGATTGACCGGAAAATCAGCGATTCTTTTGTGTATCGCAGTGCAAGAATGCGATATGGGCCTGACCGAAGAGTAAAAAAATGAACTATGAATCCACCATTCCCAGCGATGAAATCACGATTATGGACGACCCTGTACAGCGCGCGGCCAACCGCCGTCCGCTGATTATTGCGGCGGCGGTCACTGTCGCACTTCTGCTGGCTTATATTGGCTATAATTATTTTTTCGGAGCTGCGGGCGATGAAGAGGCCGCAAGTCAGGCACCTATGGTCACGGTCATGGCTCCTGGCAAACAGCAGGTTACGCGAACAATCAATGCAACCGGAACGCTGGCAGCGCGGCGGGAGATTCCGGTCAGCGTCGTCGGCGAGGGCGGCCGTGTAACCAATGTCTATGTCGACGCCGGGGACTGGGTCAGGCAGGGCCAGATCATGGCAAGTATCGACCGCTCGGTTCAATTCCAGCAAGCGGCAAGCCTCGAAGCATCGGTAGGCGTATCTCGCGCCGATCTCAATCTGGCGCAGGCAAATCTCGATCGTGCCACACAGCTGGTGGAGCGTGGCTTTATTTCCAAGGCCGATATTGACCGGCTGACAGCCACCCGCGATTCCGCCGCAGCGCGGCTGCGGGTATCACAGGCTCAGTTGAACGAAACCCGTGCCCGCAACAATCGCTTGAATATCGTGGCGCCCAAGACGGGATTCGTATTGCAACGCAATGTCGAGCCCGGACAAACGGTGACCCAGGGCAGCGGTGTTCTCTTCCTGCTGGCGCAAAACGGGGAAATGGAATTACAAGCTCAGCTGGGCGAAAGCGATTTGGCCAATATTTCGGTGGGCATTTCCACACAAGTCACCCCGGTCGGTACCGACAAGGTCCTGACAGGACAGGTCTGGCAGATATCGCCGGTCATCGACCCGCAGTCGCGTCAGGGTATCGCCAGAATTTCACTGGGCTATGACAGCGCGTTGCGGCCCGGTGGCTTTGCCAGTGCGCGGATCAAGAGCGGAACATCCGAGGTTGCCGTATTGCCTGAATCTGCCTTGCAGAATGACAGCAAGGGAAGCTTTGTCTATATCGTCGGGGCGGACAACAAGGCTGTTCGGCGCGATGTGGTGATCGGTGCAACAACTGCGGCGGGGATTTCCGTGACCTCCGGTCTAAACGGAAACGAGAGAGTTGTACTGCGAGCAGGCGGTTTCCTGAGTCCCGGTGAAACCGTTCAGCCAAAAGTCCAGAAAAAAGCTGGCGGCGGATGAGTCGTGCGCAAATTTGAGGCCTGATCGATGAATCTTCGCAATATCTCCGCCTGGAGCACTCGCAATCCAGTCGCTCCTTTGGTTTTCTTTGCCGCACTTCTGTTTGCGGGATTGCTGAGCTTCAACCGTATGGATGTCGTGAACAATCCGGACGTCGAATTTCCGGCGGTTTCCGTGCGCATTTCACAGCCAGGCGCTGCGCCGACAGAGATTGAAAGCCAGATCACCCAGCGGGTGGAGGCAGCGGTCCGTTCGATCAGCGGCGTCAAGAATATCAGCTCTACCGCGAGCGAAGGCAGCAGCAGCACATTTGTCGAATTTGAAATTGGCGCGGACGTAAACAACAGCGTCAACGAAGTGAAAAATGCGGTCGATCAGGTTCGCGGCTCCCTGCCGGAAGGCATTCTGGAACCGCAAGTGTCGAAGGTCGACGCCGTAGGTGGCCCGATCGCTTTTTTTGCGGTCAAGGCCGACGACATGACCGTCGAACAGCTTAGCTGGTTCGTCGACGATACAGTCGCCAAGCGTCTGCTGTCCGTTGATGGAATGGCCGAAGTCGACCGCTTTGGCGGCGTGGACAGAGAAATCAGGGTGATCCTGCGACCAGACCGGATGCAGGCGCTCGGCGTGACAGCGAGCCAGATCAACAATGTGTTGCGCCAGGTCAACATCAATGCTGCCGGCGGCCGGGCAGAAGTGGGTGGCACCCGGCAATCCGTCCGCGTTCTGGGCAATGCCGACGATGCGTACGACTTGTCCCAGACGCAAATATCCCTGGGCAATGGGCAGACGATCAAGTTGAGCGATGTTGCAGAAGTGAACGACGCTTTCGGTGAACGCAGTTCCATCAGCAAGGTCAAGGGCGTAGAGGTCGTCAACTTTTCGATGACCCGCGCGCGCGGCGCTTCCGATGTAACGGTTTATGATGAAGCGGTTGTCATTATGGACAAGATTTCAGCGGAAGTTCCGGGCATCGAATTCATCCCGCTTTTCAACAGCGTTATCTATACCAAATCACAATATAAGAGCTCGATGCTGGCGATGATCGAAGGCGCCATTCTCGCCGTCGTCGTCGTCTTCATCTTCCTCCGCGACTGGCGGGCAACGGTGATTTCAGCCATTGCCATACCATTGTCCGCGATACCGACCTTCTGGTTCATGGACCTGCTCGGGTTCAATCTGAACTTTCTCTCATTGCTGGCACTGGGGCTGGTTGCAGGTGTGCTGGTCGACGATGCCATTGTCGAGATCGAGAATATCGTGCGCCATATGCGTATGGGGAAATCCGCCTATCAGGCGTCGATTGATGCCGCAGACGAGATTGGCCTTGCGGTTGTCGCCACGTCCTTCTGTATCGTAGCCGTATTCCTGCCGGTCGGACTGATGCCGGGCATATCCGGTCAGTTTTTCAAGAACTTCGGTATCACCGTAGTTGTATCGGTGCTGATGAGTCTGGCGGTCGCCCGCATGATAACGCCAATGATTGCCGCCTATTTCCTGAAGTCACATGGCCAGGCGGAGCATGGCGAAGGCATCTGGATGGACCGGTATATGCGCTTGCTGGAATGGGTATTGGACCGTTCGGCCGCTGATCGCATTCGGCAGACCCTTGTTCCTGCCAAAGCCGCATGGTGGCAATATCTTGTCGGCTTCCTGTTGTTCACTCTGATCGTAGCGGCCTTTGTCGGCATTGCTTTCGCTCTCGGCATGTTTGTTTACGGACTGCTGCCGACCTTGATACCAAGTGACTTTTTGCGAGCAATCTTGGGGTTGATCGCCGGAATCGCTGCTGGAGCCGCAGGTGCAACTTTGCTGGCCTATATAATCCGGCAGACGACCGGAATGCTGGGTAGCCGCTTTGCCGACTGGTATGCATATCGCGCCGGCCGCTTTCGGGCTCGGGGTCATGATCATCGTATCTGGATGATGGCAACCGGCGTCGTCGCTTTCGGCCTGACGGTCATATTGTTCGCAATCACACCGAGTGAATTTCAACCGACGACCAATCAGGACAATAGTCGTATCCAGATCGAGGTCGTGCCTGGCACCACACTTGAGCAGACCGAAAAAATTGCCGACCAAGTGTCGGAACTCATGTATGCCCAGCCCGAGGTTGACCGCGCGCTGACGCGCGTTCGCGAAACCAACGCAACGGTTTTCGTCAGTTTGAAGGAAGATCGCAAGAAAACCTCGATGGAATTTGAGCGCAGCCTGTCGCCGGAACTGCAGAAAATCCCTGATGCCCGGATTTCGTTCCAGTCACAAAATGGTGGCGGCGGGACCGGACGCGATATTTCGATCATGCTGACCGGATCGGATCCGAATTTGCTGGACGCCACCGCCGCCCAGCTGGTGGAACAGATGAAAGGCCTCAAGCTGGTCCGCGCTCCCCGTATCGCCGCCGACCTCAGCCGACCTGAAATCATCATCACTCCGCACATGGACCTTGCATCCCAGCTCGGCGTGACCACGGCCTCGCTGAGCCAGACAATCCGGATCGCAACACTGGGCGAGATTGATCAGAACGCCGCGAAATTTTCGCTATCTGATCGTCAGATTCCGATCCGCGTCATGCTGCCGCTCGCATCGCGCGCGGATCTGACGACCATCGAAAGTTTGCCGATCCCGATTGCGACCGGAGGCACGGTTCCGCTCAGCCGCGTCGCCACGGTAAGCTTCGGCTCCGGGCCGACGTCTATCCAGCGCTACAACCAGAACCGCCGGACATTTGTCGGTGCCGATCTCGCGCCCGAAGTCATCAAGGGTGAGGCGATGGCGCAAATTTTCGAATTGCCGATCATGAAGAACCTGCCCACCGGTGTGTCCAACGAAGCCTTTGGCGAAGACGAGTGGCAGCAGGAACTGGCGGTCAATTTCATGATCGCGTTGATCGCCGGCATCTTGCTTGTCTTTGCGACGCTGGTCTTGCTGTACAAGCGGCTGATGTCGCCCTTGGTCAACATGGGTTCACTGGCACTGGCGCCGCTCGGCGGTATGTTATTGGTTTGGGCCACGGGCACATCGGTGTCCATGCCGGTGCTAATTGGTGTGCTGATGCTGCTCGGCATTGTCAGTAAGAATTCAATTCTGTTGATCGATTTTGCGATCGAGGAAATGCAGAAAGGCGTGCCGAAATTCGAAGCGATCATGGATGCCGGGCACAAGCGTGCCCAGCCGATTGTCATGACCACCGTGGCCATGACGGCCGGAATGATACCGACCGCTATTTCCCTGACCGGCGATGGCGCTTGGCGTGCGCCGATGGGGATAGTTGTGATTGGTGGTCTGATTGTGTCGACCTTGTTGACACTGGTTATTGTTCCCGCAGGTTTTAGTCTGGCAGACGGCTTCGAACGACGGGCCGGACCATGGCTGCGTAACAAGATGCTGACCTATAAACCGGGTGATGACCGCCATGATCGGCCCGATGCAGAGGTCCAGCCCGCCGAGTGAAGCCAATTTCGTCACAAACGAGTAGCGGAAGCGGGGCAAACTCTGCCACGAAATCCATGAATGGTGGGCGCGATATGAAGATTATCGCCACCGGTATGCTGGTGGTCATGGCGATCATATATTTTGCGGCGAAAAGTTATGAAGCGGTCCACCCGGCGCTCGGTTTTGTTCGCGCCTTCGCCGAGGCTGCAATGGTCGGCGGTCTGGCCGACTGGTTCGCCGTCACCGCGCTCTTCCGCCACCCGATGGGCATCCCTATACCGCATACCGCGATCATTCCGCGAAACAAGGACCGGATCGGCGACACATTGGCCAATTTTCTCAAGGACAATTTCCTGATCTCACGCCTGGTTGCGCAACGAATGCGAAATGTCGATCTGGCCAGCGGCATTGGCCGCTTTCTGAAATCTCCCAGCGGAGGAGAAGGAAGACTCAAGCTCGGCGCATCGCGACTTTTGGGCGATGCTATTGGGTCGCTCGACAAGGATCGCCTCGGGACAATGTTCAAAGGCGCCTTCAAGAATCAGGCCGTCGGCCTCGACATCGCGACACCAATGGGGCAGATTCTCGAGGCGGTGATGGCTGAAAAGCGGCATGGTCCGCTGATCGATTCATCTATCCGCTGGGCCTATCGTACGCTGGACACCAATGAACTGGTAATTCGAAAAGTCGTGACCGACCGCGCCAATGCGGTCATGCGCTGGACCGGTCTGGATGACCGCGTTGCCAACGAGGTACTCGACGGCCTCTACAAGCTGCTCGCCGACATGGCCGCAGACCCTAAACATCCGGTCCGCGCCAAGACAGAGGAGAGCCTGCGGCAACTGGCAACCGAGCTGAAACACGATCCGGATCTTCGTCAAAAAGTGAACGAATGGAAGCTCGAGATAATCGAAAATCCGGCAATCGCGTCGTGGCTCGACGGAATCTGGGAGCGGGGCAGGGAAGCGCTGCTTCGGGCAGCCCGTGATCCCGACGCTGCGCTTGCCGGCCAATTCGGCGAAGCACTGATTCAGCTGGGTAACAGTCTGCAACAGGACAAGCTGCTCAATCGCCAGATCAACCGGTTCGGCCGGCGTGCCGTCATCGGTGTCGTGGCCAGCTACGGTGACAATATCGTCACGCTGGTGTCGGAAACTGTCCGCGGTTGGGATGCCCAGACCATTACCGACCGGGTGGAAAATGCGGTTGGCCGCGACTTGCAATTCATCCGGGTGAACGGCACTCTGGTGGGCGGACTGGTCGGTGTGTCACTCCATCTTCTGGGATTCTGGATCTAGCGCGAAAGCAACAGACGCGCCTGCCCCGCGATTTGTGCCAGCATCGCGATCGATGGCTTTGACGTTTGCTGTGCCCGGTCCATGATCTTTCTGAACTGAGCCACGCGGTCGATGTTGCGTTCGGCCCAGCTTTCGACAAATTGCGGCATATCCTTGCCCCGGGTCCGACGCAGAAAATCGAGCCGCATCTGTTGAAAATCGCGAGCCAGCCCCGCCACCAGCAAACGGTCCCACGGATCGGATGGATTGATCCGGGTGGCGGTCATTTGCGCCCAGTCCAGACCAAGCTGGCTGCCCAGAGTGGTAAAGGCCACGGCCACATCCAGAGCATCAATTTCGCGGCTGTGGGCGAGATAGGCGATGCCAGCCGCGCCATCATTCTTGTAGATATTGGCGATCTTCGCGGCGATATCCGGCGTTGCTCCCGCCTCGACCAGCGCTTTCACCTGTTTTGCGGCCTGCAAGCGTCCTTCGGCGGTAATCAGATTTTCAACATTCTCGTTGAGCGCCGTCACGCCCGGGGACAGCATATTGACGGTATCGTCGATCCGGTCATCGGAGACCCCGATCCGCATCAGGTCCGCCATGTGCGAGCGCAGGACGTAAGCGAGACGATCGAACAGGACGATTCTGATGTCTTCACCAATTTCGGCTACTTCCAGTGCCTGCCAAAGGTGGTCGGCGTGGAACAGACGTTCAGCCATAACGAATGCGCGCGCTACCTCTCCCAAGGAGCAGCCTTCTTCCTCGGCCAATTCGAACGGATCAATCAGACCGAGCCGGTTGATCATCCGGTTTGCCAGTTTGGTGGCAATAATTTCGCGGCGCAATTGATGATTGAGAACGGCTGATTCATGGCCTTTCTGCATCGCGGCGGGGAATGCCTGGAGCAGCTCGCTGTTCAGTCCGGGATCGTCACCCAGATCACTATTCTCGATGGCATCCTGCAGCGCCAGCTTGGCAGTGGAAATCAGAACGGCCAGTTCAGGCCGGTACAAGCCCTTGTTTTCCTGACCCCGGCGGATCAGGTCTTCATTGCTGGCCAGTCCTTCAACCGCCCGGTTGAGCTGGCCCTGTTCTTCAAACTGATCGATCAGGCGGACGTAGGAGGGCAGGTTTTTTGTGCCGCCCATCTCGGCAATCGACAGGCCCAATGCCTGGAGCCGGTTATCTTCAAGAACCAGCGCACCGACATCATCGGTCATCGATTCCAGCAAGATATTGCGGGCATCAGGCTTCAGCTTGCCACTGGCCAGTTCCGGATTGAGCGCGATCTTGATATTGACTTCATTATCCGAGCAATCGACCCCGGCGCTATTGTCGATGAAATCGGTATTGATCCGTCCGCCTTTGGCGGCAAAGGCGATACGAGCGGCTTGGGTAATGCCCATATTGGCTCCCTCGCCAATGGCCTTGACCCGGAGTTGCTCGGCATTGACGCGGATCTTGTCATTGGCCGGATCGCCGACCTCGATATGGTTCTCCGACGCGGCCTTCACATATGTACCAATGCCGCCAAACCACAGCAGATCCGCGTTGCATGCCAATATCGCACTCATCAACTTGGATGGCGTCGTTTCGCCTTCATCGGGCAAGCCCAGCAGTTTGCCAATCTGTTTCGATATTTTGATGGTCTTCGAATTGCGTGAAAATACGCCGCCGCCTTTGGATATCAGTTTTTTGTCATAGTCATCCCAGCTTGAGCGCGGCAATTCGAACAGTCTTTTGCGCTCGACCCAACTTTTCCCCGAATCGGGATCAGGGTCGATGAAAATATGCCGGTGGTCAAAGGCGGCTATTATTTTCAATGTCTTCGATAACAACATGCCATTGCCGAACACGTCGCCCGACATGTCGCCGACCCCAACCACGGTAATGGGTGCGGTCTGAACGTCAACGCCGGTTTCGGCGAAATGACGTTGGACAGAAACCCATGCACCGCGAGCCGTAATCCCCATCGCCTTGTGATCATATCCGTTGCTGCCGCCGCTGGCGAACGCATCGCCCAGCCAAAAGCCGCGATCGATAGCGATCTGGTTGGCGATATCGGAAAAACTGGCGGTGCCCTTGTCGGCCGCCACGACAAAATACGGGTCATCTTCGTCTAGACGTTCCACCCTGGAAGGAGGTACGACCTTACCCTTGACGATATTATCGGTCACCGAGAGGAGCGCGGAGATAAATATCTTGTAGGCTTCGATACCTTCCGCGATAAACGCATCACGATCGTCGCCCGACGGCAATTGCTTGGCAAAAAAGCCGCCCTTGGCACCGGTTGGAACAATCACCGCATTCTTAACCCGCTGGGCTTTCATCAAGCCCAGAATTTCGGTGCGAAAATCATCTCGCCGGTCCGACCAGCGCAGACCACCACGAGCCACCGGTCCGGCCCGCAAATGGATGCCTTCGACGCGTGGACTGTAAACGAATATTTCCCGCCAAGGCACTGGGGCCGGCAATTCGGGGATTTTTGCACTCTCGATCTTGAAGGCAAGCGCTTCCCCGGCCCGATAGACAAAAGCATTGGTCCGCAAGATCGATTCGATAACCGCCCGGAACAGCCGCAAGATGCGATCGTCGTCGATGGCGTGAACACTGACCAGAGCAGCGTCGACGTCTCGCGTCGCGAGGCTCGCTGCCCTTGAACGCTCCCCTTCGAAATCCGGATCGTGCAGGGCACGGAAAAGCGTGATCATCGCCGCGGTGACATCCGGCGCTTCGGCCAAGGCTTCGACAACAGTAATCAGACCATAGCTCAGTCCGGTCTGACGCAAATAGCGGAACCAGGACCGCATCCATACGGTCGAGCGGGCGTCAATGCCCGCGGTGGTGATAAGCTGGTTAAACCCGTCATTTTCAGCTTCGCCATCCAGTACACTGGTAATCGCCGCCTCGATTTCATCGGACCTGGCAATCAGACTGTCACATCGTTCCGCGGAACGCAGCTCCAGCAAAAAGTCGTGAATATAGCCCAACCGGCCGTCGTCCAGCGGTGTGGGAACCGATTCGAGCACCGTGAAGCCGAAATTCTCGAGCGTCGGAACAGCATCGGACAGCGGAAGGGCACCTCCGAGATGATAGATTTTCAACCGCAGCAGATGCTCGGCATCGCTGGCAAGCCGGTAGAGTCTTGTCGAACGCTGGCCGCCTCGTTCGAGCCTGAACAGACGCATGATATCCTTCGCGGCTTCCAATGCGCCATAGGTCGACTGATAGGTGCCCGGAAAACAATTTGCATAGCGCTGGGCCAGCACGGCAGCCCGGTTTTCCTGCCCTGCTTCCCTCAAATTTCGCTCGACTTCCGGTTTCCAGCCCCGGACCATGTTTTCCAGCTCCTGATCGAGCAGATCAGGGTCCGGAATTTTGCCATCGGCCCCCATGTCGAGCGTGTAACGCAAAGACGATACTCCGCCTTCTTCCAGCGTATTGGACCAGCTCAATATCTTCGCTCCGGTCGCATCGGTCAGCATATTCTCGACATTTTGCCGCCGTTCGGTCGAGAGCTGTTCGCGCGGAAGCCACACGAAGGCGAACAAATGGCGGGCCAGCGGCGATATCACGCTGTGCAATTTGGGCCGCGGACGGTCGATCAGCGACATCGAGATCAGCGCAAGTTTTTCGAGATCGTCCTGTGCGAATGTGATGAGGAGATCGTGCGGCAGCGCCGTCAATGCGTGGGTAAGACTTTTTCCGGCATGGCCGGATTCGGAAAACTCAAACTTGTCGAAAAGCCGGGTGAGCTGGGTGCGCAATAGGGGAATATTCTCCGGCGGGGCAGCAAGCGCGGCGCTGGTCCATATACCGGAAATAATCGACAGTTCGGTGATCCTGGCCCCCTCCCTCAGCGGGACAATGATCAGATCCATCAGGACTTGGCGGTGCACGGTTGAAAGCTGATTGGATTTGATGATGAGCGGCGACTTTCCGCCATTTTCGAACCATTCAAAAGCGCGCCTGCGGCTTTCTTCGGACAGGATCGGCTGCGGTCGCATCCGCGCCAGACCGAGCTGTTTCTTGCGTTCTCCGCTGGCATTGACAATTTCATGGCCAAGCAGTGTGAGGTTCCGATCGAGGAACCAGCGCAACAAAGTTGCGCCCTCACCTTCCGGAAGCGCGTCGGCATTTTCGCCCAGCACGATCTGCAACTTCAGCCAGTCGGCCACGGCGGCGGCAACGTCCTTGAGGTTCGAGCGCAGGGCCTTGACCAGGTCCCGCCGCGTACGGGCGTCGGTCCTTTCGAGCTCGATATAGATAATGGACTCGCGTTTTTCACCGCTGGTGACCTGTTCGGTAATTTCGATCAGACGGCCCTTGGCATCCCTCCGCACCGCGACGACCGGGTGGATCAGTCGCTCCACGGTCAGTCCGAACCCCGCGATAGTGGCACAAACCGAATCCACCAGAAACGGCATGTCGTCATTGACTATCGCGAGACGCAGATGTCTGTGATTCTGGTGGCCGCTTACACTCTCCAGCGATAGGCTGGCTTCGCTGCCCTGGCGTTCGTTAGCGCATTGCAACGTGTATCGTGCCGCTTCTTCGCAGGCTTTTTTATCAAAGCCTATATTTTCGCCCGGCAGCGCGCTTTCGCGAAAGGCTACGACCAGCGCCTTTTCGAGGCCGTCGGCCGGTTGGCTCGTTCGCTTGGATTTTGCTTTGCGATTGACTGCCATTATTCCCCCAAGTGGATCCAGACGAGTCAGAATCCCGTCGGCGTGGCAACGCTATGCGCCTATTCCCACACCCGCTCAAGAGGTTAGCCAATCCTTTTCGGGTGCGTTTCGGGGAATATTGAAAATAGTGATATTTTGGTTACATACCTGACGGGCCGTAGCGTAACGGCGGGTTCGATCCGGCAACGGGAGCAATCAGAATTGGGTATGTTTGAGCGCTTGGCTGGTGAGCTTTTCATTGCCGCGTACCGGTCCGACAATGGTCAGTTCACCATTCAAATCCTTGCGAGCGACGATCACGACAAATTCGGAGTCCCCGGCGTCAATTTCCTGCAATTGTCGCGACGGCGCCGAACGGAGCCTGGCCAACAGATCTTCGCCAACTGACTGGGCCTTGGATAGCAAACCAGACGGACGGTTTGCTTTGCGTTCGGCATAGACAATCGCTTTCAGGCCGCCGTCATGCTGACCGAGAAGGTCACCCAGCGTGCCTTTTTCAACCGCATTACGCTGCGCATATTTCAGTGCGGTCGCATATTCGGTCAGCCGGGTTTTGTCATATTGGGCACCAAACACCAGTTTCACAATCGGCGTCATTGGCGCGCGATCCTGGACAACCAGTCCGGAATCTTCGAGCAATATCTGGTAATCTTCCGGATGTTGCTCGGTCATCAGATAGAAATCATAGGCGTGACTGATCGCGGAATAGAGCGCCACACGGCTGCGCTCGACGCAATCAGCCGCATTGACGGCGCTGTCGCGGGCTGCGCACAACCAGTCGGCTAGGCTGGCATCGTCGTCGAGCGGCTCGACGACTTCATTGGCGGCAAAGTCCGGCACAATCTCCAGCTCCGGAGTGAGTTCGAGCTCTTCCAGATTGGCAGAATGTGGACCGTCTTCCCAGACCGGCCCGGCCGCAATCTTGGGCGGCGCGGATAGCATGGCTTCGGACACCTCGTCTTCGATTTCCATCCGGACGGCGTCGGCGGCCACTTCTTTCCAGTTGATCACCCCATAGATGAAATCAATGGTGTCATCATCGGTCGAGAAGGGCAGCAGGATCCCTCGATACATGATCGTGACGCCGCGCTGATTGACGAATTCGGCTTCAAAGCCGATTGGGGCCTGATTGGCAATAATTTGCAAGTAATGGTCGGTGATCCGCGAAAGCAGCGAACGTGCTGGCACGTCGTCGATCGCGGTGATTGAATCATCAATCTCACATTCCTCGCGCAGCGCGCGGCCGAGAAACTGGATTGTCGGATTTTCAACGCCATCGGTAAAATCGAGCAAAACGCTGTTCGGTCCGAAGTCCTCGTCGGATTCCGGCGCAAGATCTTCGACGCTGGGAAATTGTCGATCACCCAGCAGGCCGGCCCAGAAATTATAGGCGCGCACATGCATGCGGCGTTCATCCTGACCGATGGCTGGCGGCGCTTCCACAGCGCCGTCATCATCTTCATAGGCGGCGTAGTCAGGTGCCGGAGCCGTATCCTGATCGCCAAGTTCGCCGTGATTCCGTAGGTTTTCCATTCTTCCCCACTGCAATTGCATTAGTTCCACATCGATATGCATCGCCTATGGTAAATATATGGTAAATTTTCTGATAATGACTTCGGGCCTGATTGGTGGAGACAATCAAGCATGGGTGCCGCGACCGCTCGAATTATCGACCGCGCGGACTTGTCACGGCAAAGCTCTGCTGGTAATGGCGCGCGATCAACGAAAATGCATGGGGCCGACGCTCATCCGTTTCGGCGATGCCGCTTTAGCTCAGTTGGTAGAGCATCGCATTCGTAATGCGGGGGTCAGAGGTTCGAATCCTCTAAGCGGCACCACCGAGTTTTCCCTTTTATATCAAGTATTTAGCTGCCGTTAGAATGTCGGGATTAGTCCCCGAACTTCCGAGGGTTAGGTAAACTGCGGAATACAAAACGGTGGCTAGAGACCATTTGTCGGTGGCGAGATGGGCCGAAATATCGCGCGTGTCTCACAGGCCGATTTCGTGGCTGTCAGATGCACATTGAGATTTTGGGCTGAGCGTTCAGGCGAACCCGAACATTTCCCTCTGACTCGGCCAATCAACCGGGATCGCATTGGCGCGGGTGAGTTTGCGACCCGTCAGATCAACGGGCTGCGTGCCATCCATAATGGCTGCAATGATATCTGGCGCAAGCCAGGAGATACGAACCAGCTGTCCGAGATACCGGCGGCTGTAATCTGAAAGTGCCGGATTGGATTTGCCTGTAAGCATTAGGTCTTGGGCCGCAAAGGCTTGGGCAACCAGCTTTTGTAATGTCAGATTGGGAGCGGGCTTGATATTTACGTTCGTGGGCGGAATCGTGAACTTCAGTTCGCTGCCCTGCTTTGCCAGTTTTGCATCAATGCAGACTTCTGATCGTTCCGCTTTGACCTGAGGCTTGAAGCTTA
>NZ_JBATHY010000055.1:0-32278 GCF_049667325.1 Parasphingorhabdus sp. | reverse complement strand
GTGCCGATGCCGCCGCCGCGCGAGGCGAGCCAGACATTCTCGTTCCAGGTGTTGACGATGCCACCGAGGCTGTCGTCGACGCTGTTGAGATAGCAGCTGATCGGCAGGCCGCGTCCGGTGCCGCCATTGGACAAAACGGGGGTCGCCGGCATGAACCAGAGCTTGGATATCGCGTCATAAAGCCGCTGGGCATGATCCTGGTCATCGGCATAGGCGTCAGCAACGCGGGCGAACAGATCCTGATAGGATTCGCCCGGCAACAGATAGCGGTCGCGGAGCGTTTCCTTGCCAAAGTCGGTCAGCAGATCGTCGCGGCTTTCATCCTGCGTGATCTTGAAACGGCGTTTTTCAACGCTGTGGCTGTCGCGCTCGGCCTTGAGTTCCTTTTCATCATTGGCCTTGGCCGAGGCAGCTTCGGCAGCCGCTTTCTTGCTGACCTCAGGTTCGCTGGCCGGCTTTGTGTTTTTGGCTTTGCTTTTTGGCGTATCCAATACTTCCGCGCCCATTTCACTCTCACTCACATCTGATCCGGACATATTATCACTGTCGCGGTTGTCTCTAAAATCCATCAAAGCCCCCTAAAATCACTCTACTAATTCAACAATCACAGCGACCTACTGGCCGTTCCACGATCGGGATTTTCTACGGGCATTTGTTCCTGTCTTGTTCGACTCGAGCCGAAGCTCTAATCCTAACAGTTATATAGCCCGGGCGGGCATTTATTTTCCTGCCCGAAATCCCGTATATTCTATTGCATTTGGCACAAAGGGAGCCGCCCACCGAGTCGGTGCTAAAGACGTGTAACACTATAAGTTGGTGTGCCCCCTTGGCCTAACCACAACCTATAGTGGCTGAATCGAAATTATATGCAAGGGGGTAAATGACATTTTAACGACTCCGTTCGTCGTATAAATGAATCGCTTCGTCGAACGCCGATTCATGGTGCAGCGCAGCGACGCATGGACTTTCTAGGCCGCGCGCGTAGTGCAAGACCAGATGTCAAAATTTACAAAAAAAACTATCCACAAGTCGTGCACAGGCAGTGGCGACGAAATTGTCGCACCATATATGGTGGATTATGTTTTCGCTCGCGTCTTGCCGAGCAAGAATGCGCGCAGATCGCCAATTGTCTTTCCAGCCACAATGTAGAGACAGGCCGACAGGAATAAACCGGAACCGCCATGTAATCTTAAAGGCTGAATCCAACCGTGATTCATGCTAGGTAGAAACGGGGCATCAGACGCCGAATGCGGCGAAAAAGGAGATGCGCCATGCCCAATCAACTCGCAGTCATATTGTCCGGCGGTGGTGCCAAAGGCGCCTTTCAAGTCGGGGTGCTGGATGAACTGATCACCAATCGCGGGATTCGTGTTGATATTTTTGCCGGTGTGTCCACCGGAGCCATCCAGGCGCTCGGAGGCGCGATGGATGATATGCCCGGTCTGCTCGACCAATGGCTGTCAATCAAGCGGAATAGCGACATATACCGCAAGCGTCCCTTTGGCGTCGCGGGCGCGATCTTTGGCGCAGATTCGCTTTATGACGCGAGCGCGATCAAGGCGAAAATCATCGACTATGCCGACCTCCAGAAGCTGAAAAAATCGAAGCGGAAATTGCGGGTGGGGATCGTCAGCCTCGCGACCGGCAAATATGTCGACGTTGACGAGAAAAATCCGGACATTGGCCAGTGGGTCTATGCTTCCAGCGCCCAACCGCCGTTTTTCCAGCCGCTCAAATCCCGGGACACGGACGGAACGGTTGAACAATGGGTCGATGGCGGCGTGCGCAATATCACCCCGCTGAGTTCAGCCATGAAACTGCGACCCCGTGCCCTGCTGGTCGTGCTGGCGTCTCCCCCTGCTCCCGAACGCGAACCCGGCAAGACCTATGACAATCTGGTCGATATCGGTTTGCGCTCGGTTGGTATCCAGACCAGCGAAGTGGCCGCCAATGATGTCGGCAATGCCATGTTGATCAACGATTTGATAGCTGCGCGCGAAGCCCAATTTCGCAAGCTGATGACGATGGGCCTGACGGTCGCGCAAATTTCCGAAGCGCTGCTACCGCTGGATACCCAGCTCACGCGTTACAGTTTTGCACCCGTGCGGATCATCGCCCCCGATCCCGGATTTGAGGCTGCGGACACGCTGGAATTCAATCCTGTGAAGATCAGGGCCGCAATTGATGCGGGACGCAAGGCGGTGACCGATCAATGGCCGTCGCTGAAGATGTTCCTCGGTGCCTGATTCCTGAAATCTGCAGCCGGCCCAGGGATTTTCTAATCGGTCGCCTCGCCGTCCAGTCGGTCCATCGTGCGTTTCAGGACCGGCCCGAATAACAATATGGCCAGCGATCCGACAAGCGCGATGCCGGCGTTCATGAACCAGAATGCCGTTGCGCCCAACGCTTCGTAGAAACCGGCAATATAGCCCGATCCGATACCCGACCCGAAGGCAGTTAAATAAACACAGGCCATCATCAGGGCATTGACCTTGGCAGGCGCGCGGCGGGACACCAAAGCGAGCATCGTCGGCCATGTCCACATGAAGGCAACGCCAGACAACGTGAATGCAATCAGCGGAAAGATAATCAGGACCTTATCAGATCCGGCCAGCCAAGAACCGAGGGCAAGCGAAGCCATCGATGTCGCCATGACCGCAGCGCCAATTCCGATTTTGCCGAAATCATCCGGTTCTTTTCCGCGACGGGCCAGCGCGGCCCAAAGCGCGATCAGAAACGGCACTACCAAAACCGAAGACAGCGAATCGAGCGATGCGAACCAGGGAACCGGGACAGTGCCGACAATGGAGGAAAGATTCACATGGTCTGCCGTCCAGATCATGCCGACATTGAATATCTGGTCATAGGCCAGAAATTGAAACAGCGCGATGAACAGGATCAAGCTGACGAGCAACAGCATTTGTCGCTCGGACGCCGTCAGCGGATCCGATCCTTCGGCAATCATACCGTTCGGCCTGTCATCTGCAAAATGCGTCATCCCGGCAAAATAGATCACCGCGGCGACGATCATGAAGATTCCCGCCGTTCCGAATCCGACATGCCAGCCATAAATTTGTGCCAACAGGCCGCAGACCACCGGGCCGGCAACCGCGCCGATATTGATACCGGTGGAAAATATCGTGAAGCCTCGCGTACGACGCGCTTCGTCGGCCTTGGGATAGAGATGGCCAACCTGCGCCGCGATATTGCCTTTGAGGCAACCGGAGCCGAGGACGAGCAGGGACAGCGCGACCAGGACCGTGACTTCAAACGCCATGGCAAAATGCCCCAGGGTCATCAGAATAATCCCGGTCATCACGGTTTTTCTTGCACCAAGCCAGCGGTCGGCGATCAGGCCGCCGACCAGCGGGGTCAAATAGACCAAGCCGGCGTAAAGCCCGAATATCTGGCTTGCAAAAGCCTGTGTGGATAATGGCCCAGTAACGGATTCGACGGCGCTGCGGAAGCCGGCCATGCCCGCAACATTTTCGATATGGCCGGGAAGCAGCAACTCTTGCACCATGTACAGGACAAGCAGGGCCCGCATGCCGTAAAAGGAGAATCGTTCCCAAGCTTCGGTGCTGGCGAGGAAAACCAGTCCTTTGGGATGGCCGAAAATACTGTCGCCGGGATCGGTTGCCGGCCTTGCTTGCTGAACGGCGCTATCCGTCACGCGATACGTTTTTCATAATTCCCCCTTTGCGCATGGTTACGCAGCAATGCGAACAGGCACAATAGATTTGCCGTAAAATCGCTCGCGGCATGTCACTGCACACCAAAAACTTGCCCGGACCGTCCATATCGGTCAGAAGAACGGCGGATCGCACATCATCAGTTTTTCGGAGCCAATATGACCGTCACCATCAAGACCGCCGACCTGATCGAAAGCGTTGCCGACGCGCTGCAATTTATCTCTTATTACCATCCGATGGATTATATCCGGGCCCTCGGCAAAGCTTATGATGCGGAGAAATCGCCCGCGGCCAAGGATGCGATCGCGCAGATCCTGACCAATTCGAAAATGTGCGCCGAAGGTCACCGACCGATTTGTCAGGACACCGGTATCGTCAATATATTTGTCAAATGGGGCATGGATTGCCGGCTCGATGACACGTCGCAATCGATGCAGGAGATCGTCGATGAAGGTGTGCGCCGCGCCTATCTCCATCCGGAAAACAAGCTGCGTGCCTCGATCCTCGCCGACCCCGCTTTCACCCGTCGCAATACCAAGGATAATACGCCGAGCGTGCTGCATGTCGAGATGGTTCCCGGTGACAAGGTGTCGGTCGATGTCGCCGCCAAGGGCGGAGGCAGCGAGAATAAATCCAAGTTCAAGATGATGAACCCGAGCGACAATATCGTCGACTGGGTGCTGGAGATGATCCCGTTGATGGGCGCAGGCTGGTGCCCTCCAGGGATGCTTGGGATTGGTATCGGCGGCACCGCAGAACGCGCCGTATTGCTTGCCAAACAATCCCTGATGGATCCCATCGACATGGGACAGTTGAAAGAACGCGGACCGCGCAACGATATCGAGGAATTGCGCATCGAGATTTTTGACAAGGTCAATGCGCTGGGCATTGGCGCGCAGGGCCTTGGCGGGCTCTCCACGATCCTCGACGTCAAGATCAACGACTGGCCGTGCCACGCGGCGGGCAAACCGGTGGCGATGATCCCCAATTGCGCTGCCACCCGACATGCGCATTTTACGCTCGATGGCTCCGGTCCTGCCTATCTCGAGCCACCGAAACTGGACGAATGGCCGGATGTGAACTGGACGCCGTCATCGGAAGCGAAGCGCGTCCATCTCGATCAGCTCGACGCCGCAGAAGTGGCGACGTGGAAACATGGCGACCGCCTGCTGCTGAACGGCAAAATGCTCACCGGCCGCGATGCGGCGCATAAGCGGATCAAGGATATGCTGGACAAGGGCGAACAGTTGCCGGTCGAATTTCGCGGCCGGGTGATCTATTATGTCGGTCCGGTCGATCCGGTGGGCGAGGAAATCGTCGGTCCCGCTGGCCCGACCACCGCGACGCGGATGGACCAGTTTACCGACATGATGCTCGAACAGGGGCTGCTCGCGATGGTCGGCAAGGCCGAGCGCGGACTGGACACCGTGGCCTCGATCGAGAAGCACAAGAGCGCCTATCTGATGGCCGTCGGCGGCAGCGCCTATCTGGTCAGCCGCGCCATCAAAGGCTCCAAGGTCGTCGGATTCAAAGATCTGGGCATGGAAGCGATTTACGAATTTGAAGTGCAGGATATGCCGGTAACCGTGGCGGTCGATGCCGAAGGGCAGAGCGTCCATCATCTCGCGCCATTGGTCTGGCAGGAGAAGATCAGGAAAGAACGGTTGCTGGAAAACAGCTGATATCGCAGGCGGATGTACGAAGCGTACGGCCACAAGAACATCCGGATTTTGTCCGGCCGGCCTACGTTTATCTAACTATTTGCAGTCGGACAGTCCCGGATTGTTCAGGGCGCGACCGGTCGGCGTCTTGCCGCCGGATCGCGCTCAATCCGTAATATGTTAAATGTCTTTTCGCGTCGTGGTCGTCGTCGTTTCTCCAACCGCACCATCCGGAGATATATCGCATGTGCGGGTACGGCGGGTTGCGGACATCAGCCCGATTCCGGCCAATATGATGACTCCTACTCCGATATAGGTCGGAGGAGCGCCCAGCAAGAATGCACCATAAGCGAGGCCGCCGAGAAATACTGCAAAGCCGATCATGTAAAGTGAGAAAGATGACATAGTGGATACTCCTGTTATCCCAAGCAAACGCGCGGTTTGGCCTAAGGTTCCTCTAATGACGAGTTCTTAACAGATCATCCACTCGCATGGCGATAATGCCGGTTACGAGCCGCTGGTGGCAACTTGCATGAATTTGGGTTTGCTGGGCGGACGGGACGCATCCTGATTCATCGGATAATTCCCCGGCGGCAAGGCTGTCAATGGCATTCCGGCGGCGCAAAGATCGTAAGGGGATACACGATGGCGTGTGCACAAACCACCCGCGCCGTCACCAACCAATGGTGTTTCAAACTCGACCCCCAGCATCGCTTCTTTCGCACGGGTCACGGTGCAGATAACCAGCTGGCCCCCGCCAAGATCAAGCACGAGTTGAGTGCCTATCGGGACGCCCAGCATGCCTTCAAATCGTGCACCGGATTTGGACAGGTCGCGCATCACAACCTCATATCTATGATCTTCATGGATCGCCCCGATACGACGGAAAACGGTGCGCCGGTCCGGACGATATAAATCCGGCCCATCGGGCTCGATCCGGAATTCCCCGCTTCCCAGTTTTTCCTCGATCTCTTCCAGTTTTAGCGCCTTGGAGTAGATCCAGCCCTGTATGAAACGCGCTCCTTTGGAACAAACGAGCTTGAATTGGTCAAAGGCCTCCACACCCTCGACGGTGGTTTCCATTCCCAGTGCTTCAGACAGGCTGATGATTGCTGCAATAATCTTGGCGCTGTTCTTGTCCTTTTGGGTACAGGAATCGACGAAGCTCTTGTCGACCTTGATCTTGTCAAACGGAGCCGAGCGAAGATAGCTGAGCGACGAATAGCCAGTGCCGAAGTCGTCCAGCGCCAGTCGCACTCCCAGTTCCTTGAGAATTTTGAAGGTGTTGTCGATGGTTTCGCTGTCCCCCATGAAGACGCTTTCGGTCAGCTCGAGTTCCAGCCGTTCGGGATCGAGACCGCTCGAAGCAAGGGCATTCATCACGATCTGCGGGAACCCGCTATTGGCAAATTGCACGACCGACACATTGACCGCCACCCGGACGGATTTTGGCCAGCTCAAAGCATCTTCACAGGCTCGGCGCAGCGCCCATTCACCCAGTTGGTTTATCAGATTCAATTCTTCCGCAATCGGAATGAACACGGCCGGGCTAACCCCTCCCCGTTCCGGATGAACCCAGCGCATCAGCGCCTCGAACCCGACGATCATGTGGTCATCGGTGCGCACGACCGGCTGATAGTGAAGTTCAACCTGATCATTGGCGAGTGCGTCGCGCAGATCCTCGACCAGCAGGCGCCGTTCTTCTTCCTCGTTTTTCAGATTGGCAGAATAGAAGCGGAATTGCCCGCGTCCAGAATTTTTGGCCGCGTAAAGGGCGAGATCGGAACTGCGGACCAGCTCGTCCTTCTCCACACCATCATAGGGGGCGATTGCGATACCAATGGATGTGCCGATCGTGGCGCGCTTGTCATCGATCGGATAGGGTTGAGAGACCAGCTTGACGATTTTTTCGGCAAGCTCTCCGAGTTTTCCCCGGTCATCCATATCAGGTAGAATGACCTGGAATTCGTCGCCGCCCAAACGGCCGATTTCGCCGCTTTCGCCGATTATCCCGCGCATCCGCTTTGCCACCTGCTTCAGCAATTCATCGCCGGCAGCATGGCCCATCGTATCATTGACCTGTTTAAAACGGTCGAGATCCAGCATCATGATCGCACAGCTGCGGTTGGCGGCTTTAAACGCGCCCAGCATCCCGGTCAGCCGGCTATCCATACGGTGACGATTGGCGAGCCCGGTCAGCGAGTCGAATTCGGCCGCCCGGGAATCTTCCAGTTTGCGCTGATATTCGACGGTTACGTCTTTTGCATTGCCGCGATAGCCCTGAAAATTCCCCGAATCGTCAAATTTGGGATGCCCGGAAATCAGCCACCACGTCGGACGGTCTTCGCGGCCGAGTGTCGCCGGCACCCGGCGAACGACCAGATCGGTGATCTTGCTACGCTTGCTAAGATGATATTTGAACGGCCGGTCGGATTTTTCATCCGGGTTGTCAGGGTCATTTTCAAACAATGTGGTCAATGGAACAGCCAGCAACTCGCTGATCGGCTTGTTCAGACTTTCTGCTGCTTTTTCCGAAAGATATACCAAATGACCGTCAGCATCGGTTGCCCAAAGCCAGCTTATTCCCGCTTGCTCGAAATCATCAAGAATCTCGACACGCCGGGCGTGATCATTCGACGTGATGACCGACACCGATACAGCCTCCGCGCTTCTGGCGGAGTCGTTTGAAAATGCTTGTAAAAAATTTTTGGCCACTCTGAATCCCACAACTCAATGGCCGTACAATCGGCTAAAATGGTTAAATTGATCGTAACAACACGGGCAAGAAGCAAAAAATATCGCCCTATTTTGCGGCCTTCACGATTTTTCCGCGACTGCAAGGAATGTTGCACCGCTTCAGGTCCGCACCCAGGCAGCATTTCGGGGTTCTTGATTTGCGATGGAAATCGGCCCAGTTTTGGCCCGCCAACCCTCATATGAAAGGTGAACCGATGAAACATGAACTGGTTTTGGGCGCAGCGCTGATGAGCGGTCTGCTACTGCCAGCGACCAACGCGGCGGCACGCGACCCATACGCTTCCATGATGGCGGGAGAATCTGCCTTGCAGGGGAAGGAACTCAAGAAGGCAATAGAGAAGGCAGCGGAATATCCGATGGGAAGTGCCGAAAATCCGGTACGCGCCGAGTTTCCTCCCGGGCAACGTGCCTATTTGAACCGTCTGCGTTGCGCCGATGGCAAGCCCCCCGCCTATTCGCGCGCCGGCAATGTCGGCGACGGCCCCTATCGCAATATCATGGATGTTTATGACGTAGATTGTGGCAATGCTGCGCCGGGCAAAGTCTCGATCTATATGGACATGTATCACAAGGGACATGTCGAAGGCGAAACCGTTCCGGGATTTACAGTAACCGAGCGATAGGACGGTTATGAAGTGAAGAATTTGTTTTATTCGTAACATGCCGCCGTCACGTCAGCCCGCATTTGAAAGCGAGTACCTGCCATGATTTTTCAACTTGTCTGGAAGGGACAAAGCAGCTCTGGCCTGCGACAAAAAATCTATTTCTTGCGATCTGCGATCATCTTTTCATAATATATCTGCACATCATATTCATCATCACCATCATAACGCGGAGCATATTTGGCGTAGGCCTCGCCAATTTCCGCCTGACGCTCGGAAATCCGCACAACATTATAGGCATGACCGACCAGATAATATTCACCCGCCTGCATCTGCTTGAAAATAACTGCGGCAAACTCATCCGCGGCCATGCCCATATCGCGCGTCATCGGTGTGGCGACCCAGCCCGGGATGATCACGCCAGTCTCTATATTCAAATGCTTCTCGCGCCGGAACACATCCATAAGTGCAAGCACAGCATGTTTGCTCGGCACATAAGCGCCGCCGCTTCCTGCCGGGAGCGCGTTGAACAAGGCGTTTTCAGACGCCGTAGAATAAATGGCTGAAGGCAACCCGTCTTCCCGAAACCGGCGACCAAAGGTCGCGATCCCGTTCCACACGCCGAAAAAATTGACGTCAAACAACGCCCGGGCTTCGTCAAGGTCGGTATCCAACAAGCCGCCGCGCGGTCCACTGACCCCGGCGTTGTTAACAATGATGTCGCCGCGCCCATTCTCCGACCAGGCAAAATCCGCCAGCGCCTCGACCTGATCCGGATCGCTGACGTCGCCGACAAGATATTTCGCGTCTATCCCTTCTTCGGATAGGACGGCAACTGCCTGCTGCAGACAATTTTCGCGCGGTTCGAACAGGATGATCCTTGCGCCTGCCCTGCCCATCTGTCCGGCCAATGCCAGGCCGATGCCGGTTGCGCCGCCGGTGATCACCGCTGTCTTGCCTGCAAAATCCATTCAACTTTCCTTCGATCCGGATTGGAGGATTATTTTTTGACCAAATGACAATGGCGACAAATGGGCTTATATTGAAGCCATGTATATATTCATCATTTTCCTTTGCGGCGTCGCAAACTTCGCGATGCACAAGGCCATGCTCGAGAGCAACCATCCGATCATTGCTGAAGCGCGCGGCAGCTTCCGGAAGATTCTTGGCCCCTATGGCAGCTATATGCTGGAATTTTTCATGCTCGTCTCGGCCATGATTTTCGCCAATATGGGCATGCTCACTGCGGTGATCTTCTATTTCATCTATACGCTCGCCAACTGCGCGGCGGCCTGGGTACTTTTTTTCAACAAACATTAAGATTGAATGGCTTAACGCTCGAAACGAGCAATGCTGTTCATCCGACTACGCATGTAGTTTATCGAAAGCCGGTATCGGTTGCAACCAATTGGACATAGCAGCGGCCATTCCAGAACGAATGACTTGGGGGAAATTTCTTGAACCAAAACACGCTGATCTTATCCGGCATTGCCATGGCTGCGATGTCGGCATCAAATTTGTTCCCCCCTGCAGTTCATGCCCAGACTGCGGCAACATCATCCTTGCAACCGCGTACAGAAAACGGACGACAGATTTATGACGCCGGACAATTTGCCCGTTTCAACCCCCGTACCGCACTCGACATTGTCCGTCAGGTACCCGGATTCACAATCGACACCGGTGACAGCGACGAACGCGGCCTGGGTCAGGCCGACGAAAATGTCCTGATAAACGGCGCGCGTATCTCCGGCAAAAATACTGACGCCTTCACTTTCCTCGGCCGGATTTCAGCGGCCAATGTTGTGCGTGTCGAAATTGTCGACGGGGCGACGCTCAGCATCTCCGGCCTTTCCGGACAGGTGCTCAACCTCGTAACCGATGTCGACAACGCAACCGGTCTGAGCGGCAATTTCAAATGGGACCCGCGATGGCGCCGGTCGGGTAACAACTGGTTTAATGGCGAAGCCTCGATCAGCGGCAAGCTGGGCAAGGGCGATTTCACAATTTCGATCGAAAATGATGCCGCGCGCAATGGCGTCGAAGGCCCCGAACAGGTCACCGACCGCTTTGGCAACCTGCTGTTCGAACGCGACGAGGTCGCCCGCTATCGGCAGGACAGCCCGAAACTGAGCGGTACTTTCAGCCGCACCAGTGAAAGCGGATCGGTATTCAACGCAAACGGCAGCTATCAGATTTCCCGCCGCCGGGAATCGGTTGCTACCGATCGCACCCAGGCTGGTCAGCCCGACATTTTCGAACTCTATAATAGCCGCGAGAATGAATGGAATGCGGAATTCAGTACGGATTATGAATTTGCTCTGGGCAGCGGGCGGCTGAAACTCATCGGTTTGCAGCGCTTCGAACATAGCCCGGTCAGCGATTTTTTCGGACAGACTTTTACCGACGGAATCACGCCTGCCAGAGGCAGCCGGTTTGACCGGGTGACCGATGAGGGCGAGTCGATTTTGCGCGCCGAATATGGCTGGAAAACCGGAGGTGGTACAGACTGGGGTTTCAGTGTCGAGGGTGCCTATAATTTTCTCGACAATGAAGCCGCTTTGGCGGTGCTCGATCCCCAAGGCAACTTCCAACCTGTCGCCTTGACCAATGCCGATAGCAAAGTCACCGAATATCGCGGCGAATTCATCGGGTCTTACGGACGCCCTCTGTCGGACAATCTAAGTCTTCAGGCGACCCTGGGCGGCGAATATAGCAAGATCAGCCAGAGCGGTGCGGCTGGACAGAGCCGGTCCTTCGTTCGCCCGAAGGGATCGGTTTCACTAGCATGGAGACCGAAGTCGGATCTGGATGTCAGTTTGAAAGTAGAGCGGTTGGTCGGCCAGCTCAATTTCTTTGATTTTGTCCAATCCGTCGATGTATCCCAGAACAACGGAAATGCAGGAAATCCCGAACTGGTGCCGCCGCAAAGCTGGCGAGCGGAACTGGAAGCGACGCAGAAGCTGGGGCCATGGGGATCAATGACCGTCAATATATACGGGCAAAAATTCAGCGACATAGTCGATTCCATCCCGATAACAGCCACCACCGAGGCACGCGGCAATCTTGACAGCGCCAACAGCTATGGCGTGGAACTGGTGACCAGCATCCTGTTCGATCCGATCGGCTGGAGGGGTGCCAAGCTTGATCTTGAAGGCGAGGTCCGGAAAAGTGCGTTGCATGATCCTTTGACAGGGATTTCCCGGCGGATCAGCGACGACAAGATATTCACCTACGAAGCCACTCTACGCCACGACATTCCCGGCAGTAATTGGGCATGGGGTGCCGGTGTCGAAGATTTCCGCTATTCGGATTTTCTGCGTCTCGACCAGATCAACCGCTTCCGCACCGGTGCACCCTATAGCTGGATATTTGTAGAGCATAAGGATGTTTTCGGGCTAACGGTGCAGGCCAATCTGGGAAATCTGCTCGGGCGTAGCGAGAATTTTACCCGCACCGTATACGCAAACCGCCGCGACGGACCGATCGCCTTTGTCGAGGACCGCAGCCGCGAATTCGGTTTGATTTACCGGTTGACCGTCAGCGGCAGTTTCTGACGCACCATGCAGTCGGGCAATTTAGCCAGATAGACTTTCTTCGCAGGCATCCCTACATCCGAGGCCATGCCACCTGATTATGCTACCGAGGGTCAGATTGACCCGCCGATGATTCCCACGCTCAAGCGTTTCCTGCCCTATCTCTGGCCAGAGGGCGAACCCGGGTTACGTCTCCGGATCATTGTCGCCGGATTACTAGTGCTGTGTGCGAAGGCCGCGGTACTCACGATGCCGTTCCTGTACAAGGCGGTTATCGACGGCATGGCCGACGATGATCTCGGCACCGAACTGACCGTGTTGCTCGCTCTGGTTGCCGCTTATGGTCTGGCGCGGTTCGGGCAGGTGATGTTCGACAATCTGCGGAATATCGTATTTGAAAAGGTCGGTCAGCAGGCAGCCCGTCGCCTTGCAACCAAAGTTTTTACCCATCTCCACAGCCTGTCGCTGCGCTTTCATCTGGGCCGCCGCACCGGCGAAGTCACCAAGGTCATCGAACGCGGGACCAAGAGCATCGATGTGATGCTCTATTTTCTGCTGTTCAACATCGCCCCGACATTTGTCGAACTCGCGGCGGTGCTTGTTATTTTCCAGATCAAATTCGGTTTCGGGCTCGTCGCTGCAACGATGGCGATGGTCGCCATTTATATCACCTTCACCCGCAAGGTGACCGACTGGCGCAATGCGCTGCGGGCGAGGATGAACGACATGGACACGCGGGTGATCGGCCGGTCGGTCGATGCCCTGCTCAACTACGAGACGGTCAAATATTTCACCGCCGAACGCCGCGAAGGCGAGCGCTATGACAAGGCGATGCGGGATTGGGCCAGTGCCGCGGTCAAATCGGAAAACTCGCTCGGTCTGCTCAATATCGGCCAGTCGATCATCACCAATCTGACCATGATCGGCGCGATGGCATTCAGCGTTTACGGTTGGCAACAGGGCAACCTGACGGTCGGCGATCTGGTGCTGGTCAACGCGCTGCTGATGCAGCTGTTCCGGCCGCTGGATATGCTGGGCACCGTCTATCGCACCTTGCGGCAGGGTCTGGTCGACATGGACGCGATGTTCAAGCTGATCGATACCAAGCAGGAAATTGTAGACAAGCCGGGAGCGAAGCCGCTGCAGGTCTCCGATGGAGCGGTTCGGTTTGAAAATGTCGTGTTCAACTATGATGATGATCGACAGATCCTGCATGGCCTCGACTTTGAAGTGCCGCCAGACCGGACACTGGCCATTGTCGGGCCATCCGGTGCCGGCAAGTCGACGATCGCGCGGCTGTTGTTCCGGTTCTATGATCCGCAAGCCGGACGGATCTTGATCGACGGTCAGGATATCGCCGAAGTCACCCAGCACAGCCTGCGCGGCGCGATCGGCATTGTGCCGCAGGACAGCGTGCTGTTCAACGACAGCATCGGCTATAATATCGGCTATGGCCGCGAAGGCGCGACCCGGGCGGAGATCGAGGAAGCCGCGCGCGGGGCGGCGCTCGATAGCTTTATCGCCAAATTGCCCGGCGGCTATGACACACAGGTCGGCGAGCGCGGGTTGAAATTGTCCGGCGGCGAGAAACAACGCGTCGCGATTGCCCGCACGTTGCTCAAAAATCCGCCGATCCTTATTCTCGACGAAGCCACGTCGGCGCTCGACAGTCGCACCGAGGATGAAATCCAGGCGACCCTCGCAAAAATTTCCGAACGCCGAACCACTCTGATCATCGCACACCGGCTCTCGACAATCACCCACGCCGACGAGATCATCGTCCTCAACGAAGGTCGTATCGCAGAACGCGGCAGCCACCGGCAATTATTGGTCAAGCGCGGACTCTATGCGGATATGTGGAAGCGGCAGGCGGAAGACCAGCGGGAGACGGCGTAACAGGCGACGCCCCTGCAGAGGGATCACCGGTCACCATTGCTGCAACCATATCCGCCGCCATCACGGATTACAATTTCGGTCAAAATCGCTTTTGCGGTTTCGCATAGTGCTGTCTCTGGCTAGGGAGTTGAGAATGACCGCTGCCCTCCTTCCCCTGCTCAAATCGACCTTCGGCTTTAACAGCTTTCGCGGCATGCAGGAACAGGTGCTGACGCGCGTGCTGGCGAAACAGAATACGCTCGCCGTGATGCCCACCGGGTCCGGCAAGTCGCTCTGCTATCAGCTGCCCGCCATCGCCAACCCCGGCACGACCATCGTGATATCACCGCTGATCGCGCTAATGCACGATCAACTCCGCAGCGCCGAAGCCGTCGGGATCAGGGCGGCCACCCTCACCTCCGCCGATGATAACCGGGCGGAGACGATAGCCCGTCTGAAGGCCGGTGAGCTTGATCTGCTCTACGCCGCGCCGGAACGCGCGTCACAGTCCCATTTTCGCGAGCTGCTGGAGCAGACCGATATATCGCTCTTTGCCATTGATGAAGCGCATTGCGTTTCCGAATGGGGCCATGACTTCCGGCCGGACTACCGGCTGCTCCGCCCTCTGCTCGACCATTTTGGTTCCGTGCCGCGGCTCGCACTGACCGCAACCGCCGACGCGCATACCCGGGACGATATATTGGTGCAGCTGGGCATAGAACCCGACGGCATGATCCTCGCAGGTTTTGACCGCCCCAATATCCGCTACAGCATGAGCCCGCGCAGCGGCTTGGCGCGGCAGGTCGGGGATCTGGTCGATCGCATAGCGGGACCGGGTATAATCTATGCGCAAACCCGCGCGGCAACCGAAAAAATGGCCAGCCAGATCGCCAGCACCGGACGCAGCGCTCGCGCCTATCATGCCGGCCTGCCACCGGAAGTTCGCCAGCAGAACCAGCATGATTTTGTCGCCTCCGAAGATATGGTGATGGTTGCGACCATCGCTTTCGGCATGGGCATCGACAAACCGGATGTGCGCTTTGTCGCCCACGCCGGACTGCCCAAATCGATCGAAGCCTATTATCAGGAAACCGGCCGCGCCGGCCGTGACGGAGATCCGGCCGAGGCCCACATGTTCTGGGGTGCGGAAGATTTCGCCAAGGCGCGGCAGCGGCTAGGGGAAATTGACGAGACCCGGCTCGAGAGCGAGCGGACAAGGCTCGCCGCACTGGGCGGTCTGGTCGAAACCCCGGGATGCCGCCGCGCGATACTGCTCCGCCATTTTGGCGAAAGTCCGCCAGATCAATGCGGCAATTGCGATAATTGCCTGAACGCCCCGGTGACCCGCAATGTCACCGAGCTGGCGCGCAAATTCCTGTCCGCCGTCTATCGCACCGGACAGAGTTTCGGCGTCACCCATCTCGAGGCCGTGCTTACCGGGCGGCAGGATGAAAAAATCATCGCGCGCGGCCATGACCAGCTTTCGGTGTTCGATATTGTCGGTGCAGAGGAAGCGCTGCTGATCAAGCCGGTTTCGCGCTCGCTATTGCTCCGCGATGCGCTGCGCAACACCGATCATGGCGGTTTGATGTTCGGCCCCGAGGCGCGAAAGATTCTCAAGGGCGAGCAGGAAATCGCGATTGTCGAGCCGCCCAAACGCGTATCGCGCAAACGGCGCGGCGGCAATGCTTCTCCCAACCCGTTCGGCGACCCCCTGTTCGAGGCGCTGCGAAAGAAACGCATGGAGCTGGCCAAGGAACTGGGCGTCCCGCCTTATGTGATCTTCCACGACAGCGTGCTGCGTGATATGACCGGCCTGAAACCGGACAGCCTGTCGGCGCTGAGCGAACTGCCTGGCGTCGGCGCGGCGAAACTGGAGAAACATGGCGACGCCTTTCTGGCCGTGATTCGCGATGTGACCGAGGCGCAACAGGAAAGTGTATGAACTATCTATCCGCAATATTACCGATTGCCTTGATCGGCTGTAGCGCCGCTACCGCAACCGATACACCCGTTCCGATAGAGGAGACCAATAGCATGTTCCGTAAAATCAATGACAGCCTCAGCGTATCCCCCCAAATCACTCTCGACGATATCACCGCAGCCAAGGCCGAAGGCGTCACCCTGATCATCAACAATCGCCCCGACGGCGAAGATCCATCGGCGCCGCAAAGCGCGGATATTGAAGCGGCGGCGCGGGAATCCGGCATGAAATATATTGCGATTCCGATAACCCACAGCGGCTTTTCAGGGCCACAGGTCGATGCGATGATCGCGGCACTTGCCGATGGCGACAAGACACTGGCTTACTGCCGGTCCGGCACACGCTCGACGCTGCTGTGGTCGCTGGCGCAGGCCAAGCAGGGTGTTGCACCGGACGAAATCGCCCGGCTGGCTGGCAATGCGGGCTACGATATAACTCCCGTGCGCGCGATGGTCGATGCGCTGGCTGCCGGAGAGTAATCGCGGCAACTGGACAGCCACTAACATTCGTGTAAGTACACGCGATTATGGAAAGTCTCCCATCCCCGACCGATTGGGCGGTCCCGTTTTTTGTCATCACCGTCGCTCTGGAGTGGCTGTGGAGCCGCAAGAATAGGAAGATCCGCTACGAAACCAAGGATGCGATCACCTCGCTGGCGCTGGGCACAGGCAGCGTCGTTGCAGGGATTCTGACCGGCGGAATCGTTTTTGCGCTCAGCCTTTGGGTCTATCAATATCGGGTTTTCGATATCCCGATCGAATGGCCAAGCGCGCTATGGCTCGTCCCTCTGGCTTTCATCCTCGATGACCTTGCCTATTACTGGTTCCACCGCACCGCGCACCGGGTCCGCTGGTTCTGGGCGGCGCATGTCATCCATCACAGCAGCCAGCATTATAACCTTACCACGGCGCTGCGCCAGACCTGGACCGGCTTTTTCGCCCTCAGCTTCCTGTTCCGGCTGCCGCTATTTCTTATCGGTTTTCCGCCAGCGCTGATCTTCTTCCTCGCGGGGCTGAATCTGGTTTATCAATATTGGATCCACACCGAGGCGATCGACCGGATGCCGCCCTGGTTCGAAGCGGTGATGAACACGCCTTCGCACCACCGCGTCCATCATGCGACCAATCCGCGTTATCTGGACCGCAACTATGCCGGCGTGTTCATCATCTGGGACAAGATGTTCGGCACCTATGAACCGGAAACCGACGCCGAAGAAATTCACTATGGGATTATCAAAAATCTGAACAGTTTCAACCTGTTGTGGGCGGCCTTTCACGAATGGATCGGGATAGCCAAAGACCTGTGGACCGCGCCATGGCGGCATAAGTGGAACTATCTCGTCAAGCCACCCGGCTGGAGCCATGATGGCAGCCGGGAAAGCAGCGAGATGATCAAGCGGCGATGGCGCCAGAATCTTAAAAGCTAGGTTTTTCAATCGCTACGAATTTGTCGCTATCCTTTGCCTGAAAAAGAGCGCAAGCGCGCGTTAGAGGGTTGAGGGCCCCTCCAGTCGTGCACGATCCGCACGCGGGTCGCACATTGGAACCATTTTTGGGATTTTCGGGGGAGTACGGCCGCGAACGACGCGTGCTGGTACATATTCAGACGTGGTTGGCGGATATGTTGCGCGGGAGGTCCCGCTCATGGATATGAGCGACGTCCAGGATATTCACATCGACAAGCAAACGCTGTTTGCACGCATCGTCCCGACCAGCTGGTTTCTGGGATTGCTGGCCTGTAGCCTGCTGATCGTGGTCGCGATGATGGGATGGGCTGGCCTCAGCATGGATTTTTTCAAACCCAGCAACAGCAAATATTTTCTGCTGCTCACCCTGCTGGCTGCCATCCGCTATTTGATGCAGGACCATTCAACCGGCTGGCAGCGGATCGCGCGTGATTTTTGCGAATATGTCGGCTTCTTCCTGTTCATCAGCCTGCTCGGCGCGACCGCGACCTATCCCGCCGCTGCCGCAACTACCGGGTTTGTCGACCCGGCGCTGGCGCGTATCGACGCGTTTCTGGGCTTTGTGTGGATGGACTGGTATTTACTGGTCGTCAACAATCCATGGCTGCAATCGGCTGGCAGTTTCGCCTATGCCAATATCTATGTGTCACCCCTGTTGCTGCTCGGCGGCCTTGCGATCAACGGCGAACGCGCCCGCGCGCAGATGTTCCTGTTCAGCTTCTGGCTCGCAGCGGTAATCACCATGATGCTGTTTCTTGCCTTTCCGGCAGTCGGCCCGCTGGCCTATGTGTGGCAAGGGCCGGTTCCCTACATGCCAACCAGCGCCCTATATCAGGCAGAACTGATTCCGCTATTGCGGAACGATCTATTTTATATGGTTGATCTCGGGGCGCTTCAGGGGCTGGTTTGCGCGCCCAGTTTCCACACCGCAGCGGCGGTTATCTATATCGCCATGGCGTGGCAGTGCCGCTATCTGCGTTGGCCGCTATTGGCGATCAATGCCGCGATGCTGCTTTCCACCCCGGTTGAAGGGACCCACTATCTGATCGACATGATCGGTGGTGCGATAGTGGGACTATTTGCTCTGTGCACGGCCGGTGCAATACAATATAGCCTTCCCAAAATGCGCCGACAGCGCAGATGGAGAGAGACGGGTATATGGCAGAATTTGACATCATCGTCATCGGCGGCGGTTCCGCCGGCAGTGCAGTCGCGGGACGGCTGAGCGAAGACGCGAAAAGCACCGTCTGCCTGATCGAAGCGGGCTGGCGCAATGACAATTTTCTTGTCAAAACACCGGGTATGATGCCGTTTCTGCTGAAAAACGCCAATTGGAAATTTGACACTGTTCCGCAAAAGGGCCTGAACGGGCGTATCGGCTATCAACCACGCGGACGCGGGCTTGGCGGATCGAGCGCGATAAACGCAATGGTCTATATTCGCGGCAACAAATGGGATTATGACAATTGGGCGGCGATGGGCTGCACCGGTTGGTCCCATGATGATGTCCTGCCCTATTTCAAAAAGTCCGAAGGCAACGAACGCGGCGGCGACGAGCATCATGGCGGCGATGGCCCGCTTTCCGTTTCCGACCAGAAATGGCCGAACCCGGGGAGCCTCGCCTTCGTCGAAGCGGCACGCAATTTGCAGCTGCCCATTCTCGATGATTTCAATGGCGAGAAGCAGGAAGGCATCGGCATTTACCAAGTTACGCAGAAGGACGGCGAACGCTGGTCCGCCGCGCGCGCCTATGTCGACCCCGCCCGTTCTCGTCCGAATTTGACGATCAAGACCAAATCACTGGTCGAGAAGCTGATCGTCAAGGAAGGCCGCGTGACCGGCGTCCAGATCAAGCGCGGGTCGGGTAGCGAAACGATCAACGCGCGCAGTGCGGTCGTTCTGTCCGCCGGCGCCTTCGGAACGCCCCATATATTGCAGCTGTCCGGCATTGGTCCGGCTGCACATCTCAGGGACAAGGGCGTCGATGTCGTCCTCGACAAGCCCGAAGTCGGCGCGAATCTGAAGGATCATATCGACTTTGTTTCCGGCTATCAGACCGAGTCCAGGGAACTGATCGGCGATTCCCTCGCGGGCACCGTGCGCATGGCCAAGGCCATCATCCAGCACCGGGTCAAGCGGACCGGGATCATGACAACGCCTTATGCCGAAGCGGGCGGGTTCTGGAGCAGCGGACCGGACGTCCCTGCCCCCGATATCCAATATCATTTCGTCCCGGCGATGCTCGAAGACCATGGTCGCGAGAAGGTCAAGGGCCATGGTTTCAGCTGTCACGCCTGCGTGCTGCGCCCGTATAGCAAGGGCACGGTCAGGCTCAATGATCGCGATCCGGAGGCGCCACCGGCAATTGACCCGAATTTCCTCGATGATGACCGGGATATCGCGACCTTGCGCAAGGGTGTCCGGCAGATGAAACGGATATTGGAATCCCCGCCGTTGACCGATTTTGCACCTACCGATCGGTATCCTATCGATATGGACGATGATGCAGCACTGGACGCGTTAATCCGGCAGCGCGCCGATACCGTTTATCATCCCGTCGGCACCTGCCGCATGGGTCCGGACGATGCAGCCGTAGTCGATGCGCGTCTGAAATTCAAAGGACTGGAAGGCCTCTATATTGCCGATGCTTCGATCATGCCGGAAATTATCAGCGGCAACACCAACGCGCCGAGCATCATGATCGGCGAGCGGGCAGCGGATTTTATCAAGGCTGATCTGGGCGTGCCGGCACCGCCACGCAGGAGAGGGTCTAGAGGTCGAAGTTCACGCCTTGCGCCAGCGGCAGGTCGGCCGAATAGTTGATCGTGTTGGTCGCGCGGCGCATATAGGCTTTCCACGCATCGGAACCGGACTCACGACCGCCACCGGTTTCCTTTTCACCACCAAAGGCACCGCCGATCTCCGCACCCGAAGTGCCGATATTGACATTGGCGATCCCGCAATCGGAACCCGCTGCGGACAGAAATTGTTCGGCTTCGCGCATGTTCATGGTGAAGATCGAGGATGACAGGCCCGCTCCGACGGCGTTTTGCAGCTCGATGGCGCTGTCGAGTTCTCGGTATCGCATTACATAGAGTATTGGCGCAAAGGTCTCTCGACAGACGATATCGGATTGCTCCGCCATCTCGACCAGCGCCGGTTTGGCGTAATATGCATCGGCACTGCCACTCTCATGGCGACCACCGCCTGTGACAACTCCACCTTGGTCTTTCGCCAGCAATAGCGCGTCTTGCATGCCGTCAAAGGCGGCCTGGTCGATCAGCGGCCCGACCAGGGCATCCTCCGCCAGCGGGTCACCGACCGAAATGCTGTCATAAGCAGCTTTCAGCGGGGTTAGCAGCTCTTCGTAAATATCGTCATGGACGAACAACCGCCGCATACTGGTGCAGCGTTGTCCCGCGGTACCGACCGCACTGAACAATATGCCGCGCACCGCCATATCCAGATCAGCCGAAGGCGCGATGATACAGGCATTATTGCCGCCCAGTTCCAATATCGACTTGGCGAAACGACTGGCGAGGCGCTGCCCCACTGCCCTTCCCATCGCGGTCGAACCGGTGGCAGAAACCAGCGGCACTTGCGGATGATCGGCGAGCCGCTCCCCTGTTTCCGCTCCGCCGATGACAAGACCGGCCAAGCCTTTGGGCGCTTCATCAAAATCTGCTGCCACTCGCTCGTAAATCGCATGACAAGCCATCGCGGTCAGCGGCGTTTTTTCCGACGGTTTCCAGACCACGCTATTGCCGCAGACCAAAGCAATCGCTGTGTTCCACGCCCAGACCGCGACCGGAAAATTGAACGCCGAGATCACTCCGACCACGCCCAGCGGGTGCCAGGTCTCCATCATCCGGTGGCCGGGCCGTTCAGAGGCAATAGTGAGACCGTATAGCTGCCGCGACAAACCGACCGCAAAATCACAAATATCGATCATTTCCTGCACTTCGCCAGCGCCTTCGGACGGGATTTTTCCCGCCTCTATCGCAACCAGTCGCGCAAGTTCATCTTTGTGTTCGCGCAAGGCATTTCCAAACAGCCGGACCAGTTCGCCGCGTCGCGGCGCGGGCACCGTGCGCCATTGCAGGAACGCCTCGTGGGCATGGGCGATGGCCTGATTAACGTCGGTGCTTTCGGTTACTTCCACCGCGGCTAGTTTCTCTCCCGTCAAGGGAGAGTGGACGGCCAGTCTGCCGGCAGCAATGCGATCCGCGGATACACCAACGCGGTTCAAAATTTCAGCGGCCTGCTCTTGATAGGACATGGCGTTTCCCTGTTATGAATGACCGCCGTCAAATGACAGCCGCACCCGGCAATTGCAAATGAAACGGATCCGGCAGCAGATCGCGGCGGTCCTACCGGTGCTTTTAGCGCCTTTCAGGTTGTTGCTGCTTGTCTCGGGAAAAAAAAGGCCGGGATGTTTTCACATCACCGGCCATAAAGTCGTTTGTTCGCAGGAGGAACAATGTGAGGCGCCGACCCGAGTATGGGAGAGAGAGGGCCGGCGCCAAACTAGCAATCAGTAATTATAGGCGCGCTCGCCATGTTCACCGAGGTCGAGGCCTTCGCGCTCGACTTCTTCGGTGACCCGCAGGCCAGTGACCAGCTTGGCGACAAACATCGCGATAGCCGTTCCGATCCCGGCCCAGCCGATTGTGACCAGCACACCGATGATCTGGGTGATCACCTGTGCGCCCATGGCGGTGGAGCCATCGCCCGGTCCGCCGAACATCGGCTGATAGACAATGCCGGTGCCGATCGCGCCGACCATACCGCCGACACCGTGGATGCCGAAGGCGTCCAGCGAGTCGTCATAGCCGAGCCGTGGCTTCAGGAAGGATACCGAATAATAGCAGATCAGCGATGCAACCGCACCCAGCACGATCGCGCCAAATGGTCCGCTGTTACCGGCGGCGGGAGTTACCGCTACCAGACCGGCAATCACGCCCGAACAGAACCCAAGCGCCGATCCCTTGTGACCGCTAAGCCTTTCAGCAACCATCCAGAACAGAGCACCCGAAGCCGTGGCAACAAAGGTATTGATCATCGCCAGGCCGGCCGTGCCGTCTGCTTCCAGTTCGGAACCGGCGTTGAAGCCGAACCAGCCAACCCAGAGCAGTCCGGTGCCCACCATCGTCAGCGTCAGACTGTGCGGAGCCATTGGTTCTTTCGGATAGCCCTTGCGGTTGCCGAGGATGAGCGCCGCAACCAGCGCCGATACACCGGCGTTGATGTGCACAACCGTACCACCGGCAAAGTCGAGAGCGCCCATTTCAAAGAGCAGTCCGCCGCCGGCCCAAACCATATGAGCGATCGGGAAATAGACAATGGTCAGCCACACTATGCCAAAAACCATGATTGCCGAAAATTTCATCCGCTCGACAACCGACCCCAGGACAAGTGCTAGCGTAATCGCGGCAAAGGTCATCTGGAACGAGATGAACACATATTCCGAGATCACTTCGTCGGAGAATGTCGCCGCGGTGCTGCTGCTATCTACGCCAGCGAGGAAGAATTTGCCCCAGCTGATGAAGGCATTGCCTTCAGGACCGAACGCCAGACCATAGCCGTAGGTGACCCAGATCAGCATTGCGAGACAGGCGGCTGCCCCGATTTGCGTCATCGTCGCCAGCATGTTCTTGGTGCGGGTAAGACCGCCGTAAAACAGGGCGAGACCTGGCAGGATCATCAGCAAGACCAGGATCGTTGCGGTCATCATCCAGGCGTTATTTCCCGGATTGGGGACCGCCGCGGCTGCTTCGGCAGCCTCCTGCGCAAAGGCCGGGACCGAAAGGCTGGCCAGCGCCGCCAATCCAGTCAGTTTTGTTAAAAATTTTCTCATGAGTATCTGCTTCCCCGATTAAATTGCTGTGTCGCCGGTTTCACCCGTACGAATGCGGACGGCGCCTTCGAGACCGAGCGTGAATATCTTGCCGTCGCCGATCGATTCCGTGCCTGCCGCCGCCTGAATGGCCTCGATCGCCTGGGCCGCGATAGCGCTGCTGCAGGCCACCTCGATTTTCAGTTTCGGAACCATGTTGGTGGTATATTCCGCACCACGATAGACTTCGGTCTGGCCCTTTTGCCGCCCAAAGCCCTTGACCTCGGTTACGGTCATGCCGGACACGCCGACACCGGTCAGTGCTTCACGAACATCGTCAAGCTTGAACGGTTTGATTATGGCTATGATAAATTTCATTACGCCCCCTGTGGTTGTTACTGGGGGACACTCAGCAAAGCGTGTGCCAGAATCGCAAGACTAGGGAATCACTGGATTTTTAAGAAAGCCGCTCGCTCAAAGGCGCGTAAGTTTTGTGCATCGCAGCACAATTGCCTGTTATTTAGGCACGTCTTTCGGCCAGCTTTGCCAATATTTGCGGGATGATCTTTTCGGTCTCGCGACGGCCGATAGCGATCAGTTCATCGGCGCGGGTGAAATTCTGGATGTCGATATGGCCGACCGGCGGTGACATCGCAAAATCGGGAGGATCGAGCGCCAAGGAATAGCGGCCGAGATTGCGCAGCGACAAGCCCACTGACGCCTTGACGATAGCAAGGCTATTGGGCTCTTTGTTGCCTTGAACCGCAATTCCGGCGGCAATGGCTCGATTGATAAAATCGTCCTGCAGGTTGACCGACAGGCACAATGCTTCGGGCGCAAGTTCGCGGACCGGTGACACCGGAACCGGCAAGGCAGCACCCCCGTCGACGAGCAGCCGGCCCTCATGTTGCACGGGCTTGAATATGCCGGGCAGCGACATTGAGGCACGGATCGCTGGCACCAGCTTGCCCGATTTCATCACAATCGTATCGCCGGTACGCAAGTCAGCAGCAACCGCTGCGACAGGAAACGGCAGGTCTTCGAAACTTAGATGACCAAATTCAGTATCCAGCTCCTTCTCTATATTGCGTGCACCCATGACCGCGCCGCGCTTGAAATGCGGATCCATGAACCGCAGCATGTTGCGGAAATTGACGTTGCGGGCCATATCTTCGAGATAGTCGAGCTTGCCAACCGCATAGCTGGCGCCGGTGATCGCACCCATAGAGGTGCCCGCTATGGCGGCAATTTCCAGTGGTGATTCATCGATGGCCCGCAGCACACCGATATGGGTCCAGCCCAGACCGGCACCGCCTCCCAGTGCGAGGGATATCTTTCCGGCTCCGCTCATAGCGAAACGTCCTCCGCCAATATTGCTTTTGCTTCGGCAAGGTCTTCTTCCAGCACCATCACTCTGGCAGGTAGCGCGATACCCGCGCCTTCAACAAGATTCACCCCGCTGTCGAAACAGACCGCACCGATACCGGCCGCGCCAAGCCGCCCGCGGATGATCTCGGCTTCGACGCCGTGCATATGGCGGGACAGCTCTACCAGACTCATGACCGGTTACCCGCCAAAATAGCGGTCCGTTGCGCGGGTCGGCAAGCCATCGATACTTTTCAGCCGGCCAGCGGTCTTTTCCATCCATGCCTCGGGATTAGCCTGGCGATGATATTTGACCAGGGTCTCGCGCTCGGCTTTCATTTCCATCCGCGGCACGCCCCAGCCGCAGCTCGTCTGTATGCTGTTCAATTTTATGTCGAAAATCTGCCGCGTACCGGGAAGTATTTCGAAATGCTCGGCCAACTTGTCCCAGCCGTTTTCCTGCGGCAGTACCGGACGACCGGTACCATAAAGCCGCAAGATCAGCGCGGGATTGGCAAAATTGTTGAACATGATGGTAATCCGTCCATCGGCAACCAGATGGGCGTGGGTTTCATTACCCGAGCCCCCCAGATCCAGATAGGCAACCCGGTCGGGACCAAGCACGCGAAACGCATCATAGCCCTTCGGCGAGAGATTGATCCGGCTGTCTTCCGCCGCCGTTGCCACGAAAAACATCGGCTGTTTGGCGATGAAGGCGATATGATCGTCTTCCAAGGCTTCGAAAAAATCCGCCATAACAATTTCCTGTTCAGTAAAACGGGCCGCCGAAAAACAGTTTCCATAGCAGCACTAGCAGCCAGTGGATCACGATAACCGGCCACAGCGATTGCGAAACAATCCGGATATGGGTCAATATAATGGCCAGTATGAACGTAGCAAACAGAAACGAAGGCTGGAGGAAGATTGCCGACCAGGGCGGCCCGAAGGTCAAAGCCTGAAACGGATGCCAGAGCATGAACAATATCGCCGAAAGCCAGTTTCCCCAGCGTTGCGAGAAGGCTGCGAACCAGGACAGCAGGACACCGCGAAAGATGATCTCTTCGGCCAAGGCGGGGATGAAGAACAGAATGACGGCAGCAATCAATGCCGACTGGAAATCGGGGACCTGGTCAAAAGTGACCCAACCGCCCACATAGCCCGCAAGAGCAATAATAGCTGCTGTGGGGAGCGTTATTCCCAAGGCGGCTTTCCAGCGCCCCATATCCGGCCAGATTTGCAGCGCTCGCCAAGTTTGCTTCACTGCCGCTACCAGCATCGGTTTACCAGCTCGCCCCGGCAGCAACAGCCGCCACTTCTTCTGGCCGCGACTGCCGTCCGAGAATCTCGTTACGATGCGGAAAGCGGCCAAATTTCGCGATCACATCGCGATGTTCATTGGCAAATTTCTGATTGCTGCCAAGCTTGGTAAACAGGGCAACGGACTTGTTTTGGAGGCGAATATCCTCCGCATGCATGAAAGGCATATAGAAAAAAGGTCGCTGCCGCTCGGGCAATTGCGTGTCGAGTTCCAGATCCACCGTCTTTTCAGCGACCTGCTGCGCCAGATGGTCGGTGGAAAAGGCATCGGCGCTGTCGCGGAACATATTACGGGGGAATTGATCGAACAATATGATGGCCGCAAGCGCGGTTTCCGGCGACGTCAGGAAATCATCGGCGGTTTTTGATTTTTGCGTTTCCCAGAGCTCGAAGAAACGCTTTTTGATCAGATCGTCAATAGCATCGCTCTTGGTCCACCAATCCTTGGGGTCGAGCTCCTCAAACCAGAAGGACAATATCTCGGCAGGCCAATTCAATGCGATATTCCCGATTTTACCATATTGATTCCAGACTCAAGCCGTGCCCCCGACCGTCAGACTATCCACCAGCAAGGTTGGCTGTCCAACGCCTGCCGGCACGGACTGTCCGCCCTTGCCGCACATGCCGATGCCTTCGTCCAGCGCCATGTCATTGCCAATACCGGTGACCTTGGTGAGCACCGTGGGGCCGTCACCGATCAGCGTCGCTCCCTTGATCGGCGCGCCCAGCTTGCCGTTTTCAATCTTGTAGGCCTCGGTGCAGGAGAAGACGAACTTGCCGGACACGATATCGACCTGTCCGCCACCAAAGCTCTTGGCATAGATGCCATTTTTAACCCGGCTCATCAGCTCGGCCGGATCATCCTTGCCGCCGCGCATAAACGTGTTGGTCATTCGCGGCATCGGCGCATGGGCATAGCTTTCGCGGCGGCCATTACCGGTCGCCGGGACGCCCATCAGACGGGCGTTCAGCCGGTCCTGCATATAGCATTTCAATATGCCGTCCTCGATCAGGACATTTTCCTGTGTCGGTGTTCCCTCGTCATCAATGCTCAGCGACCCGCGCCGCTCCCGGATCGAACCATCGTCGACCACGGTGACGCCGGGCGCGGCTACGCGCTGGCCGATCTTGCCGGAAAAAGCGCTGGTGCCCTTGCGGTTGAAATCGCCTTCGAGACCGTGGCCGATCGCTTCGTGCAAAATGATGCCGGGCCAGCCGGGGCCGAGCAGGACAGTCTGTTCGCCCGCAGGGGCATCCACGCTCTCGAGATTGACCAGAGCCTGTGCCAGCGCCTCGTCGACCGCGCGGTTCCAGCGCGCTTCCTCAAACAGTTCGTCATAAAGATAGCGACCGCCCATGCCGAAGCTGCCGCTTTCACGACGGCCATTTTGTTCGGCCACAATTGAAACATTGAGCCGCACCAGAGGCCGTACATCTGTGGCGACAAAGCCGTCGGGACGAACAATCTCAACTACACTCCAACTACCGGAAAGGCCGACGGAAACCTGCGCGACCCGCGGATCGCGTGCGCGTGCTGCGGCATCAATCTGCTGGCAGAGAGCGACTTTTTTCGCGAAGGGAATGGCTTCCAGCGGATTGGCTTCGCCGTAAAGATGCCGGTTGTTGCCGCGCGGTGGCGGAGCTTTTTCGCCCTTGGCCGGATCGAGCAATTGCAGGGTTTGTGCAGCGCGTTTTATCGCTGCCTCGCTGATTTCATTGCTGTGGGAAAAGCCGGTCATCTCGCCCGAAACGCCGCGCAGGCCGAAGCCGCTGTCGGTGCTGTAGTCGGCGGTTTTCAGGCGGCCGTCGTCAAAACCGAAACTTTCGACCGCGCTATATTGCAGATAGAGTTCACCATCGTCACAAGCGGACAGGCTGCCCGCAACAAGCGCTTTGGCGCGCTCCGGGTCAAGTCCGTCGGGACGATATAGAAAGGAACGGGGATCAAGATTTTTCATCATCCCGTATATATAGAAATATATCGGGGGCCGTGCACCCCCTATATCGGATTATTCTTCGGACTGACTGGGCGCCACGTCAGCCGGGCCGCCTGCCAGGACAAATCGCCGGTCACAATAGCCGCAGTCGACATAGCCTTTTTCATCAATCTCCAGCCACACGCGCGGATGACCGAGTGCTGCGCCACCGGGAATTTCACTGGCACCATCACAGGCGTTGCGTTTCTTGGCTGTTCTGACAATTTCGGGAGCGTCAATCATATAAGCGCGATTAGCAACGGATCGAGCGCGGCGCAATCCTGCAAATATCAGAAATAGTTCATCGTGATCGGGAAGGTCGCTTCATAAACACCAGATTGCTGGCTTGGGCCTACGTCCAGTGTGGCGCCAATACGCAGGGTAATCACGTCCGTAGACGCGATTCGAAACAATCCGGGGAAAAATGTCGGAGTCAGATTGTCGGCCTGCAACGTGAGAGACCGCATTGTCATAACAGCGCCGCCACCGACCCGATTGAGTATATATGTACCCGCACCCGAAGTGATATATACAAACCGGTTGCGCGTCCCATAACCCTGGAATTCGGCGTTGCTGACCGTTCCCCCCGCAGCAATGACCGATCCGGTCACCGTGCGAACGCCGGCTGTGCTGACGACCGCGGTTCCACCTAGCAAACCCGGGATCAGATTGCCGAACTCAAGATCTTCGACCGGAACGAGAGAAAGCGGGCTGACGACCACAGCTTCGGCGTCGGCCGTGCCGGTTTGCGCAAAAGCGGCCGGCGCGCTGGTCAGAGCGACAAGCACGAGTAGCAGGCCGCCAATAAGGCGCGGTAGGATTTGATCTCTGGTCTTCACAGGAACTGCCCTAAGTCAAAAGGTGCAAATTTGCATTTACAGCCATGGTTAATTTTCCGCTAACTTTAATGAGCGGGAAGATCTGGATTATTGATATTCGATAGTAACGTTAAATGTTCCCACATAAGCGCCACCGGTCTGATTGGGATTTATAGTGAGCCTTCCCCCGACCTTGTAATTGACTGACCCGCTGGCACTCAGGAATCGGTTCCGTGTGCCATTGCCGCCATCAAAGCGGAACTGGTCGACACGCATGGTTTGGGTTCCGCCGACACGGGTCAGATCGATCTGGTTCTGGTTGACCGTAATGCGAACCCTCTCCAGCGGCCTTCCGAAGGCCGTAAACGATGCGGCCGTCCGGGTTCCGCCCAACGACACGGCATTGCCACTCAACTGGGTCAAAGCATCGGTTTCCGGTTCGAGGCGAAACCGGCTCAGAGTCGTGCCTGCGGCGAAATTGCCAAAGTGCAGATCCGCGTTTTTGGTGATGTTCACGCCCTGGTTGACCGTCGTCCGCGATTGGCTGTTGCCCGACGCTGCCTGCGCAGCCGCGAGCGGGACACAGATCGCCGCACAAAACGGAATGACCGTCGCGCAATAAAATGCGGACCATTTGGTCCGCGCAAAAAATGTCCTGATCTTCACCCTCAGGGCTATAAGCGCCAAACTACTAATTATTATTGAAAATCAAGATTAACCAAGCGTTACAGTGTAAATTCTCAATGCCCCAAATTCTCCCGGAAAATTTCTCAAAATTGCCAGAAATCAAGCCATATCGGACCAAAAACAGGCTGAACAAACCGATTGCATCTAAAACAGCAAAGCCTTTGATTGTGCCCGACAAGATGTTTATGCGAAGCGGATGACCAATGCAGCGATCTCGATCAAGAATCTCTCGAAAACCTATGCCGGGGGTCAGCAGGCGCTCGATGACATCAGTTTTGACGTCCCCCGCGGTTCTATTTTCGGGCTATTGGGCCCCAATGGCGCGGGCAAATCAACGCTGATCAACATTCTCTCCGGCATGGTGCGTAAAACCAGTGGCAGCGCAGATATCTGGGGTTTTGATATTGACGACAGCCCGCGCAATGCCAAAGCCTCGATCGGGATCGTGCCGCAGGAGATCATTTTCGATCCTTTCTTCACGCCCTTTGAAGCGCTGGAGGTACAGGCCGGGCTATACGGCGTCCGAAAAGCGAACCGCCGGACGATGGAATTGCTGCGCGCCGTGCGTCTGGAGGACAAGGCCGATGCCTATGCCCGCACCCTGTCCGGCGGGATGAAGCGCCGTCTGCTGGTGGCCAAGGCGATGGTCCATTCACCGCCGATTCTGGTGCTCGACGAACCGACCGCGGGCGTTGATATCGATCTGCGGCAACAGCTTTGGGAATATGTCGTCGAGCTCAACAGGGCCGGCGTGACGATCGTCCTTACCACCCATTATCTTGAGGAAGCGGAGAATCTCTGCGAACGGATCGCGATTATCAATCACGGCAAGCTGATCGCCAACAAGCCGACACCGGAACTGGTCGATATGGCCCGCGAAAAGCTGGTCGAGCTGACGCTGGACCGCGATATCAGCGAAGCGCAGGATGCCGTCTCCTTCGCCAACAAGCTGTTCGAGAAAGCCGAGATCATCGGTCCCCGGACAGTAGCGGTGACCTATAACAAGGACCGGACCAATGCCGGCGGCGTAATGGCGGCGGTACAGGAACGCGGCTTCGCGATTGTCGATGTGACCACAAGAGAAGCCGATCTCGAGGATGTGTTTCTCAATCTTACCCGCGCCAAAGCCGCGTGAACCACGACGTTATCATTATCGGATCCGGCGCGGCGGGCCTTAGCGCTGCGATCACGCTAGCGCGGACCCACAAGGTGCTGGTGCTCGCCAAGGGCGAACTCACCGGCGGCTCTACGGCATGGGCCCAGGGCGGGATTGCCGCGGTGCTCGATGCGGGTGATACATTCGATAATCATATCAACGACACGATGATCGCGGGTGCAGGTCTCAATCGTCGAGAAACCGTTGAATTTGTGGTGGAAAATGCTCCCGCCGCGATTGAACGGCTCGAGGATATGGGGGTGCCGTTCAACAAGGAGGCGGAAGTTCTCCACCTGACCCGCGAAGGCGGGCACAGCCATCGGCGGATAGTCCATGTCGATGACGCGACCGGCTGGGCGGTGCAGGAGGCGTTGCAAAATACCGCTGCGGCGCATCCGAATATCACCTTGCGGCCGCATATGGTGGCGATTGACCTTATCGTCGACCGCCATGCGGAGAGCCCGACCGGAGCCAAGAATGTCTGGGGCGTCTATGCGCTCGACAATGAAACCGGTCATGTCGAGACGCTGACTTCGCGGGCGACGATCATGGCCAGCGGCGGCGCCGGACGAACTTATCTGTTCTCGACCGCGCCGCGTGGGGCGACCGGCGATGGCATCGCCATGGCCTGGCGCGCGGGCGCGCGGGTTTCCAATATGGAGATGATGCAGTTCCATCCGACCTGCCTCTATAATCTGGAGGTCAAGAATTTCCTGATCACCGAGGCGGTGCGCGGCGAAGGCGGACATCTGAAACTGCCCGACGATGCGGGCGACGAGGCGGGTGATCGCTTCATGGACCGTTTTGATCCGGAACGCATGGAGCTGGCCCCGCGTGATATTGTTGCCCGCGCCAATGACCACGAGATCAAGCGGCTGGGGCTGGACTATGTCCATCTCGATATCTCGCATCGCGATCCGGAATTCGTGAAGGGCCATTTCCCCAATATTTATGACAAGCTGATCGGGCTGGGCATCGACATGACCACGGGACCGATCCCGGTCGTGCCAGCACAACATTATACCTGTGGCGGGATATTGATTGATCTGGCCGGCCGTACTGACCTGCCGGGGCTATATGCGGCGGGTGAAGCGAGCGAGAGCGGCCTGCACGGTGCCAACCGGCTGGCCTCCAACAGTCTGCTGGAATGTTTCGTCTTTGGCGATGCAGCAGCGCGCGATATCGCCGCGCACTGGGACGAGCTCCCTGCCCCGCCGCCATTCGTCCCTGGGATGAAAGCCGCGTCACCGACAGCGACGAAGAAGTGGTGATCAAACAGACCTGGACCGAAATCCGTCGTTTCATGTGGAATTATGTCGGCATCGTCCGCACCACCAAACGCCTCGAACGCGAGCAACACCGCATCGATCTGCTCCGCGGCGAAGTGGAAGAATATTACGGCAATTTCCGGGTGACCCAGGATTTGATCGAGCTGCGGAATTTGATCGAGGTGGCGGATCTGATCGTGCAATCAGCGCTGGCGAGGAAGGACAGCCGGGGGTTGCATTACATCACCGATTATCCCGAATTGTTGGATGTGGCGGTGGATACGGT
>NZ_JBATHY010000054.1:0-6959 GCF_049667325.1 Parasphingorhabdus sp. | reverse complement strand
GTTTCGCCTTTCGCCTCCGCCATGAATTGCGCCTTGAGCGGCGGGATGCGCTGGACGAGGGCGATTCCCATCCGCCGGATCGCCGAGGAAGTTTCTCCCGGCAGTCCGAACAGGCGGGTCAATATATCGGTCGCGGCGGACACCATCATATTGTCAAGGCTGCGCCAGCGGTCATAGCGTGCGAGAATTTGTGAATCACCCAGATCCAGACCAGTGCGCGCGCCCTCGACAAGACATTCGGTCAGCGCGGCAACATCGCGCAAGCCCAGATTGAGCCCCTGCCCCGCGATCGGGTGGATGCCGTGGCCGGCATCCCCGATCAGCACCAGCCGGTCGGCTGTGAGATGGGAACTATGGTGAAAACCCAGAGGATAGGTCTGACGGTCGGTGAGCAGCTCCAGCTCGCCCAGAAAACCACCGGTCTTCTTCATCATCTCGGCGACAAAGGCGCGCTTGTTGATCTTTGCAAAAGCCGGCCCGTCTTTTCTGGAGACCGTCCACACAACCGCCGAGCGATGCTTGCCGTCCGCGTCATCGAGCATCGGCAGGATCGCAAAGGGACCGGACGGGAAAAACAATTCATAGGCGGCGTTGCCATGCGGCTTTTCATGCGCGATCTTGCAGACGATCGCGCTATGATCATATTGCCAGTGGGCCATGATGATTCCGGCTTCTTCGCGCATCCGGCTGCCCCGGCCATCGGCCGCAATCAGCAGCGGGGCAGAAAGCTGTTCGCCATTGTCGAGCATGATATCGACGCGATGTTGCTGACGATCACAGGATGCGACCTGTGCCGACAGGTGCAGTGCAATGGCGTCATCAGCCTGCGCCGCCTCGAACAAAAGCCGGCGCAGCACGGCATTTTCGACCATGATGCCCATCGGGCCTTCGCCTTCGCCCGGAACAAAATCCAGAGTGCCGGGCTTCAGCCCGTCGTTGACCAGTATTTTATCAATATCACAGCCATGTGGTCGGAGTTTCTCGGCCAGGCCGATCGCATCGAACATGTTCCAGCTGGCGCTGTTGATCGCGGACACCCGGGCATCATTTTGCGGGTTGAGCAGGTCGTCCGGCTGGGCGCGGTCGATAATCGCGACCTGCAAGCCATGGGCGGCAAGAGTCAGTGCCTGGGTCAGGCCGATCATGCCCGCTCCCAATATGATGATATCGCTATTTCGAGAATCAGATCCCATCGAGACGCCTTTCCGAGCCATAACAGGGAATATAGGTAGGCATCGATGGCAGGGAAAGAAAGGCAAATCCGGTAAAATAACGCCAAGAAACTTGACGGAGAGTCCCCGATTCGCGCAAAGGAGCAATTCGTTAACGCGCGCCTTCGGCTGGGGTGACGCACGGGAGTATATGATGGCGGAAAAAGCCAAAGAAGCGAACTGGCGCGAGATCATGCGTCTCAGCCTGTTGCGCAGCGGCGCCCTGATCGGGGCCGTCACGACTGTGCTGGCGACCGCATTCCTGTTTCTCGCACTGGTAAGCTATTCGCCAAGCGATCCTTCTTTCAATACAGCCGCAGGCAGTGTCGACCATAATTGGATGGGGATTTTCGGTTCCTATCTGTCCGATCTGCTGTTGTCGCTGATCGGGCTGCCCGTCGTCCTGTTCCTGCCGCTGCTGCTTGTGCTGGCCAATCGTTTGTGGCGGGACATTCCGCAGCCAGGCTGGAAGCGACAGTTGCTGTGGTGCCTGCTCGCGACACTGTTGGTTGGCTTCGGGCTGGCTCTATGGTTGCCGGAACCACAAATGGAGTTGCCGGCGGGAATGGGCGGACTCGCCGGTATGTTGCTGGCCAACGGTATCAGCGCCGGTCTCAATGCGATCTCTGCGAGCTGGAGCGGCCTCGTGTCCGGCATCCTGATCGCCCTGACCCTCGCAGGCGGACTTGCCGTCGGCTATTTGAGCTTGCGGCTCGACCGGCCGCTGTTTTCCGGAGCATCTTTCAAAGTCCCGGCGATCAAAAATCCCTTCGGCCAGAAAGATGACGGCCTCGTGATCGAGCCCGATCGTTCCGGTACGATCAAAGCCAAGAAAGACCCCGCCCCGCGCAAATCGGTGAAACCCGACAACCGGCCTCCACCGGAGATCAGCGATCGAGCATTGCCGCCCAAGCGAGCGGGCGCGGACAAAGCCAAACAGGGCGATTTCTTCGGGCCTTATGTGCTGCCGTCACTGGACCTGCTTACCCCTGCACCGGCACAGAATAACAATGTCATCGACAAGGCCGGTCTGGAACGCAACGCGCGACTGCTCGAATCGGTGCTCGATGATTTTCACGTCAAGGGTACGATCAACGCTGTCCGGCCGGGGCCCGTGGTCACCATGTATGAACTGGAACCGGCTCCGGGTATCAAGGCGAGCCGCGTCATCCAGCTGGCCGAAGATATCGCCCGCAACATGTCGGCGCTGTCGGCGCGCGTTGCCGCCATTCCCGGACGCACGGTGATGGGCATCGAACTGCCCAATGCCAATCGCGAGATGGTAGTGCTGCACGAAATGGTCGGCAGCGACAGTTTCGCCGAACAGACCGGCAAGCTTCCGATCATCCTGGGCAAGAATATCTCCGGCGATCCGGTGATTGCCGATCTGGCGCCTATGCCGCATCTGCTGGTTGCAGGCACTACCGGCTCGGGTAAATCTGTCGGCCTGAACTGCATGATCCTGTCGCTGCTCTACCGGCTCACCCCGGACGAGTGCAAAATGATCATGATCGATCCCAAGATGCTGGAACTCAGCACCTATGACGATATTCCGCATCTTCTGTCCCCGGTCGTCACCGAACCGGCCAAGGCCATCCGCGCGCTGAAATGGGCGGTTGAGCAGATGGAAGAACGCTACCGGATGATGTCGTCGATTTCGGTCCGGAATCTCGCCAACTACAACGAGAAGGTCAAGGGTGCCAAGGCCAAGGGGCAGCCGCTCGGCCGCCGTGTCCAGACCGGCTATGACCCCGAAACATCGCGCCCGATTTACGAAGAAGAGCAGCTCGACTTTGAAGTGCTTCCGCAGATCGTGATCATCGTCGACGAGCTTGCCGACCTGATGATGACCGCCGGCAAGGAGGTCGAATTCCTGATCCAGCGCCTCGCGCAAAAGGCGCGCGCGGCTGGTATCCACCTGATCATGGCGACCCAGCGGCCTTCGGTCGATGTCATTACCGGCGTCATCAAGGCCAACCTGCCGACCCGGATCAGTTTCCACGTCACCTCCAAGATCGACTCGCGGACCATTCTCGGCGAACAGGGCGCAGAACAGTTGCTTGGCAAAGGCGACATGCTCTACATGCCCGGCGGCAAGCAATTGACCCGGGTTCACGGCCCGTTTGTCTCCGATGACGAAGTGCGCCGTGTCGCCGATCACTGGCGCTCGCAGGGAACACCGGCCTATATCCAGGCGGTAACCGAGGAACCCGAGGATGGCAGCTTTGCCCTCGACGGTGCAGACTTGAGCGACAGCAAGGAAGACCGGCAATATACCCAGGCCTGCCAGATCGTTTTCGAAAGCCAGAAAGTATCGACCAGCTGGCTGCAGCGGCAATTGCGGATCGGCTATAATACCGCCGCGCGGATCATCGACCGGATGGAAGAAGATGATTTCATCAGCGCACCCAACCATATCGGACGCCGCGAAGTGCTGCGCGATCAGAATGGTGAACCGCTCTAGCGGCTTTCCTGACGAAGTGATTAAGCCATTGTTCAATCGCCACTGGCTAGGCGGATATCTGGATTATCTGGAGTTTTCGTAATGTTGAAATATGGTTTCGCCTTGATCGCTGCGCCACTGGCCCTGACAGCAAGCCTGCCTGCCACCGCCCAGCAAAGCCCCGCCGACAGTCTGTCGAAAATATCGAACCATCTGCGTTCGATGTCGACAATGACGGCAAATTTCAGCCAGACCGACCGCAGCGGCCAATTGCTGTCCGGGACGCTGACTATCAAGCAGCCCGGCAAGATTCGCTTTCAATATCAGAAGGATGCCAATCTGCTGATCGTGGGCGACGGAAAAGCGCTGACTCTGATCGACTATGAAGTGAATCAGGTCCAGCGCTGGCCGATCAGCAACAGCCCGCTCGCGGCATTGCTCAATCCGGAGCGGGATTTGTCGAAATATGGCAAGATCGTTCCGACTCGCAATCCGAACGTGCTGAGCGTCGAAGTCAACGACCCTAAACGTCCGGAATATGGCGTAATTACAATGGTTTTTACCAAAAAGCCGGGTGCGCCGGGCGGTCTGAGCCTTGACGGATGGGTGTCACTGGATTCGAAGAATAATCGCACGTCGATCCGGCTTTCGAATCAGAAATTCGGTGTTCCGGTCGCCAATAGCAGCTTCAACTGGACCGATCCGCGGAAGAAAAGCCGCGGCAAGCGATGAACCGAGACAGGCTGCCGATCAGCAGAAACTGATATTTTTTTCGTTCATATTCGCGACAGAAACACCGGCGTATAACCAAATACAGGATGCGAAGAGACGGTCAGGTCTTCCCCCTGTTACCTGACGAAACATGTCTCGAACCATCCTTTTGCGTGACGAACGCGAGTTAGCCCCCACCTCCTTAATGCCCCCGGAGGTGGGGGTTTTACTTTCTCCACTCATCGAAATTACTGCGCAATGCGATCGCCTTTGAGCTTGGGTTTCTGCGCGAGCGTGGCTATCAGGCTCGACATGAGTGATACCCTGAAAATCGTCAGCTGGAATATTAACAGCATCCGCGCCCGCCTCGACATTGTCGAACGCTTCCTGACCGAAGAAGCACCCGATGTTCTCTGCCTGCAGGAAACCAAGGTGCGCGATGAACAATTCCCAGAAGGGATGTTCCGGCGCCTTGGCTATAATCATATGATCCTGCACGGTCAGCCCATGCATCACGGCGTCGCGATAATCAGCCGCGTCCCGCTGCACAAGGATGAACGGTTCGACTGGCAGGACAATGGCGAAGCCCGCCATGTCGGCGCGGTCCTGCAAAACGGTGTGCGCATCGAGAATGTCTATATCCCCGCAGGCGGCGAAGTTGCCGACCGTGAAATCAATCCCAAATTCGGCCAGAAACTCGATTTCTTTGGCCGGATGACCGAATGGTCGAGGAATCTGAAAGAACCGACGATCCTGATGGGGGATTTCAATGTCGCGCCTCTGGAGTCCGATGTCTGGAGCCACAAGGCCTTGCTCAAAGTGGTTAGCCACACCCAGATCGAGATCGACCATCTCTACAGGATGCGCGATGCCCATGGCTGGGTCGATATCGGCCGCAAGCTGATTCCCGACCCCGAGCGGCTGTTCACCTGGTGGAGCTACCGCGCAAAGGACTGGCGGGCATCGGACAAGGGCCGCCGGCTCGACCATGTCTGGGTCAGCCCGAAACTGGCAGATAAAGCGGTCAGCCATTCCGTCCTCGAAGACGCACGCAGCTGGGGCAAGCCGTCGGATCACGCGCCGCTGATCACGGAATTCGAATTTTGAACGCAGCGCCTCTCGACGAGGCCCACAAGGCTGCTGCCCGCCGTGCGGCCCGCGCGATTGACGCGCTGCGCCGGGGATGGCCGGTCGGGGTTGAAGCGGGTGGCAAGCGCCTGAACCTGCTGCCGGTCGAAACCGGCAATCTCGAGACGGCCCTGCCCTCTTCCGGAACAATCTCGCTGATCATCTCCGCCAGCCGTGCGGCGACGCTGAAACTGCTCAACCAGTTTGCCGCCGCCGACCCCAACCTGCCAATCCAGATCAGCCTGCCCGCGCCGGTTACCGCGGTCGAGATTATCGCCATCGTCGATCCGGTACTCGATATGCGCTATCCGATGAAAGGCCCGTTTCGTAGCGAGACGCTGACCAATGCACCAGCCGCCACGGCGGCGATGGAACTGGCGCGGCATGGCGGCCTGCTGCCGGCATTTGTAATTGTCGATAGCGCCGAAGATATCGTCCAGGCAGAAGATATCGCAGCCTATGACAATGCCGATGCGCTGACCATCAGCGCCCATGCCAGGCTCCCCGTCGCGGCCAACAGCGACGCGCATATCTACGGCTTTCGCAGCGATGCCGATGCCACCGACCATATCGCTTTGGTCGTCGGCAAGCGTGACAGCAGCACGCCGCTTGTCCGCCTGCACAGCGAATGCCTGACCGGCGATGTGCTCGGCAGCCTGAAATGCGATTGCGGGCCACAACTCCACGCCGCGCTCGATCAGATGAATGAAGCAACCTGGGGGGTTCTCCTTTATTTGCGGCAGGAAGGCCGCGGGATCGGCCTGATCAACAAGCTGCGCGCTTATGCGCTGCAGGATCAGGGCTTTGACACGGTCGATGCTAACCAGCGGCTGGGCTTCGCGATAGATGCGCGGGATTTTTCGATTGCCGCACGGATGCTGCAATTGCTGGGCGTGCCGAAAGTCAGATTGCTGACCAACAATCCGGAGAAAGTGGAGGGTTTGGAAGCATGTGGCGTAACCGTGGAAGAGCGCCTGCCGGTCAAGATCGCCGCCAATCCGCACAATGAATTTTATCTCGAGACCAAGCGGGACCGGACGGGGCACAAGCTTTAAGGTCCCCTTTGACTAAGACCCAATCGGGTCTGCTGTAACCAGCCGATAACCCACGTCCAGACTCTCCAATTCCATCAAATGGCCATAACGCTTTTCCCAGACACCTGAGGCGAGATCCTGCTCGAGTTCAGCCAGAGCGGCCGCGATATTCTCAAGCTTTGAAAAGGTCGATATTGCCGCCCGGACCTGCGGGTCGAGATAGGCCTGCGGGCGTTGCCAATAAGCACCGAGAAAACCGTCTGAACAATCGCGGGGTACCGCGATGGCCTCAACTTTGGTTCTGCCCAATATCCGATCGAACGCCTCCAGCTTTGGCATGATCGGCTGGTCGAGTTCGATGATCTCCGGAATATAATCGGCCAGCCAGAAATAGGGGGAAGCCGGATCGAAGGTCAGGATCACCACCGGGCC
>NZ_JBATHY010000053.1:0-1582 GCF_049667325.1 Parasphingorhabdus sp. | reverse complement strand
GGAGATATTGTAAATTTCGTCGGCCTGCCACGCCAGCTGCCGAGATTCCGTTCAGTCTTGACCACGTTGGTATAGTGCACTGTCCTTCCGCTATTTTCGCCGCGTCCAATACGGACGGTTTCCGAAGAGCTCAGCGCGATCAGCGAAACGCCGGCGAGATAGTCGGATTTGCCTTTGATCGAGACCGTCATCTCGCCATTTGCATCGGTGGAAGTGGTGATCGACGGACCGGTTGCGGACGCGCGCCGGACCAGCGAGCGAATATCATTTTCACGCGACCCGACCGCACCGCCACCGCCGTTAACGACGATCTGCGGCGTATAGACCCCGGATCCTTCATTGCCCTTGTCAGCATAAGCGCGCTGCAGGCGGGTGTTTTCTTCCCGCGCCAGCGTGTCCTTCCAGCCGAGCCGGTCCCAGTAGGTCACAGGCCGCGTAATCACCAGCAGAGAGCCGTCTTTTGCCAGCCGTCTGGCGAGCAAATCTGCAGGGGGACAGGACGAACATCCCTGACTGGTGAACAATTCGATGACGACCGGACGGGGGCTTCCGGCGTCATCAGGGGGACTTGTCGGTGTCGTCACCTGAGCGGAGCTGACAGTCGATGTCGGGGCGAGTTGCATGCCGATAGATCCGGCGATAGCGGCTCCACCAAACAACAGGCTTGTGATAATCTTGCTCATTTCCAACTCCGAACGGGTAACAATAGACATTCGTGGCTCCGCGACCATAGGTTACAGATTGCAGCCAGCGCTTTTTTCCGCCATGCGTCTCGACCATGACCGAAGATAAAACACCCAAGATATATCGCGCAAAACCGACGCCTGGAGCAAAACCGGCAGCCGCGGCGGCGGCGCCATCGGATAAAGTTCGCGAAGGGCAACGGATTGCAAAACTTCTCGCCCGTGCCGGCGTCGCATCGCGCCGCGAAATCGAACGGATGATCGAGGCGGGACGAATATCGCTGGACGGGAATCTCGTCGAGCATCCGTCGCTATTGCTCAAGAATCTGACCGGAATCACCGTCGATGGCGATCCGGTCGCCGAGCCCTCCCCGGCCAAACTCTATCGTTTTCACAAGCCCAATGGCTATCTGACCGCCGAACGCGACTTTTCCGGCAAGAAGACGATCTACGATGTTTTGCCCGCAGACATGGAACGGGTCATGCCGATCGGCCGGCTCGACATGAATACCGAGGGTCTGTTGCTGATGACCACAGATGGCGAGTTCAAGCGCGAGATGGAATTGCCGAAAAACGGCATAGAACGCTCCTACCGGGCGCGGACTTTTGGCGATATCAGCCAGAACCAGCTCGAGGAACTCTATCGCGGGATCACCATCGACGGCATGCATTATGGTCCGATCACCGCCAATCTCGAACGGCGCACCGGTCGCAACCAGTGGATCGAAATGACCCTGACCGAAGGCAAGAACCGCGAAGTGCGCCGGGTCCTGGAACATTTCGGTCTCGAAGTGTCCCGCCTGATCCGGACCCGATACGGGCCATTCGTGCTCGGCGATCTGGAAAAAGGCGAGATCGAGGTCGTGCGGCAGCATGATCTGGTGCAGTTTCGCAAGTCG
>NZ_JBATHY010000052.1:0-2450 GCF_049667325.1 Parasphingorhabdus sp. | reverse complement strand
GTCCTGCGAGAAAACCAGATTTTTCACTCCACCTCTTGGTGGAACGCCCGGATCCAGCCCGGGGCCGCCAGATGCCGGAACCAAAGGGGAAATCCTGGGCAGCTCGCGCATGCTGGCAACCAAGCCCATCAGGCACTGGACAATATAGGGCGCTTTGGCCGATGTATGGTAGCGGTAGCCATAAGAAGCATCGGGCTGCCCATTGCAGACATCGAGAGTTCCGGCGGCGATCACGGTCCCGTCGGGATTGTTGTCGCCGTAAATCGGAAAACCGTCAAAGGCCCATCCGATAATCGCTGCATCGCCTTTATTCTTCATCTGATCGACCATGCAGGTGGGTTTCACGTGATAGTGATAATCGTCCCCCCGGCCGGCATGTCCGCCGCACACATCAAGCTGCTCGGTCTGCAGCGTATCATGCTGTGTCTGGTGGTGATAGAGATCCGCGACCGTCATCTCGCCCCCGCCTGTATAATCGAAAATGGGCACGCCATTCACAGCAACCCCCAAAGCGGCGTCCCGGGTCTGCGGCGTCTCACCCAAAACCGGCTCCAGCGGGATCGGCGCGGCGTAACCCTCTGCCGGCACAGGCACCTGTTCGTTGGTTCCCACTATGCCGGTCATCAGAATATGGTCAGGATAGCTATTGGACCGTATGATGGCTTTGCCCTCTGTGCAGTCTACTGAAACCGTATCCGCAAATCCCGCATCATTGACCGAGGCAGTGACATCGGCGCAGCGGGCACCGTTTTGAGCGGTGTTCAATGTCGTTGTTGGTGAACATGCTGCAGAAAGGCCCACCAACGCCAGAAGGAGCAAACTGTGCAAATTTACGGGGAGGGTTTTTACAATCACGTAGATACTTTCTTGTTCTTCGGGTTCACTTCATCCCGATTTGCAGGCGCAAAGTTCGTTCCGTAACCCTCGCCGCAGTTCATTGCATTTGGACCTTGTCGGAATGCTTTGCCGATGCCGGCACGGGTCAGACTGTTGATAAGGGCGATCAGCAGCACATCATCATCTAGAATCGCAGAATGTATAGCACGCAGGTTTTGTTGAGATAAAAGTATCTTGTATCAATTTGTAGCAAGATCTTTGGCACGTTATGCACCGCTCAACCCTTTTGGCCGAAGGAAAGCAAACGGCGGCATCGTTGCCAGCATATTGGCTCATTCGTTCCGCTAACCGCTCTACAATAAACTCGGCTATTCTCGGGATTTCGTGTCCCTGAAGCGGTTTTTCATTCTAAACGCTCTTTCGGAGCAAAGATTGACCGGAACGCAACATGGCGGTTGCAGCCGCCTGCACATCCCCATATTGCATCCACATTTATGCCCTACCAATTGAGAGTGGATGGGCAGATAAGCAATCAATGAAGCTGAAATTATTTCACAAATTATTCCTGCTGGTGGCGGTGACTGCGCTGGTCGCCTCGTTGGCGATGGCGTCGGTGATGGCGTGGAATCTTAGCCGTGGTTTTGCTGGTTATCTCGAAGCGCGCGACGTGGAAATGATTGATGCCTATGCCGGAGTAATCTCGCAACAACTCGAAGAACGGGGCGGCGTCGAGGCCCTCAAGGCAGGACAGCTGACGTTGAAAAGCCTCCATAGTGACATGGTTAGAGAAGGACTGATAGCCAGCAGAGGGCCAGATTTCCGATCCGAAAGACATCCATCGGAAAGGCCGGATAGGCCGCTTCCCGGGGATAGGCCAGCCCGACGCCCGCCTCCACCACAAGGCGACGGGCCGCCCAGCTTTCTAGCGCCACGATTGTTGCTGTTTGATGCAAAGGGTGAGCAAATCGATGGCCCGCCGCTGCCACCGTCTACGCCGCAAGGTGGGTTGGATATGTTCGAGCGCCAGATTATTCTGGGCGGTGAAACTGTCGGCACGGTCAAAATGATCCCGCCCGGACCGGCGCCCGACAGCGTCAATGCCCGCTTCCTGCGTGATCAATATGTCAATGCGGCGCTGCTGGTTGCTGCGCTGATGGTATTTGCCGGTTTGTCCGCCTGGGCCTTTGCCCGCGCCGGGACGCGGCGGATGGCCAATTTGGAAAGCGCGACAAAGGAAATTGCGGGCGGTAATTTTGATGTTCGCACGGAATCCGAAGGATTCGACGAGATTGCGACGATGGGCAACAATATAAACCAAATGGCCGAAAGCCTCGCTCGAGCCGATCAGGCGCGGCGCGGCTGGCTGGCGGAAATCGGGCATGAGCTGCGAACCCCGCTAACCGTTCTGTCCGGTGAGTTGGAAGCCTTGAAGGATGGCATCAGGCCGCTGGATCAAGCGGCGGTAAGCTCTCTGCAAGAGGAAACAGGTCGTCTGGGCGCACTGATCGAAGACCTGCATTTCATGGCCGTGTCCGACCTCACCGATGCGCCGAGCAGTTTCTCCGCCTATGATGCCGTAGCCTTGATCAGCGTGGTGACGGAACGGTTCAAGC
>NZ_JBATHY010000051.1:0-2629 GCF_049667325.1 Parasphingorhabdus sp. | reverse complement strand
CCCAAACCCTCATCAACCACTTCGCCGCCCACCTCCGCGACGACCGGCGGCGGTCGCAGCACACGGTGCGGGCCTATGTGATTACCGCAGAGCGTTTCTGTGCGTTCCTGATGGACCATATCGGCGGCGGTGTCGGTGCGGACGAGATCAGGGCGCTGACCCAGGCGGATATCCGTTCCTATCTGGCGTTCCGTCGGCGGGACGGGCTGACCAACAACAGCGCGGCGCGGGAATTGTCGGCTTTGCGGGCGTTCCTTAAACATGTCGGCGGCGATGAGGCGCAAATCCCGAGGATCAAGGGGCCAAAGGTCAAGCGCGGCGTCCCGCGACCGGTCTCGCCCGATGACATATTGGCGCTGGCCGGGGATGCGCAGGACAGCGCCAGCGAGGACTGGATCGGCGCGCGCGACTGGGCGGTTTTGCTGTTGCTCTATGGTTCGGGGCTGCGGATCAGCGAGGCGCTCGACCTGACCGGCGATGCCCTGCCCCTGACCGACACGCTGCGGGTGACCGGCAAACGCAGCAAGGTCCGGATCGTGCCGCTATTGCCGCAGGTCCGCGCGGCGATCGAACATTATATCGACCTCTGCCCCTATCCGGTTGCCCAGGATTTCGCGCGCTGCAAGCATGACAAGATCGGCGGCTCGCCCCTGTTCCGCGGCAAGCGGGGTGGGCTGCTGTCGCCCAATATGATCCGCCGCGTGGTCCAGCAGGCGCGAACCAGGCTCGGCCTGTCCGACAGCACTACGCCCCATGCCCTGCGCCACAGCTTCGCGACGCACCTATTGGCGGGCGGCGCGGATTTGCGGAGCCTGCAGGAATTGCTGGGCCATGCGAGTTTGAGTTCGACGCAAGTTTATACCGCAGTCGATGCTGCGCATTTGCTGGATGTTTATAACAGCGCGCATCCGAGAGCCGGGTAATGTCCGCTTTCGGGATGTTGCGGTCAATCAACCCTCCTTCACTGGAACCCTAAACCTTAACCAGCATCTTGCCCGTGTTCGCGCCGGTAAACAGCCCGATGAACGCGTCCGGTGCTTTTGCTAACCCCTCCATCACCGTCTCACGGCCCTTGACAGCGCCCGATGCAATCAATTTCGCCATATCGGCGTTGAATTCGGGCACTTGCGCGGCGAAATCGGGATAGAGGAAGCCTTCAATTTTTATGCGCAGGCCAATGATCATCGTCAGATATTGCATCGACTGCGGCTGTTGATCGTTGTAAACGTCAATCATCCCGCAAATCGCCATACGCGCGCGTTCGTTGGAGCAGGCGAGCGCCGCATCGAGATGTTCACCGCCGACATTGTCAAAATAGACATCGACGCCGGATTTGCCGACGGTTTTCAGTGCTGCGCGCAATTGCGGCAATACCGGACCGGACTTGTAGTCGATGCAGGCATCCGCGCCGATTTCTTTAACCCATGCACATTTATCTGCGCCACCGGCTGACCCGATTACGGTCATGCCCTTGGCCTTTGCTATCTGGGTAACGGTGGAGCCAACCGCGCCGGCCGCCGCAGATACAAAAACAGTTTCGCCTTCCTTGGCCGCGCCGACTTTCAGCAAGCCAAACCAGGCGGTGCCGCCGGGCATGCCGATAATCGACAACCAATGTTGATCGGGAACGCCGAGATCGGGAAGCTTCGCCGGTGGCATGCCGCCTTCGGGAGGATTGCTGCCGCCAGCGACAGCAGTGTCGCGCCAACCCGCCATATGCAGCACTTTGCATCCGACTGGATAATCGGCATTGTTGCTTTCGGTCACCGTGCCGACCGCGCCGCCGGTCATCGCTTCACCGATACCGAATGGGGGCGCATAGCTTTTTACGTCATTCATCCGTCCGCGCATATAGGGGTCAACCGACAGCCAGCTATTTGTAATGCGATATTCGCCTTCGCCAAGCGGGGCATCCGTTGCCTCTATCATCTGGAAATTATCAGCCACCGGGGTACCGGCGGGACGACTCTTCAGGGCCCATGCACGCATATCAATATCCTTTTTCGGTTCGTTTAACCGTTGTTGTAGCGGGTATTCGCGAGATGCACCAACGTCTCGCGCGTTCAACTTTACTCCAGCCAATATCGCGCCGGCAAAAGCCGCTTTTGAAATTCACTTTGTCCACCGCCTTATAGGCGCTTGATTGCGCTTCGGCTGTGTTCGTGCCCAAAATCGTCACGTTTGGTACGAGTCCACCATTGGCGACGAGTTCGCGATCCACGACGGCAGTCCCGATTTTCGGTGACAGTTTACTAAATTTACTCAAATCCAGTGTCCGCTTTCGGATATTGCGGACTTCAACAAATCAGCCCACCCTCGCCTCAATCGCATCCCAGATCATCCCCGGCGTATCCGTCCCGTTGAAATTGTCGATCGCGACAATCCCGGTTGGCGAGGTCACGTTGATCTCGGTCAGCCATTTGCCGCCGATCACGTCGATGCCGACGAAGATCAGGCCGAGCCGCTTCAGGTCCGGTCCCATCGCCGCGCAGATTTCCTTTTCGCGGTCGGTCAGTTCCGCCGCTTCGGCATAGCCGCCCTGCGCCAGATTAGAGCGGAATTCGCCTTCGCCGGGTTTGCGGTTGATCGCGCCGGCGACTTCGCCGTCGATCAGGACGATGCGCTTGTC
>NZ_JBATHY010000050.1:0-18316 GCF_049667325.1 Parasphingorhabdus sp. | reverse complement strand
CAGAATGACAAGTTCCAGGACCATTATCTTGAAATCGATATTGATCTGTCGGACGTCATGTTCGTGACAACCGCCAACTCGCTCAATCTTCCCCAGGCCTTGCTCGACCGAATGGAGATCATCCGGCTTGAAGGCTATACCGAAGACGAGAAAGTCGAGATCGCCAAGCGCCATCTGCTGGAAAAGCAGATCGAGGCTCATGGTTTGAAAAAGGGTGAGTTTTCGCTGCGCGAAGATGCGCTGCGCGATCTGATCCGCTTCTATACCCGGGAAGCCGGCGTCCGGACTCTGGAACGCGAAATCGCAAAGCTTGCGCGCAAGGCTCTGCGCCGCATTCTAGAAGGCGAATATAAGGGAATTGAAATCACCCCCGACAATCTTGCCGACTATGCCGGTGTGCAAAAATATCGTCATGGTGTCGGCGAGGAAGAAAACCAGGTTGGCGCGGTGACCGGCCTTGCCTGGACCGAAGTGGGTGGCGAGTTGCTGACAATCGAATCCGTGACCGTGTCCGGCAAAGGACAGATCAAGACCACCGGTACGCTGGGCGACGTAATGAATGAATCCATTCAGGCAGCGCTCTCTTTTGTGAAAGCGCGTGCACCTTCCTACGGCATCAAACCGAGTATATTCAGCCGCAAGGATATTCATATCCATTTGCCCGAAGGCGCTGTGCCGAAAGACGGCCCGTCCGCCGGTGTCGGTCTCGTCACTGCCATCGTATCGACCTTGACCGGGATTCCGGTGCGCCGCGAAGTGGCCATGACCGGCGAAGTCACCTTGCGCGGTCGGATATTGCCGATTGGCGGTCTCAAGGAAAAACTCCTGGCTGCGTTGCGCGGCGGGATCACCACGGTGTTGATTCCGGCTGACAACGAAAAAGATCTGGTCGAAATTCCGGAAAGCATCACCTCCCAACTCAAGATTATTCCGCTCAGCCATGTCGACGAAGTGCTCGCCGAAGCGCTCGCGGACAAGGTGGAACCGATCGAGTGGAGCGATGCGGACGAACTCGCCAGCCATGCCACTGCTCCGATTACCGATGATACGGGTTCCGCAGCGCGGCATTGAGGGTGATTGCTATCGAGTCGCGGGGCGGAATCGAAGTTGAAATGCGGTCTTTAATTTATCGAAACAAGCCGAGCTTCGCGACCTATTGGGTCATTTACCATGATTTGTCGTAAAAAATTGGGGTTTGGCGCAGAAAACAGCGGTTTTTCTTTGACTCATCCGGATAATTTCGCATTACTGCCGCAAGACAAAGATGCGATTCAAAAGAATTGCCAATAGAGAAGGGGGGATACCCAAAATGAATAAACAGGATCTTATCAGTAACGTTGCGGACCACAGCGGCCTAAGCAAGAGCGATGCCGGCAAAGCGGTCGATGCCGTATTTGAATCCATCACCAGTGCATTGTCAGGCGGCGGCGAAGTTCGTCTCGTCGGCTTCGGCACATTCTCGACTTCAAAGCGTAAAGCTTCAACCGGCCGCAATCCGCGTACCGGTGAACCGATGCAGATTCCAGCATCGACACAAGCAAAATTCAAGGCCGGCAAGGGCTTGAAAGACGCCGTCAACAAATAATTGAACCGGGGAGCAGAGTTTCGCTCCCCATTTTTTCGCACTTTGTTCTAGAAATATCAGGCGGGACCTCGAAAAGGGGCCCGCCTTTTTCTATGGGTGATCGGGTAGAGCTGAATTGGCGTGGGTATGATTGGTGATCTTGATTGGGGGATGCCCTCGCTTGCGCTCGGGATTTTTGCCGGAAACCATCCGCCGGATGGTTTCTCTGTCGGCAAAAATGGTAGACGCTGAGGGGTTCGAACCCACGACCCGCTGATTAAGAGTCAGCTGCTCTACCAACTGAGCTAAGCGTCCATTAGAGGGGCTATATAAGGCCGAATGGAGCGAGTGCAACAGCTTGGTTGCAGAAATCATCCAAATGCGCCGCCTTGGCGACCGGGATGACGGTCGATCGACATCAATATGCCGACACATATCATGATCGTCATCATCGATGAGCCGCCGTGGCTGAGGAAGGGCAAAGGGATACCAACCACCGGTGCCAGGCCCATCACCATCATCAGGTTGATCGCGACATAGAAGAAGATTGTGACCGTCAGTCCTGCTGCGGTTAGTTGGGAGAATCGGGTTTTCGCTTTCATCGCCACCCCAAGGCCCCAGCGGAACAGCAAAAAGAAGCAGAACAGGACCACTATTCCGCCCGCCAAGCCCCATTCCTCGGCCATGGTTGCGAACACAAAATCGGTATGTCCCTCGGGCAAATAATCGAGATGGCTCTGGGTGCCGTTCATGAAACCTTTGCCAAACAGGCCGCCAGAGCCGATTGCGATCTTTGATTGACTGATATGATAGCCCGATCCCAGCGGATCATTTTCCGGGTTGAGGAAGGTCGTCACGCGCTTCTGCTGATATTCTTCCAGCGCAAAGAAATAGGCTATCGGTGCCATGACTGCGACCGCCGCTCCGCCGCCGATGAACAGACGCAGAGGCAGTCCGGCCAGAAAGGCGACGGTCAGCGCGCCGACAAACACGGTTATCGTGGTGCCGAGATCGGGTTGCAGGAGAATCAGTGCGCAAGGAACCGCCAGCAAAGCGAAAAGTGGCCAAATCGCACCCCAGGTCCTGATCTGGCTGGGTGGCAAAAGATCATAAAACCGGGCGACCGCCAATATTATAGCGACTTTCATCAATTCCGATGGCTGGATCCGGATGAAACCGAAGTTGAGCCATCGCTGGCTGCCGCCACCGACGGCGCCGATCAGTTCTACGCCGACCAGCATGACAACGATAATGATATAGGTCGGGAAGGCCATGGTTTTCCAGAAAGTTTCCTTGAACCGCGACATCACCACCGCCATCGCGAGAAATACCACGAACCGGCCCATGTGCAGACCCGCCCATGGGCTGAGGCTGCCTCCCGCTGCCGAATAGAGGACAATAAAGCCAAAGCTGGCCATGACGAACAGAAGCAGGATTGTTTTCCAAGGAAGCTGCGCAATCGGCGCTGGAATGAAATCACTCAACTGCTATTCTCCGGCACCGGTTTGGGTGGTTTCGGTGGTTTCCGGTTTTGCCGCAACGGGGTTTTTGGCGATCGCCTTTTCCAGTCCTTTTCTGGCGCGATAGGCTGCCATTTTCGAATCCATACGCTCCTGTATCGTGCCACCCCAAGACGTTTCGAGATCGGTGAGGATATCCATCGCTTTCTGGCGATCGTAGAGAAAAGTAAGTACGTCCCGAGCAACTGGATAGGCTGCTCCCGACCCGCCGCCATGCTCGATGACCACTGCCGCCGCATAGCGGGGATTGTCAACCGGGGCGAAACAGACGAACAGGCCATGGTCGCGATATTTCCAGGCCACGTCATTGCCCCCGCGGCCAAAATCGAGATTGACCACCTGGGCAGTACCGGTTTTTCCGGCCATTTGCACATTCTCAAGCGGCAATCGTGCACGTCCGGCGGTGCCCGCTCCGTTGACAACATCGCTCATTGCTTTCTGCACGTAGACGAGATGTTCCGGATCGAGGTTCAATGTTTCCATCGGTGTTTTTTTCTTGTTCATGATAAGGCGCGGGACCACGAGATTTCCGGTCGCGATCCGCGCAGACATGACTGCGAGCTGGGTCGGGTTGACCAGCATATATCCCTGGCCGATCGTCGTATTGACCGTATCATAGGCCTGCCACTCCCGGTCATATTTCTTGCGAAGCCAAGCCGGGTCGGGAACCGTACCGTAAAACTGGCTGGGAACCGGCAACGGATATTTTTGCCCCAGGCCCAGACGATTGGCCATTAATGCTATCGGATTGATACCGATTTTCTGGGCGAAGTGATAAAAATAGACATCGCAGCTCTGGTAGATGCCCTTGGCCATATCGACCCGCCCGTGGCCACCACGCTTCCAGCAGCGGAATCGCCTGTTGCCGACCTGCAGACCGCCATTGCAATTGATGGTTTCGTCGGGGCTCAGTCCGGCCTGAAGAAAGGCGAGGGCGACCATTGGCTTCACGGTCGATCCTGGTGGAAACAGGCTTTTGAGCGATTTGTCGAGCAGAGGAACATGGTCGTCTTCGCGCAGCATGCCATATTCTGTGACACCGATGCCGTCGGAGAAGCTGTTCGGATCAAAGGACGGCATCGAGGTCATCGTCAAAATGTCGCCGCTATCACAATCCAGGACAACCACCGACCCGGACTGCGTACCCAACCGGCGGGCAGCATATTCCTGCAGGTCGATATCGAGGGTCAATTGCAACGCCTTGCCGGGAATATCGGTGCGAGTGCTGAGTTCCCTTACAATCTTGCCGCGCGCCGTCACTTCTACCCGTTTTGCACCGGGTTTGCCCTGCAAGCGGTCCTCGAAGATCTGCTCCAACCCGTCCTTGCCGATTTTATATCCCGGCGTGATCAATATCGGGTCCGGATTTTCCTTATATTCTTCCGCAGATGCCGTTCCGACATAGCCGACGAGATGTCCGATCGCCGGGCCGCTCGGATAGTTGCGCGAGAAACCCTGACGAGGAGACACGCCGGGAAGATCAGGCAATCTGACACTGACGGCGGCATAGGCTTCCCAATTCAGTCCGGTGGCGACCTGAACCGGTTGAAAGCTGCTCGCCTGCTCCAGTTCGCGGTTGATTCGTTCCAGATCTTCCGAATCGAGCGCAAGCAGCTCGGCCAGCGTTGCAACGGTTTTTTTCTTGTCTCGCAACCGGTCGGGAATGATATCGACACGAAAATCGGTCTTGTTATTGGCAATCGGTTTTCCGCTGCGGTCGATCAGCCAGCCACGTCTGGGCGGTACGAGCGTGAGGTTGACCCGGTTGCTTTCCGACAACAGCTTGTACCGCTCGTTCTCGGCGACCGAGATATAGGCCATCCGGCCAGCGAGCAGCACGCCAACTCCGACCTGCAATCCGCCGATAACCGTGGCTCTCCGTGAAAAGGTCAGCGTCTGCATGGCGCTGCTTATCGTTTTGGCGGGCCTCATGAAGCCACCCGCCAATTGTCAACTGCGCCGATGAGCCGCGCAACAAACGGATAGAGCAGGATTGACAACAGCATCTGTGGCACAAGCAAGTCGAGCCGTAGCATATTGGTTTGAAAATCGACGATCAACATACCGCCTATTAGCACAAAAACCGTTGCAATGGAGGCGATAAGCCAGTCCTGCCAATAGTCGCGGCTTACGGCTTTCCTGTCGATTGCTTCGAGGAAGATAAAAACGACCGACCAGAGAAGCACGGCACTGCCAAAAGGCTGTCCGCTGAAAATATCATCGATCAAGCCCAGCGGAAATCCGGCCCATACCGGCCAGAATCCGGGACGGATCAGACGCCAGGCCAGGACCGCAAGCAAACCCATCGGTGGTAGAATAGGATAATCGGTGATGATCGGCAGGGCCGTGATCATCGAGCCCAGAACGACGGTAATCGGTGGCACCAGCTTGATCCGCAACTGGGACGGTTGTCTGCCGATTCTGGATTGACGGGACCAGGCCACTATTCGCCTGTCTCCTCTTCCAGGTCAGTCATTGGATTTTCCGCGATCTGACGCACTGTTTCCGCCTGGAAAATCGGCTGGACAATCGCGTGGCTGACTTTGGCAGGATTGGCCAAAACCCGACCGATTGCACCGGTTTCGGTCTTGCGAATGACCACGGCCACGGGAATGCCTGGGCTGTACAGGCCGCCGCTACCGGAAGTGATCATAAGATCGCCGCCCTTGAACGGATTGGTACCGATATTGATAGGCTGAATGTCCACAGTGCCGTCGCCCCGACCGGTGGCAAAGGCGGGAAGGCTGTCGCTGGCCCGTTGCACCGGCGTGACATTCTTTCCGTCCGAAACGAGCAGGACGCGGGCTGTCGTCGGCCCGGTTTCCAAGATCCGGCCGACTAGTCCTTCGGGCGAGCGGACGGGCTGGCCGGGCTCCAGTCCACTGGAACTGCCGACTCCCAATGTCGCGATGCGGCGCGAGCTTGACGCGGTCGAGCTGATCAGCCGGGCCATCGCTATCGAATCGGGCACTTCCTCGTTGAGCTTGAGCAGCCGTTTGAGGCGTTCGTTTTCCTGCCGGAGGGCACGGGCTTCCAGGATTTCTATGCGATTCTGTTCAACTTCCCGTTGCATCGCGGCATTTTTGGATGCCGCATTGAAATAGGCAGATATTTCGCCACCGGCGCTGCCAGTGGCACCGCCGATGTTGGACAGCGTTCTGCTGACCGGTGCGATCGTTTCTGCGCCTATCGTGCGAAGGGCGGAAAATCCGAGAGGATCGATGAATGAGACGAGCAACAGAAGCAGACCGATGATCGCTCCCAATATGCCCAGCAAATAGCTAGCGAAAATGCTGTATTGCGCCCGCTTGGAAAATCCTGGACGCCGATTTATTGGCGGCGCCATATTGGTTTATCCTTTCATTTCCAATCGTTGTTTCGTCATTCGCGCTGATTCAGGCTGTGGTCAGGACGCCCCGGAACATCGGGTCTTCCATCGCACGACCGGTGCCAATCGCGACACAGGCCAGCGGGTCTTCGGCGACCGTTACCGGCAAACCTGTTTCATCACTGAGCGCCGCGTCAAGTCCATTGATCAGCGCACCGCCGCCGGTCAGGACGATACCTTGATCGACAATATCCGCAGCCAGTTCGGGTGCCGTGTTTTCCAGCGCGATACGAACCCCTTCGATGATCGTTCCGATTGGCTCGCTGAGCGCTTCGGCGATCTGGCCCTGGTTGATCGAAATTTCTTTCGGGACGCCATTTACCAGATCACGACCCTTGATATGGATAGTGTGGCCGACGCCGTCAGCTGGAGCTTGCGCTACACCAAAGTCTTTCTTGATACGTTCAGCGGTGGTTTCGCCGATCAGCAGATTATGATGGCGACGAACATAAGAGACGATAGCCTCGTCCATCTTGTCGCCGCCGGTGCGGACAGATGTGGTATAAGCCAGACCACGCAGCGAGAGCACGGCAACTTCGGTTGTGCCGCCACCTACGTCGACGACCATCGACCCTATGGGCTCGGTAACCGGCATGTCTGCACCAATCGCTGCTGCCATTGGTTCTTCGATCAGAAACACCTGACGCGCGCCGGCGTTGGATGCGGCATCACGAATCGCGCGGCGTTCGACCGATGTCGATCCGCTGGGAACGCAGATCACGATTTCGGGATAGCTGAACAGCTTGCTCTTGCCGTTCACTTTCTGGATGAAATGCTTGATCATCTGCTCCGCGACATCGATGTCCGCGATCACACCATCGCGCAATGGCCGGATGGCTTCGATGCTGTCCGGCGTTTTGCCCATCATCATCTTCGCGTCATTGCCGACGGCCTTGACTTTTTTCACACCATTGATGGTTTCGATCGCGACGACCGATGGTTCGTTGAGAACGATTCCCCGACCTCTTGCGTATACCACTGTATTCGCGGTGCCGAGGTCGATCGCCAAATCTTGCGAACGGAACTTGAACAGATTTTCAAACATATTTTTGTCCGTAATTTCTTATATTTGCAGGCGGAGCTGCGGCAATTGATCAAAGCGATAGTTAAGCTGGACGGGTCATGAAATTAACCATGGGTTTCGCCCAGAAAATCAGGGGTCGCTTGGCAAGGTCGCTTGGGCTAGGAACGACAATATGTCAATAAGAAGACTTCCAAACAGCCTGATAAATCGGATAGCCGCCGGTGAGGTTGTGGAGCGCCCTGCCAGCGCCCTGAAAGAGCTGGTCGAAAATTCGATTGATGCCGGGGCCACCCAGATCAATATCCGTCTGGAGCAGGGCGGACTGGATCTGGTTCAGGTCGCTGACAATGGTTGCGGGATGAGCCGGGACGATATTGCTCTGGCGCTGGAACGTCATGCAACGTCGAAACTGCCGGATGAAGCAATTGAACTGGTAACCACCATGGGATTTCGCGGGGAAGCCTTGCCGTCGATCGCCAGCGTGGCACGGATGACGATTGAAAGCCGGATGGCCGGTGAGGATGGCTGGTCGCGGGTGATCGATCATGGCGAACTTGTGCACGAAGGCCCGACCGCGATTCCGCCGGGAACGAAGGTACGTGTCGAACAGCTTTTCGCCAATGTCCCGGCCCGGCGCAAATTTCTCCGCACCGCCCGCAGCGAATATGCGGCCTGCACCGATATCGTCAGGCGACTGGCAATGGCGCGGCCTGACATCGGTTTCACTCTGGAGCATCAGGGGCGCAAGGCGATCGCGGTGCAGGGCGGCGAAACCGGCCCCGAGCGGGTTGCCGCACTGACCAGCCGCGATCTGCGCGCCAACAGCGTCGGCGTGGATTTGCAGCGGGAAGAGATTCGGCTGACCGGAGTGGCCGGACTCCCCACCTATAATCGTGGTGTCGCCGATCACCAGTTTCTGTTTGTCAACGGTCGCCCGGTCAAGGACCGGTTGCTGGTCGGCGCGGTGCGCGGCGCCTATGCCGAGATGCTTGCCCGGGATCGCCATCCGGTTGTCGCCTTGTTTATCAACATGCCACCCGAACTGGTTGACGTGAATGTACACCCGGCCAAGACCGAAGTGCGTTTTCGCGAACCGGCCATGATCCGCGGCATGATTGTCAGCGGTTTGAGAAAGGCGCTCGACGAGGGCGGGTTTCGCGCAGTTCAGCGACCCTCCGAATCGGCGCTTTCAAAATGGCAAACGGAACCGTCCGCCCCCGATCCGCAAACCAGTATTTTTACCGCGCATGGCAGGGCCAATGTGGCACAACAGCCTTATCCGTCGGCGCAGGTGCAAGAGCATGTCAGTGCTTTCGCAGGCTTTGATCCGCGCGAAGATATCGCTCCGCTTATGGGCAGGGCGGAGGAGGCTTCCGGGCCGGTACCCGACGCAGCGCGTCATCCGCTGGGCATTGCCCGCGGCCAGGTGGCCAAAACCTATATTGTCGCCGAGGCGGAAGACGGTCTGGTGATCGTCGACCAGCACGCGGCGCACGAACGGCTTGTGCTGGAGCGGATGCGCAAGGCGGTCGAGGGCGGCACGGTGGCGTCTCAGGCGCTGCTGATGGCAGAAGTTGTCGAACTGGATGAAAATGCCTGCGACAGGCTTGAAGCACGCGCCGCAGAATTGTCCGATTTCGGACTGGAATTGGAACGCTTCGGCGCGACGGCTATGCTGGTGCGCGCGACACCGGCGATGCTCGGCTCGGGCGATGTTAAACAACTGGTCACCGATCTGGCGGATGAACTCGGTGCCTATGATCAAGCGCTCAGCCTCAAGGAGCGGGTCGACCATGTCGCATCGACGATGGCCTGCCACGGTTCGGTGCGGGCAGGGCGGGTGCTGAGCGTCGCAGAAATGAATGCGCTGCTCCGCGAAATGGAAGTGACGCCGCATAGCGGCCAGTGCAATCATGGCCGCCCGACATGGGTGAAGCTAGCGCTTGAAGATGTGGAAAAACTATTTGGTCGAAAGTGAATCCATCGCTGTTCGAAATGCGGATTGTGATCAGGATCATTGCCTGAATTCCTGATCTGATTAGGCACAAGATTGGAATGATAGGGGAGCTTGCCATGATATACCGCCATTCGGCCTTTACGCTTCTCGCTCTGTTGTTGGCAGATGGTGTCTTGGCCCAGGCACACCCTGCCTCCGACAGAATCGATAATATGCAGCAGGCAGAAACCGCTCTGACCGGCTACTGGCAACAGGATGACGGTCGGATTTTCTATTTTACTCAAGAAGGTTCCAGCCTGACTTCTCGACATTCGAAACATTCGTCGAGCAACAACGAAGGCGAAGTCGACTTTACCGCAACCATATACGGCAACCTGATCTATGGCGCGCACCGCGCTCCCAACTCCCGCTCGATGCAGGAGAAATGCTCGCGCCAGATATGGGTCGGCATGGGGTTGACGTTGAATGAGGAAGGCACCGGATTGACGGGCTTTCGCGGAGACCGGATTGTCGATCCGAAAGACTGCAGCGTCAAAGACAGCGACCCGGTCGGGCTTGTCTATATCAGGATCGACGAGCCCGAACCATAAAGTTGATCGCGGGCGGATTGACGGAAATCAGGGGGTGAGAAGCTGCTCGAACGGAGCGATGCTGCCGTCGCTGGCAACCGGTTTTACGCCCGCCAGCTTCGCAACAAGCGAATAGATATTCACGTTGTCAAATGCCGGTAGCTTACCGCCCGCGCTTATCGTCGGGCCGCTCGCCAGGAAAAATGCCATCATGTCAGGCTCGCGGTGATCATAGCCGTGGCCGCCGCCAATGCCGGTCATCCATTCCGGGACATCCTGATAGACGACCCAGCCGATCTCCGGCAGGCAGAGGATCGAGGGCACGCGTGGGTTCTTGCCATAAGCCAATTCCGCCGGAATATTCTCGCGGTCCCAGCATTGCATATTTTCGTGCGGGCGGAGAAAGGCCGCGTGCAGGGCCGCTTCATTGCCTTCCAATGGTTCAAATCCGGCATAGTTGCCGTCTTCGATCAGGCGATATTGATCGCGTGCCAGTATCTGGTCGAGGTGGATGATCCGATCGGGCGCGGTTTCGGTCATGCCGTGATCCGATGCGATGACGAAATTCACCGGTTGTTCGAGCGCATCAAGCTGCTGTTTCAAGCGACCTATTTCCGCGTCCACCGCGATAATAGCGGCGTGCAACTTGTCGCTCGGTGCGGGGCCAAAAAAATGGCCGGCGGTGTCGACCGTATCGAAATAGAGCGTTACCAGCGCGGGGCGGATGTCCGAGGGCCGTCGCATCCAGTCGACAACCGCGCTGACCCGGCGGTCATTCGACAGTTTTTCGTTAAACGGCCACCAGTCCGCGGGACGAATGCCATTGAAATCCACTTCCGATCCCGGCCAGAACATGGTCGCGGTGCGGATGTCCTGTTTTTCGGCGGTAATCCAGATTGGTTCTGCCTGACTCCACCAGAAAGGATCCTTGGTAGCCATTTTGAAAACCTCGCCCGGCCTCTGGCTGTCTTCCATGGTGTTGCCGACAATCCCGTGATGATCGGGAGTCTTGCCGGTTACCAGTGTCCAGTGATTGGGGAAGGTCTTGCTCGGGAAAGACGGGCGCATCGGACCATATACGCCGGATGCCGCCAGTGCGCTGAGATGGGGGGTGATCCCGCGATCCAGATAATCGGGACGGAAGCCGTCGATCGAGATCAATATCGTCACCGGATCGCGCATCTCGGTTTTTTCGCTACCCGAATCTTCCTGTTCGGGGGTCGTTGCGGAATAAGCGGGGATGCCAGCGAATAGAAAGCTCGCCACAATCAGAGAAAATATGGTTCTTATCATGCTGTCTGTTTCCCGGTTATCGGCGCTTCGCCAGATCGTGTGACCGATCAGACATTGAATTTGAAATTGAAGATATCGCCATCTTTCGCGACATATTCCTTGCCCTCCTGACGGAGCTTTCCGGCATCGCGGGCGGCGCTTTCGCCGCCAAGTTCGACATAATCGTCAAAGGCGATGGTTTCGGCGCGAATGAAGCCGCGTTCAAAGTCGCTGTGGATTTCTCCTGCCGCTTCGGGCGCTTTGGCGCCTTTGTGGACGGTCCATGCCCGTGCTTCCTTGGGGCCGACGGTGAAGAAGGTCTGCAGGTTGAGCAGCTGATATCCGGCACGAATGACCCGCGCGAGGCCTGATTCTTCCAAACCGAGGTCGGCGAGATATTCAACCCGCTCTTCCGGTTCCATGCTGACCAGTTCGGATTCGATTGCAGCGGAGACGATTACCGCTTCCGCGCCTTCTGCCTTGGCCTTTTCAAATACTGCAGCGCTCATCTCGTTGCCATTCTGGGCATCGCCTTCGTCGACATTGCAGACATAAAGCACCGGTTTTGCGGTCAGCAGCTGGGACTGGTCAAAAATCCGTTGCTCTTCCTCGCCTTCCGGCTCGGTCAGGCGCGCCGGCTTGCCTTCTCGGAGCAATTCCAAAGCCTGGCCCAGGACATTGGCGGCAATCTTGGCTTCCTTGTCGCCGCTGGTGGCTTTTTTCTGGAACGCGGGTACCCGCTTCTCAAGGCTTTCGAGATCCGAGAGTAATAGTTCGGTCTCGACAATTTCCGCATCGGAAATGGGGTCGATTTTGTTCGAAACATGCTGGATGTCGTCATCTTCGAAGCAGCGCAGCACATGGACAATCGCGTCAACCTCCCGGATATTACCGAGAAACTGGTTGCCGAGGCCTTCGCCCTGCGATGCGCCTTTGACCAGGCCGGCAATGTCGACAAACGCCAGCTGGGTCTCGATGATCTTGGCACTATTGCCGATCTTCGCGATCTGCTGCAGCCGCGGATCGGGAACCGCAACCTGACCGACATTCGGTTCGATCGTGCAAAAAGGATAATTGGCCGCCTGCGCCGCCTGTGTCTCGGTCAGTGCATTGAAAAGCGTTGATTTTCCGACGTTGGGAAGACCAACGATACCACATTTGAAACCCATTAGGAAACTCCGACACGCAGGATTGTCCTGCCATTAATTCTCATTTCAATTTGAAACCGCGCATATACGCTTTGGATTTTGAATCAAGTCCGGAGGTGGCCATCATCCGGCCTTACTGGCTCTTTTTGGCCGCCTCTTCCGCGCGTGCCTCTCTTGCGCCCTGCATCTGTGCGGTTACATCGTCCAGAGACAAGGCGGCTTCGCCATAGGCGTTGTCGAGACTCTCTTTCTGTCGGGTAACGGCTTCGTTGCTGCCCGGCATGATGGCGAAACCTTCTATCGGTTTCAACAGGCCCGCGTCGACCTGCCCGGGTTTTTTTCCTTTGCCATCATAGGAGAAGTCGCGCGGAAACTTGAGCGACACGGTCGACAGGTCGGAAAATTTGAACACCTGGCGATAACGATATGCCTTTCCGTTGGCGGTATATTCGACCTTCAGCTTCCCGTTTTCGGAGGCTGTTTCGGCGAGTAGTCTTGCATCACCATCGCTGAGCCGTTCCCGGTCCAGCAGACCGGCTGTTGATCCATTCTCGGCCTGTCCCACTTCGCTGATCGATACTTCCGCACCATCGATACCCTTTCCGCTCTTTTCATCGATCACCTCGACCGCGATTTCATGCCGGGGAATATTGCCAAAATAGGGGTCGAGGAAAGTGGGAATCAGTCCGGTGAAATAGCCCACAAGGGCCATGCCGATAGCGGTCAGAGCGGCGAGCAGCAATTTGCCAAGCCAAGGTTTGATGTGGCTGTTCCCGCGTTTCGAATTGGCTGCCTTTTGGCTGTCCTCTGTCATGCCGATCTCCAAAGATCCCGGACCCGATGTGGTGGCTGTTAGGATCCTTTTAGCGGGATTTTGGAAAATATTCCAGTTTGGCGGTCATTCCTGCATCCGCATCGCAACTTCACTCATGAAGCGCGCGTCATCGCCCTTTGCCAGCCAGTCCGCTTCTGCGGCAATCACGCCCAGCATATCCGCCAGATGATCAATTTCCGCCGTCGCATAATTGCCCAGCACATGGCCAGTCACCCGCGCTTTGTGTCCTGGATGGCCGATACCGATACGGACCCGGCGGAATTCGGGGCCGATATGGGCAATCATCGACCTGATGCCATTGTGGCCAGCTGCACCGCCGCCGCGTTTGACCTTGATTTTGAACGCCTCGAGGTCAAGCTCGTCGTAAAAGACGGTGACATCTTCCGGTTGCAATTTGTAGAAATCCAGAGCGGCGCGCACGCTTTGGCCGCTTTCATTCATGAACGTCCCCGGTTTGAGCAGGATCAGCTTTTCTCCGCCGAGCCGCGCTTCCATCGTCCAGCCTTTGAACTTCTGCTTGGGCGGGGGAAACCCATGTACTTCTTCCAGCGCGTCAATGACCATGAAACCGACATTGTGCCGGTGCATCGCATATTGCGTACCCGGATTGCCAAGGCCGACCCATAGCTGCATTTTCGAAAGCGCTCCCTGCTTGATTCGGGTTTCTTGACAGAAAAAAACCGCCCATGCTTTGAAAAATAAGCATGGACGGTTTTTCGTTACATTGTTTTGTAAGGAAAGGTCTAGCTGTCTGAACCGCCTTCTTCGCCTTCGGCACCTTCTTCGCCTTCGGCACCTTCTTCGCCTTCTTCGCCTTCTTCCGCTTCGTCTTCAGCGGCTTCATCTTCGGAAGATTTCAGTGCGGATGGTGCGACAACACCGGCAATCGTATAATCACGATCAATCGGTCCCGTCTCTGAACCCGCTGGCAAAGTGACTTGGGAAATATGAATAGAGTCGCCGATTTCGAGGCCCGTGACGTCGATTTCGATTTCATCGGGAATATGATCGGCATCGCAGAGCAATTCGAGTTCGTGACGAACCACGTTCAATACGCCGCCACGTTTCAGGCCAGGAGATTCTTCTTCGTTGACGAATACAACCGGAATAGCGACCTCGACTTTCGCGCCCTTTGAAAGGCGGAAGAAATCAACATGGAGCGGACGGTCAGTAACCGGATCAAAAGCAACATCTTTAGGAAGCGTACGGGTTTTTTTGCCACCCAGTTCAACCTGTATCAGCGAGTTCATGAAATGACCTGTGCCAAGCAGCTTGTTCAGCGCCTTCGCTTCGACATGGATCGTCACGGCTTCTTTTTTATCACCATATAATACGGCGGGGACACGGCCTTCGCGACGCAGTGCACGGGAGGCTCCCTTGCCAGCCCGTTCGCGTGGCTCGGCTGAAATAGTCAGCTGATCACTCATAATGTTGCTCCAAAATTAGGTTTTGTTAGATTTCCGCCACGCCTCCAGGGTGCTCATGGCCGGAAAGAGGGCGCTATAAGGTCGGTTTGTCGCAAAAGCAAGGGATTTGCATTAGGGGTCTAAGCTAGCGGAAGAATCCGATCTGGGAGCTTGTAGCGAGCAAAATACCGCTTTGCGACCACAGCTCCACTCGCCCGTCAGCGGCGCTGTTCCTGACCGTTGCGCCGGTCACCCGCAGCAGCATGAAATCGCTCCCCGCCGCCGCCAGATCCTCGTCGCTGGCGTATATATAGGTGGCCATGGATACGGTCGAACCGGGACGGAATTGTTCGGTAACGAAAAATGTCCGCGGCATCGGCGTGTCGCAGATCGAGAAAAGGCTGACCCGGTCGACCGGACGACCGTCCGCTTCCTTGATCCAGACCAGGGCTTCGGGAGATTCATTGACCGCAAAGGGCATGCCCTTGGCAATTCGCTGGTCATAATGGGTGACCCATGCTGGCGCCATCGGATTGACTGACGGCAAGGCTATTGAATCCTCTGGAGGTTTGATCGACGGTATTTCGACCTGATAGTCGATGTCCGTTGGCCGGCGGGTGCTGGTGATAATATCGGCGGAGTTGGTCAACGCGCCATTTTGCGACAGTTCTACCCGCCAGAACTGTGTCGAGGCGCCAGCTCGGAGCAATGTAACGGACAGGTTGACATCGCCCGGTCCGACACCGGTCATGAACATAATCTGTTGCGAGACCAGCGGGCCACGGCGTTCGGGATGCATTTCGATCGCCTGGGCAGCGATCGCCGCAACCCATCCACCGAAAGCCATGCCGGTGGGGTTGCGATAAACGTCGCTTGCCTCGATGGTAAACTGCCCGTCTTCCAGCGCTACCAGAGCGGTTTCGCGATCAAATATAAATGTCATTATATGCCCTGATTACTGGATTTTTTCGATTTTGTAGCCGCGCTTCGCGAGTGTCGACTGAACCGAATCCGGTCCGGCGAGATGGGCCGCGCCAACCGCCACTAGCGATGTGCCAGTTTTCTGCAAGCGCTTGTCGAGCTGTTCCGCCCAATTCAGATTGCGCGCCACCAGCAGATATTCGCGGGTCGTCGGATCGGTCAATATTCCGCCATCGGAAAGCGTCACGATTTCCTCGATATTTCCGGTCATCCATGCGTTGAACAGATGCTCAAAATCTTGCTGAGCATCGCCTGAATCCTCGACCACGCTGGTCAGCATCTGGCGTTGCTGTTGCTCGGGAAGCTTGTCGAAATAACCCAGTTGCAGCTCGATGGTTTCCAGTGCCTCGATCGGCTTGCCGGCCTTTTCAAACTGGGCGCTGAGTTTTTTCTCCACTCCGCCGCTGGAATTAAGCCCGAGACCCCTGGTTTGGGCGGAAGCCAGCGAGAGGGCTGCTGCCCAGGTCTCCATCCGGTTGAGCGCACGCACCGGAACATCCGCGGCGTCGATGATCCGGTCGAGGTCATCGCGCAAGGACGGCTTGATCCGGGCCTGAAGCTTCTCCTGTCCCGGCGAGACCGCCAGCCGCGAGAATATTTTTGCCGCATTCTCTGTGTCATCCAGTCCGAGCACTTCAATCACCAGCCGGTCGGACTGGGCAATCGCATCCTCAAGCGCTGGCGTGCGCCATTGCACGTCCTCGGGCAGGATGTGGATGGTGCCGAACATATAGGCCGTACCAATCTGTCCGGGCCGGGTTCCGCTGATCTTCCAAAGGGCGGGCGTGCCGACCTTGACGGTGTTAAGAGTGACCGAAGCAGGCGCATTGTTGCACGCGGTGAGCATCAACGACGCAATCAGCGTCAGGATGGAGGTAAGGATACGCATAACGACTATTTGGTGTGCCTGCCGTCAAAAGAAAAGTCGTGCGTGAGAAAAATCAATATTCGATCCGTTCTACAACGATGCCTTTTTTTGTAAGCAGCGCCTGTAAGCTGCTTTCTCCGGCAAGATGGCCGGCTCCGACCGCCAGAAACACCGTTCCGGGCTGTGCCATCCGCTGATCGACCCATTCGGCCCAGGTGATGTTGCGATTGACCAGCAAGGTTTCGTACAAAATCTTGTCCTCCAGGCCGGCGTTCATCAGTTCGCCCAGCGCATCGACATTGGCATTGGCCCATTCGGCGACCATCTGTTCCATTCCGTCAGCGGCCTCGGCAATCGTGTCGACGGTGAAGTTGAGAAAGCGGATCTGGACGTCTTCGGGCAGATTGTCGAAAAACCCCAATTGCTGCTCCGGTGTTTCAAGGCCGGTAATCTTGATCGCCCGTGCTCTGGCGTGCGCAAGCAACTCGTCCTCCACTCCCTGATCGGCAGCATATCCGTTGCGCATCAAGGGGATCAGCGAAAGATTGACGCTGGCGAACCATGGATCGAGGGGATCGAACGCGGCGACCGGCAGCCCCAGTCTGGTCATTGTCGCTTCAAAATCGGTCCGGTCCTCGGCGGTCAGCTTGTCGCGCAAGGATACACCGGTCTTGTCGATCGCCAGATCGGTAACGATTTTTGTCATTACGGCAGGGTCCGGCTTGATCATTTCGATGACCAGTTCGTCCGAGGCGTCAAAACTCTCCTTCACCGCTTCGTCAAACCAGGTCATTCCGGGCTTGAGGATATGGACGGTACCGAACAGATAGATGGTCGTGTCTTCATCCTTGATCACCCAGAGCGCGGGGTCGGGATCATCCGGCATGACCGCGGGTGTGACGGTGGCAACAGCATTGTCGCCGGCACTCACCGTATCTGCCCGAGTGGCCGGGCAGGCGGTTAGCGAGAGATAAAGGGGGAACAGTAAGACGTTGGAAAGCCAGCGACGCGCCATGAACAAGTTGCTCCGAAGGAAAGGAAAGGGCTACATTCAACAATTGATCGCAAATGCCCAGCGAAATTTGCTCGTCATCCTGAACTTGGTTCAGGACCTCTTGCGGCCAGAAAATATCGCACGTCGTGTTGAAACGGGGTCAGCATGACGAATAAGGTTGCTGCGCGGCCAATCCTCCCTTGACCCTATGCCACCCATTCGCCAAAGCGGGCGGGATATATTGCAGCCGCGAAGAAAGTCTTCATTTTGTCCGATACGAAGCCTCTCAGCTTCCAGCAGATCATCCTGAAACTCCACAATTACTGGAGCGATCAGGGCTGTGTGATCCTGCAACCCTATGACATTGAAATGGGGGCAGGGACGTTCCACACGGCAACGACCTTGCGCGCGCTTGGTCCCGACCCCTGGAACGCCGCATTCGTGCAGCCCTGCCGCCGTCCGACCGATGGCCGCTATGGCGAAAATCCCAACCGGCTCCAGCATTATTACCAATATCAGGTGGTGCTCAAGCCATCGCCGCCGGATATCCAGCAGCTCTATCTCGACAGTCTGGTAGCGATCGGCATCGATCCGATGCTCCACGATATCCGCTTTGTTGAGGATGACTGGGAAAGCCCGACGCTCGGCGCCTGGGGCCTCGGCTGGGAAGTCTGGTGCGACGGCATGGAAGTCACCCAGTTCACCTATTTCCAGCAGATGGGCGGCTATGACTGCAAGCCGGTCGCTGGCGAACTGACCTACGGCCTCGAACGGCTGGCTATGTATATCC
>NZ_JBATHY010000049.1:0-17428 GCF_049667325.1 Parasphingorhabdus sp. | reverse complement strand
CGTGACCCCAAATTCTTTCAATCGGGAGAGATGATGCAGGATCGCCGATGCCGGGGTGATCGGATATCCACCGAAAAACATCGGTAGACCCGCCAGTCGAGCTCCTGCGACCAGTCCCAGAGACAGGGATTCCGCGCCGGTCACAGTCCGATATGTTCCGGGTTCCGCGGGAGCAGCGGCAACCTTGTGCGGTGTGAAATGTCCTCCGCCAAGTCCATCGCCCGAAATCTCGGCAGTTTCACCATAAGCATGGCCGGCGTTCAGCGCCGCGATGTTCGCCTCCGCGATTTCCGGCATCTTGGCAAATTTGCTTTTCAGCCACTGCACAATCGGTTCCCGGTCGCGTTCAAACATCCACAAGGCGAGACCAAGCGTCCACATATTCTTGCAGCGCAGCGCTTCCTTGTTACCAAGTCCGAAAGGTTTCACCGCATCGAGAGTCAGTTGCGAGATATCGAGCTTGAGCAATTGCCATTTGGCGAGCGAGCCGTCTTCCAGCGGATTGCTGTCATAATGGGCCTTGTCGAGATTGCGCTTCCCGAATTCGCCTTCATCCGCGATCACCAGGCCGCCCGGACGGACCGCCTGGACATTGGTTTTCAGCGCGGCTGGGTTCATCGCGATCAGCACATCCGGTTCGTCGCCAGCGGTTTCAATCGCGCGAGAGCCAAAGTTGATCTGGAACGCGGAAACACCGAACAGCGTCCCTTGGGGTGCGCGAATTTCTGCCGGAAAATCGGGAAATGTTGCCAGATCATTGCCTGCCAGGGCGGTCGAAAGGGTGAACTGCCCTCCGGTCAGCTGCATTCCATCGCCGCTATCTCCGGCGAACCGGACAACGACGTTTTCGGCGCCGTCGGGCTGGGGATCATTGGGTCGTTCTGGCGTTATTGCGGTGGCCATGATGGGTTTTCCGTGCCTTTACTTATTAAGTCGCAACGCCCCTTAGAGCAGCAATGCAACGAGCTTCAAACCACAAAATCTAATAGGGATAAAGCATTTGTTTGGGCGCCGCGCCCTGAATAACGCTTGCCTAGTGAACATAGCCTGATCTAATCGATCGGTTAAATGGTTGGAGATGAGAGATGACTGACGCCTATGTGCGCCCCGATGTGCAAATGATTTTGACGATGCTGGCGCAATCAGACCAGCCGCTAATGTCGGAGGTGGAACCCGCAGCGGCGCGCGAAATGTATAATGTGATGGCGACAATGCTGGAAGCAGACGCGGTTGATCTGGCGCGGATAGAGGACCTGTCTTGCCCCGGTCCGGCGGGCGACATTGCGCTCCGTCTTTACGATAGCCAAGCCGAACGGAGCGCGGAAACACCCGTCATCATCTTTTATCATGGCGGCGGCTTTGTTATCGGTGATCTCGAATCGCATCATAGTTTCTGCACCTATATCTCGCGCCAAATGGATATTCCGGTAATCGCTGTCGATTATCGCTTGGCCCCTGAAGCGCCTTTCCCCGCTGCTCCGCATGACAGTCTGGCCGCGACACGATGGGTTGCGGACAACCAGGAGCAACTCAAACTCAAGATCAGCGGCATGATTCCCTGCGGCGACAGCGCAGGCGGAAATCTTGCCTTGGTGGTCGGCCAAGTGTTGGCTGCCGAGCCCGCTTCTGTTCCCGTCGTCGCGCAATTTCCCATTTACCCTGCTACCCGCATGGATGCAGAAGGCGGATCGATGGATGAATTTGCCGAAGGCTTTCTGCTCACAAAAGAGAGCATGGAATATTTCGACCGCCAATACGCGCCAAAGGACGATGACATTCACGTATCGCCTTATCTAGGCGATCTGACCAAATCGCCGCCAACGGTGCTGGTTACCGCTGGCCTCGATCCTTTGCGCGACCAGGGCCGCGATTATGCCGCAGATTTGATCCGGCACGGCATCAACACCAATTTTATAGAAATGCCCGGCAACGTCCATGGCTTCATCAATATCCGCAAGGCCGTGCCGTCAGCAGCGCAGGATGTGGACAGGATGATTGCCGCGTGGAAAACACTGCTCGCCAGCCTGTGAACGATTTCAGCAAACTTCCGTATCGCCCCTGCGCTGGCATCATGCTGGCAAACCGGGAGGGGCAGGTGTTCGTGGGCCAGAGACTGGACGCTGCAGCCAGCCAATATCCGGACGCCTGGCAGATGCCGCAAGGCGGAATCGACAAAGGCGAGAAAGCCGAAGCGGCGGCTTTGCGCGAGCTTCGGGAGGAAACCGGTGTCGTTGAAGACCATGTGCAGATCATTGGCCGGAGCACCGAAGAGCATCTCTACGATCTTCCCGACGAGCTGCTCGGCAAGATCTGGAAAGGCAAATATCGCGGCCAGCGGCAAAGCTGGTTCCTGATGCGCTTCACGGGCCAAGACGACCATATCGACATCCAGACCGACCATCCGGAATTTTTAAACTGGAAATGGACTGATCCCGAGGGCTTGCCAGATATCATCGTTCCCTTCAAAAGGGACCTGTATCGCGCGGTATTAAAAGAGTTTCTACCGCTGATTTAATCACCAGTATTTGGATTTTTTCTATGTCGAGATTAGCGTTAACGACCGTGATTTGTTTTGCGGCGAGCATTTCCACGCCGGCTGCGGCCACGCTCCCCGCTCCCGTCAAAGCCATGATCGACGCCGCCATTGCTTCCGGAAACGAACAGGACGTTCTCGCGATTGTCAAAATTGCCAAAGCGACAAACCCGGACGATCTCGCCGAGATTGATACTCTCATGGCTGATTATAATGTCAAACAGGCAAAAAAGGCCGAAGCCGCTATACTGAAGAAGCAAGAGGCAGGACTATTTGAAAACTGGGAGGGGCAAGGCGAACTGGGCGGCTTTCGTTCTACCGGAAACACAAACAACATGGGGATCACTGGTAGCGTCAAGCTGGTCAAGGATGCCGTCAAGTGGCGGATGAACTTCAAGGCACGCGCCGACTATGAACGCAATAAAGGCATAACGACCCGCGATCAGCTGAACGCCACCATCGAGCCGAATTACAAGTTCGACAAAAGGCTTTACGCTTATGGACTTGCCCAGTTCGAACGGGATCGTCTCCAGGGCTTTTCGGCCCGATACACATTATCGGGGGGTCTCGGTTACGAGCTCGTCAAAACCGGGGACATCCGGCTTGCCATCAAAGCCGGACCCGCAATTCGGATCACCGATTTTGCTGAAGGCGATACCAAAAGCAGCCTTGCCGCTTTGGTCGGGGTAGACTTTGACTGGAAGATTTCCGACCACCTCAAATTTTCACAAGATGCCGGTGGCACTTACGCTAGCGATGCCCAGGGATTCACTTCAGCTGTTGCCGTCTTTGATAGCGACAACACCACTTTTACAGCCACGTCAGCGCTTGATGCAAAACTTATTGGGAGTTTATCAACCCGCCTTTCCTACACGATCGAACATGAAACCAATCCCAAGGTCGGTCGCGCAAAAACGGACACTCTCAGCCGTGCATCTCTGGTCTATGATTTCTGAAAATTAGGAAAACGGCGTGTCAGGGTGTTTCCGAAACCGGTTTTTCATCACCGATTTTGGGTTTTAGCGTAACCGCTTCTGCTGACAGCACCGGCTTTTTTTCCGCCAGATCAATCGCCGATGCCAATTGGTCGGTCTGCGCACAGCGCGACCGGCACAAGGTTTCAATCCGCGACAGGTTCACACGCGCTTTTTCCGTTGCACCGCGCTGGATGAGGGCTTCACCCTGCCCCGCAAGCGCATCGAGATTATTCGGATCTAATATCAGCGCTTCGCGATAGAGGCGTATCGCCTTGCCGGGCAGCTTTTGCGCCCGGGCAATTTGCGCCAGGGCGATGAAAGCCGAACCGTTGCGCGGGTCCACGACCAGCGACGTTTCATAGAGATCCGCAGCAAGATCAAGTTCGCCGCGTTTTTGCGCTGCTTCGCCCAATTGCATATATTCAACCGAGCGTTGTTTGATGTCTACATCGGCGGACTGGCCAAAACTGGCACTGGAAACAGTAGCGAACACAAGCGACAAGGCGATAACAGCCGGTGAAAAACGCATAATCAGCTCCAATAAACTCTCGCGACCATAGCCAGGATTATCTGCATGCTGGCTTAACATGTTTTGCTATCACAATTTTTCGAGGCAAGTAAAATAAAAGCCATCCGTTCCGTCATGATACGGTGAAAGAAGAGTACCTTTACGATATGGGCGGCCGATCGGCAAATCAATCGATATTTCCTGCCATTGTGGATGGCTATCGAGAAACCGGTCGGTCTGGTCGCCGCCTTCTGCATCAAGAAGCGAACAAACGGCATATACGAGTCGCCCGCCGGGTCTGACCATTTCACTGCCAAGCTCGATCAGTCTTTGCTGCAATTCCGTCGTGTAATCGAGTCGTTTTGGCGACATCCGCCAGCGCAATTCCGGGTTGCGGCGCCAGGTTCCCGTCCCGCTGCACGGGGCATCGATCAACACCAGATCGCAACTGGCCTTCAGATGTTGCAACGCGTCGATTTCCTTGCCAGGCGCGAGCAGAATTGTTTCGATATTCCGCGCACTGGCTCGGCGTTTACGCGGCTCGATCCGGCTTAACCGTCCGCGATCAGTATCCGCCGCAATTATTTTGCTCTCAAACGGAAGCATCGCTGCCAGAGCGAGGGTTTTACCGCCAGCTCCCGCACATAGATCAAGAACCAGATTCGGTTTGGCAGCCGCGCCCGCCATTGCGATCGCCTGACTGCCGAGATCCTGGATTTCGATTGCGCCTTCGCGAAACAGCGTCTTGTCTTCCAGCTGGGTTCCCGTCGGAAGCTCATAGCCATGCGGAAGGGCTAGCGCGACGGCTTCCGGCCATGCTGATTTTACTTCCAGATCCGTAGAACGCTGACCGTTGACCCGGACATGCAGCGGTGCGCGATCAAACAGCGCCTTGCGTTCGGATTCGTCGATCAGGCTGGCGAACCGGTCCGCCAACCATTCCGGTATTTGTGCGCCGCTTGCGACCGCTTCATCTGCTCCAATCGCTGCGGGACCATATGCAGTACCGGTAAAATGCTCCTGCAACTCAGGTTGTTCGACGACCAGACCCAGCATGGCCTCGCGGCCGTTTTTCGGCCGTTCCCCCCAACGCCTGATCGCGGTATAGACCAGCTCGCGAATGGCGCGGCGATCACCCGATCCGGCATAGCGCCGTTCTTTGAAAAACTTCTTCGCGATATTATCCGCAGAGGCCCCGTTGTCCCGCGCAGCAGCAATGATCCAGTCCAGCAGCTCTATCGCCGCTTGCAGCCTTGCCGGGGGGGTCACTTGTCCATGCGATCGTCGGCGTCGAAACAATAATGTTCCACACGGGCGCCAGCCCCGTATTCGGCGGCTATCGCCGCCCTGCGCTGCACGGCATATTCTTCACAGCTTTCAACCGTCAAATAGGCACCATTGGTCCAAAGCGGTTTATCCTCCATCTGACCCGTCGGCCAGATGAACATCAGCAAAAATATCTTGGCTTCAATCACAAGATGCCTCCAAAGGCTCTATCGTGTCGGATAATTGGGAGCTTCTCTGGTGATCGCAACATCATGGACATGGCTTTCCTGCAGTCCGGCATTGGTGATCCGGACGAATTCCGCCCGTTCCCGCAAATCTTCCAGCGTCGCGGAACCGGTGTAGCCCATGGCCGCTTTTACCCCGCCAACCAGCTGATGGATGACGTCACGTGCTGGCCCCTTGAAAGGCACCTGGCCTTCTATTCCTTCCGGCACCAGTTTCATCTGATCGGTAATATCCTGCTGGAAATAGCGATCCGCCGATCCGCGCGCCATGGCACCGACCGAACCCATGCCGCGATAGCTTTTATAGGCACGGCCCTGATAGAGAAAGGTTTCTCCCGGCGCTTCCTCGGTTCCGGCAAGCAGCGATCCGATCATCACAGCAGAGGCACCGGCGGCCAGAGCTTTTGCGACATCGCCCGAAGTTCGCAATCCGCCATCGGCGATGATCGGAATGCCCGATTTTTCTGCCTCTTCTGCACATTCCATGATTGCAGTTAGCTGCGGGACACCGACACCGGCCACGACCCGGGTGGTACAAATCGAGCCCGGACCGATGCCAACCTTGATACCGTCTGCACCTGCATCGATCAAAGCGCGCGTCGCGGCCGCGGTCGCTACGTTACCGGCTATGATCTGGGTGCTGTTCGAGCGTTTTTTGATATCTTCCACGGCCCGCGCCACCATCGCGCTGTGACCATGGGCGGTGTCGACAACGATCAAATCGCATTCCGCCTCGATCAGCGCCTCGGTACGCTCCAGTCCGCTTTCTCCGACGGTTGAGGCCGCAGCGACACGCAAGCGTCCGGATGCGTCCTTGGTTGCATTGGGATAAGTGACGGCCTTTTCAATATCCTTGACCGTGATCAGGCCTACGCAGTGATAATCGTCGTCCACCACAAGCAATTTCTCAATCCGTCGCTGATGCAAGGTCCGCCGTGCATCTTCCTGACTGACGCCCGCCGGAACCGTGGCCAGATTTTCCTTGGTCATCAGTTCCGAGATCATTTGCTTGGGGTTTTCCGCAAAACGCACATCGCGGTTGGTCAAGATGCCAACCAGCTTGCCCGATTTTTCGACCACGGGGATGCCCGAAATCCGGTTCTGCTCCATGATCGCTTGCGCTTCTGCAAGCGTTGCGTTCGGTGCGATGGTGATCGGATTGACGACCATGCCGGATTCAAATCTTTTCACCTGCCGCACGGCTGCGGTCTGCTGAGCCACAGTGAGATTACGGTGCAGCACACCGATTCCGCCCATTTGCGCCATGACTATCGCCATATCCGACTCAGTCACCGTATCCATTGCGGAGGAAATGACCGGGATATTGAGCCCGATCAATTTGGTCAGACGGGTTTTCGTATTGGCCTGGCTCGGCACGATCTCGGACGCAGCGGGGCGCAGCAGGACATCATCAAAAGTCAGCCCCAATTGAATTTCTTTATGCTTGCCTGGCCTGCTCATGATTGCCACTTTCCGATATGCTGAATGTGATTCTGTGGCGGCCCATGTAATCAGTTATCGGCGGAACCGCTAGTGGCTATTCCGGGATAAGTTGCGGTCGAAGAAAAATAACGGCCCAGCGCGACATGGAAATCGGCGTCGGCAGCTGCTCCGGCAAGTAACAAGGAGTCATTCACTTCATCGCTAACATCATGATAAGGTCCGTCGATATAGGCCTTCACCCGTTCCTCGTCGGCAAACGCGCTGGTTATCATATAGGCAGGGATATCGCGCTCCAGAAAAACATAGCCGTCCTGACGCGCTAGATAAGCATCCGCCTTGCCACTGCGGTCAATCTCGCGACCCTCTTTGGCGGCGACAATCCCGATGTCGCCATCAAGCGCGGACTGTCCCAGTCCTATGACCGCGATGTTCTTGCGGTCATCCGAAAGTGCGATGGTGTCGGCATTGAAAACCGCAACGAAATTGGCGAGTGCGATCGGAGGATACCGAACAAACGCCCGCGCCCCCAGCAAACCCTTTTCTTCGGCGGTGGTAGCCAGAAAATAGATATCCCGGTCATGACCATCGCGGGAAAGGCGTTTCGCGGTTTCGATCAGCAGCGATATGCCGCTGGCGTTGTCGATCGCGCCGTTGCAAATGCGGTCCTTGCCGGGTTCCAGCGGGTCTTCGACACGACATTCACCAAAATGATCCCAATGTCCCATGAACAGCACGGCTCCGCTATCCGGATCGGTACCGGCAATTTTTCCGATCACATTATGGGAAGTGTAGGGATGAACCTGGGTCTCGGCCGTTGCGTCCGCGCTCAGACCGAGATCAACAACAGAGATAGCGGCTCGGTCAGCGAGCAGGGATTCGGCGTCCAGGCCGGATTGCTTCGCCATTTTCCTGAACTGATCCAGACTGATCAATCCTTCGACAGCTGCATGATTTTCCGGTTCGATCATGGCGGTTGACCCCCGGAGGTAAACGCGTCGGAATCTTGGCCAGCGATCTTGATCGTCGGTAACGGAAATCACCCCAATCGCTCCATCCCGGATCAACTGGAGTTTGCGATTGTGAAAATTTGACCCCGGGTCGCTATCTTCGGGCGGCCTGTTGGGCAAAAGAACAAGTTTTCCGACTACCGATGTCCCGTCCTGCCCGGGATCGGCATAGCCCGCGAACACGACGGGTATATTGGATTGCCGGAAGGATGGATCACGGCTCCGCAAGATAATCTCATCCTGTCGCAACCGCACTGCCTTGCCGCGAAACCCGTCCGAAATATATAGCCGGGAGGTCCCCGGGATACGCTCTCGCAACGGCACAGGCGCGTACCAGGAGCCATTTTCGCCTGCCGGCTCCAGTCCTGCTGCCGACCATTGCGTGGCGATATAATTGACGGTCTTGTTCTCGCCGACCGTACCGGGCTTTCGCCCTTCATATGCATCGCTCGCCAATATCTCGATATGTCTGAGCAAATCCGCCTCGCTTATCGCCTCGGCACGGGCGCCGACGGTGAAAAACAAGCTCGACAAAATCAAAACGGCAATGAAACGCATCGCGACTACAACCCTTCTGCTAACGCAAATAATTCGCTTTTCCCTTGGCATTATCCCGCAAATAATCAATGATAATGAGACGGTTCGCGAAGGAGAATGGAAATGGGCGTTTCACTGTTACTGCTGGTGCTGTTGGTCACCATCATCTATCTTTTTGCGAGTATCAAGATAGTCCGGCAAGGCTATCACTACACGATCGAATATTTCGGCCGCTTCACAACCACCGCGCAACCCGGATTCAATTTCTATCCCGCATTTCTATACCGCGTTGGCCGCAAGGTTAACATGATGGAACAGGTGCTTGATATTCCGGGTCAGGAAATCATCACCAAGGACAATGCGATGATCTCCACCGATGGCGTGGTGTTCTTCCAGGTGCTCGATGCTGCCAAGGCGGCCTATGAGGTCAATGATCTGTACAATGCGATCCTCAATCTCGTCACCACCAACCTGCGCACCGTCATGGGCTCGATGGACCTTGATGAAACCTTGTCCAAGCGCGACGAAATCAATGGACGGCTTCTGGTCGTCATCGATGACGCAACAACCCCTTGGGGAATCAAGATCACCCGCGTCGAAATCAAGGACATCCGCCCGCCGCAGGACATCATCAACGCGATGGCGCGGCAGATGAAGGCCGAACGCGAAAAACGCGCCAATATCCTCGATGCAGAAGGCGCACGCGCCTCGGAAATCCTGCGCTCAGAAGGTGAAAAACAGGGTCAGATTTTACAGGCCGAGGGCCGCAAGGAAGCGGCCTTTCTCGACGCCGAAGCCCGGGAGCGCGAAGCCCAGGCCGAAGCCAAAGCGACCCAGATGGTGTCCGAGGCCATTGCCGGCGGCAATGCCCAGGCGATCAACTATTTTGTCGCGCAAGACTATGTGAAGGCAGTCGAAAAATTCGCCACTTCGCCAAATGCCAAAACCATATTATTCCCGATCGAGGCCACCCAGCTGATCGGAACTTTGGGCGGAATTGGCGCTCTGGCCAAAGAAGCGCTTGGTGAAAACACGCAGATGTTCTCGCCACCCGCGCGCAAGGGCCCGTTCGACAACAAGGAATAATGAGCCGGTGAGGAAGCAGAGCGTAAGCCATGGATGATTTCTCGATAAACAACCCGGAATATGTCTGGTTAAGTCTTGCTGCGCTGCTCGCGCTGGCCGAGCTGTTCGTCCCCGGCGTCTTCCTGATCTGGGTAGCCGCAGCCGCGGCGGTGACCGGTATCCTTTCGCTGTTCATCGATCTGACCGTCGCTGGTCAGCTCACTTTATTCGGCCTGTCGACGATTTTGGCGGTTCTGGGCGGCCGGCGCTGGTATCTGACCCACGTTGTCGAAAGCGAAAATCCGCTGCTCAACAACCGCGCGGCACAGCTGGTCGGGAAAACCGTCACCATTGTGGAGGCAATTTCGTCCACTAGCGGACGGGTAAAAGTCGCCGATGGCGAATGGCCGGCAAAAGGTCCGGATATGAAAAAGGGCGGAATCGCGAAAGTTGCCGCGGTAGAAAACGGTGTCCTCCGGCTGGAAGCACTAGAGGACACCGGAATGTTGGAAACAAAGCCTATTTCTTGAAGAATCCCTTGGCCATATTGGTGAGGTCGTTGATAGGATTGCCGTCACCATCGCGGTCGAGAAAACTGGTCGCCTTGCCAAGCAAGCCATCTTTGCCGGTCAGCTTGTCCATCAGACTGCCTTCACCATCAAGACCTGCTTTTTCCGCCAATGCTGGCAACAGCCCTTTCAGTTTTTCGGCATCAACACCAGCTTCGGCAGCGGCTTCCTTGATCGCGGTTACCTTGTCCATACTGCCATCACGCAACTTTGCGAACAGCGCTTCACCGCCCTTTTTCGCTTCTTCTGCCGTCATACCGGCTTTTTCAGCAATGTCGTCAATGCTGAAATTTTCAGGCAGCATATCCATGATTTTTTCAAGCATGCTCATAGTCTTTATCCTTCATTAGGGGTTAGTTTAACGTACCAGTCTTCCGGCCATACCGATGATATCATCCAGCGGATTGCCATCACCGTCCAGATCAAGCATCGACGCGATACCGCCCAGACCACCCGACGACGTCTTGTTGCCTCCGCCCAGCAATCCACTGATGAGACCGCCAAGTCCGCCACCATCACCAGCGCTGTCCGGGCCTTGCTTGGCCATAGAACCCGCCACCATCATGGCTACGACCGGCAGCATTTTCTTTAGCAAATCGCTGCTGATCCCGGTCTGCTGTTCTGCACCGGCCGCGACAGTCCGGCTGACTTCCTTGGAACCGAATATCTGACCGAGCACCTCGTTGCCCTTTTCGACCGGAGTCGGTTTCGAACCCAGCACGCTATCGAGCAACCCGCCGCCGCCAAGCTGGCCAAGCAATCCGCCCAGCCCATCGAGGCCACTCGGTTGCGCTTGCGTGGTTTTCTTGAAACCGCCCAATATGGCTGGCAGCAACGCCGCAGCACCAGCTTGCGCAACGGATTCGTTGACCCCCAATTCTTTGGCCATCGTTCCGATGCCGCCCGACTGCTGCAACATATCCATGATATTCATCGTCGTTCTCCCTCAATGCCGTGACGGCCCGTTTTGATTCCTTGCTTGCCAGAAGCCTAGCATATTTTCGGGATGGAAACCCAAAAATCAGCGGGTTTACCAGTATTTACACGGCGTTAAACGCTGAAAGCCGTGAATCAGGAGGAACCCCAATTGACTTCACAAGTTGTAACTCCGAGACATTTTTGGAAGGGTGGCTGCAGGCGAAGCCGGATGGAATGGCACCCAAGTTTAAAAAGGAGCAAGACATGAGTATTTTCGGAAAAATCAAGAACGCAATTTTTGGCGGAGAAGCCAAGGCCGCAGAGCCCAAAGCCGCAGCACCCGTTGCAACCGCACCAACCGAACGCGCGGCGATCGGCGAAGTAGACGTCGTTGCCCGGCTGGACAACATCCCGGGTTCGGACAAACTCAACTGGCGCACCTCGATCGTCGATCTGATGAAACTGGTCCAGATCGATGCCAGCTATGGCAATCGCAAGGAACTGGCGCAGGAACTGGGCAATAGCGATTATAGCGGTTCTGCCGAAGACAATATCCTGCTCCACAAGCAGGTGATGAACAAGATCGCCGCAGCCGGCGGCATTGTTCCGGCTGAACTGAAGGACTAATCATCTGGACCACAGGTCGGTTTGAATTTAGGCGGGGGCTGTGAGCGATCATAGCCCCCTTCTTTTTGCCGAGGCCCCGAAAGGATGTCGGCGCTGCCCGAGACTGGTTGGCCTGCGAAAATCCCTGCGCAAGGACCATCCCGACTGGTGGAACGCGCCGGTCCCGGCCTTTGGTGATCCCGAGGCCTGGCTGGCCGTCGTAGGGCTCGCTCCCGGCACGGAAGGTGCCAACCGGACCGGCAGGCCGTTTACCGGCGATGCCTCGGGCGAGATGTTGTTCGCCACTTTGACAAAATTCGGTTTTGTCGAGGGCGTGTTCACCAATGACCCTGCAGACGGTATCAAACTGAACGACGCGATTATCCTCAACGCCGTCAAATGCCTGCCGCCGGAAAATAAACCAACCGCAGGAGAGATCAACAATTGCAGGCCCTATCTCGCTAAAGCGCTGGATGGCCTGCCCGCATTGAGAATCACTTTGGCACTCGGCAAGGTCGCCCATGACAGCATCATCCGCCTGTCGGGCGCTAGGCTGACAGATCATATATTTGCCCATGGCGCGCAACATGATCTACCCGATGGCCGCACCCTGATCGACAGCTATCATTGCAGCCGGTATAATGTGAATACGAGGCGATTGACGGTCGAGATGTTCGAGGACGTGTTCGAACGGGCGGTTCAAATATCCTCAGCCAGCCGCCCGTAAAGTTCCGGCCGGCGATCCCGGAAAAATCCCATGCCGGCCCGGTGCTTGCGCGCCTGTTCGAGATCAAATGAAGCAACCAGCGCGCCGGTTTCCTGCGAGCCATATTCCGCTACCAGATCACCCCATTCATTGGCGATAAAGCTGTGTCCGTAAAAGGCCTGCCCCTCCTCGATGCCGATGCGGTTGCTCGCGACCACCGGCATGCAGTTGCTCACCGCATGGCCCTTCATCGCCCGTCGCCACATGCGGCTGGTGTCGAGATCGGCGTCATAAGGTTCAGAGCCGATGGCGGTGGGATAGAACAATATCTCCGCCCCCATTAGCGCCATCGCGCGCGCGCTCTCCGGATACCATTGGTCCCAGCAAATGCCGACGCCAATTCTGGTGCCGCAGACATCCCAGACCCTGAAGCCCGAATTTCCGGGACGGAAATAGAATTTTTCCTCATAGCCGGGACCATCGGGAATATGGCTTTTACGATAGACACCCAAGATCTCGCCATCCGGATCGATCATCGCGATGCTGTTATAATGATGCGGTCCGTCGCGTTCAAAAAAGCTCGCCGGAATCGCAACGCCATATTGTCTGGCGAGCTTTTGCATTGCGAGCACCGGAGCGCTCTCGCTTACCGGCTGGGCCAGCGCAAAAAGCGCCTCATCCTCGGTCTTGCAAAAATAGGGGCCGGCAAAAAGCTCGGGCGGCAGAATGATCCGGGCACCCTGCTCTGCCGCTTCGGCAATCAGGCCGCTCACGGCAAAGATATTCGCCTGTTCATCACCGCCCAGAGGCAGCTGGAGGGCCGCTACACATATGTTGGTCATAGCGGCCCCATTAGCGGCTTAAGGACGCTTCTTAAACAATAATGTCATGCGGTCGGATTCACCGATCGCTTCATATTTGGCTTTGTCATCATCGCCCAACGCCAGAACCGGCGGTAGTGTCCAGACTCCGCGGTCATAGTCGGACTTGTCCTTGGGATTGGCGTTGACTTCGGATTGGCTGACCAGCGAAAAGCCGTTCAGCTCGAACAAGGCGATAACCGTTGCCTGTTTCAGATAGCCTTTGGTGCCGTTGGACATTGCATAGGATGCGTCTTTCTTGGCCCGGTGCTGGACGATCCCGACCATTCCGTCATCGGCCAGCATCTCGCGCAAGGCGCGCAGTTCCGAGTCAGCCCGGTTGCCGTTCAGCATTCCATGCAAGGATCTGAATATCAAGATCCTGTCCACCGTGCCCTTCATTTCATCGGGCATCTCGTCGCTTTCGAATGCCAATATTTTTTTGGCATCGACGCCGGTCCACTTCGCCGCCGCTTCGGGGAAGCTTTCGGGCCAACCCTTGGTCCGCGCCTCGCGGGCCCGGTCCGGGAAACTGGTGTCCGAACTGTCAGCATTGATCGCAATATATTGCCCGCTGCCGGCGAGATAAGGTGCCAATATGCGCGTGTACCAGCCACCGCCAGGTCCGTATTCCACAACTTTATGCTGCGGTTTGACGCCAAAGAAGTTCAACGTCTCTGCAGGATGGCGATAAATGTCGCGATCGCTGTCGCCGGCGCGGCGCTTGTCCGAAAGCACCGCCTGCATAGCGGCATCGGTCATCGCGGTGCCGCCATTTTTATGGTGATCCGCAGCTGCGGGGACAGCCATTCCTAACCAGGCCAGTGCAGCGCTGGCTATCAGCAATTTCTTCATAATTTTTTCCTCTCGAATAGTCTGACTTGTTTTTTTCCTGTCGAAAACCGTAGCCGGTCCTCACCGAGAAACAATACGTAATATCGGACTATGTTATCTGCGGAATCTGTTGCGAGATGCAGTGGAAACTGCCGCCGCCGCGCAACAATGACCGGCTGGAAAGCCCGACCACCTTTCGGTCGGGGAACAGCGTGCCGATTTGATCGACCGCCTTGGCATCGTTCGCAATATCATATTGCGGAACCGCCACGACTGTATTGCCGATATAAAAATTCATATAGCTCGCCGGGGCAATGTCGCCGCCCACCATATATCGTCCGGCCGATGGCAAGCGGACGACTTGCAAGCCCGATGATGCGGCTCGCTGTGCGGCATCGTCAAAAATCTGCGCATTGGGATCGTCCGCGGAGTCCGATTGTGGAATTGCAACTGTACCGGGCGCTATAAAACGGGCCAGATTATCGACATGGCCGTCCGTATGATCGGCAATCAACCCATCCCCCAGCCAGCATATATCCTGCGTCGCCAGGGCCTCGCGCAACCGTTCTGCAACCTGCTCTTTACTGAGCCCGTCATTGCGGTTGGAATTGAGAACGCATTGCGTGGTGGTAACCAGCCTACCCGCGCCATCCCCGTCAATCGCACCGCCCTCCAAAATCCAACTTTGGTCGCTGACCGAGAGGCCAAAACGGGTTGCCAACCGCTGACCGATATCCTGATCACCGGCCATCTCATATTTGCCGCCCCAGCCATTGAAGCCGAAATTCTGGCCCGTAAGCCCGTTCGATCCGACAATGAAGACCGGCGCGCTATCGCGCAGCCAGATATCACCGAACGGTTCGACAACAAGGTTCACACAGGACCTAACCAGAGAACGCGCGATGTCCCTATCTGCGATATTGCGGCACACCAGAACGACCGTCTCACCGGAACCTTCGTCCGCAACGGCACTCGCAAAGGCAGCGACTTCCCGCTGCGCTTCTTCGCGCCCGACCGGCCATTCCGCCGGATCGCCGGGAAAGCCGATCCACACCGCCTGATGCGGCTCCCACTCTGCTGGCCATCTCGTCATGCGGTCTGGGCTGGGGGATCAGTCGCCAGCGCGGCTTTTATCCCGCGTTGCGCGGAATTCGTCGCCATCGGTCCAGTTCGGCCAGTCTTCGGTCATCGCAAGCATCCGCGCTACCGTGTAATAGACTTTCAGATCGCCCATCACGCCGTCCCAGTTCCAGTTCGGATCATATTCATCCTTGGGACCGTGGTACCGGTTCTCGGTATAGTCTTTGGAGATCGCTTCGCCAGCTTCGCGCCCGCCTTCAACCAGATCTTCTCCGCCTTCGAAATAGATCATCGGGACGCCCTGCTTGGCAAAGCTGAAATGGTCCGACCGGTAGTAATATCCTTTTTCCGGTGTTGGTTCGGCCTCTGCAACCCGTCCGTCGCCGGTCAGAGCGGCGTCCAGATAACGATCCAGGCCCGATTTCCCCTTGCCGACAACGATCACGTTTTTGGCAGGCCCGGCCATGCCGAAAGCATCCATATTCACGCCGCCAACGGTCTGGCTCAGCGGATAGATCGGATTCTGCGCATAATATTTCGAACCCAGCAGTCCGGATTCCTCAGCGGTCACCGCCAGAAAGATAATGCTCCGATCTGGTGCACCGGCTTTGACATGCGCTTCCGCCAGAGCGACCAGAGCAGCTGTTCCGGTAGCATTGTCGACCGCCCCGTTGCAGATGTCATCGCCGTCCGGCGCCGGTTTGCAGCGACCGAGATGGTCCCAGTGGGCGGTATAGATCACATATTCGTCCGGACGGGTCTTACCCTTCAAAATGCCGACGACATTCTTGCTGTCCATCTTGCTGATCGTGTTCTCAAAGGAGGAGGACGCTTTCAATCCGAGATCGACTGCCTTGAAGCCCTTTTTCTTGGCTGCTTTCATTTGCGCATCGAGATCCTTGCCGGCGGCAGCGAATATTTTCGCGGCCGTGTCTTTCTGGATCCAGCCGTTGATCTTCGTCTGGTCCGCTCCACCATCGACAGACTGCGCATAAAATTGTGGCCCGCTCCAGCTCGATTCCACTACGTTCCAGCCATAGGCAGCAGGATCGGTGTCATGGATGATCAGAGCAGCGGCTGCGCCCTGCCGCGCCGCTTCTTCATATTTATATGTCCAGCGGCCATAATAGGTCATCGCCCGGCCACCGAATTCGCCGTCCAGACTTTCAGTACCGAAATCGGGGTCATTGACCAATATGACGACGGTCTTGCCTTTGACATCGACGCCGGCATAGTCGTTCCAGCCGCGCTCCGGCGCATTCACACCATAGCCGACAAACACCATATCGCTGGCCGCCACATCAATCTTGGGTTGCTCCTGATAGCTGGTAACCACCATTTCACTACCATAGGCAAAGCTGAGTTTTTCGGAACCGCCGGTAACAGTCAGCGGCGAGACATTTTTTGCCTCGATCGAAACAAGCGGAACATCCTGGAACCAGCTGTCGCCGTTGCCCGGTTTGAGCCCCGCTTCTGCAAATCTCTTGGTCAGCAACGCGAGCGTCTTTTCCTCGCCAGCGGTTCCCGGCGCGCGGCCTTCATAGGCGTCCGACGAAAGCTCTTCGGTAATCGACTTCATCGTCTCGACCGACAATTCCGGCGCCGCGATTTCGGGCAGCGCAACCGCCATATCACCTTCTTCAATCTTCGTGCAGCCAGCCAGTACCAGCGAGGGTGCAAGCAGCACCCAAAGCGACCGTTTCAACATATTGAGCTATCCTTCTGAAATTCACGGTTTCGAAAAACCTTATCTGCTCAATGGCAGACGATTTTCGGCAAGGCAAGCAGCGTCATGATTGAATTAGTGGCTTGCCAAACACCACCAAGTTCGCGATGATTTGTAACTGAATATTTCAATCGGGAGTTTTTGTGTTGCGCAATAGTTTAGTATTTGTCTCGCTCGCCGTTACAACGGCCCTTACGATCCCCACCGTTTCAGCCAATGAAAAAGCCAAAATTTTTGGCGCATTGCCGGCAGTGCGCGATATCAGCTTGTCACCAGATGGTAACAAGATCGCGTTTGTTTCTCCTGGCCCCGGAACGCAAACGGATCTCTATTCGATTGATCTGACGAAGGGCAACACTCCTGTCCGTGTCACCACCTCGTCCGGGGACCCCGAAAATCTCGCCTGGTGCGGCTGGGTTTAGAGCGTCCGTTTGGCTTGTACGGCTGGCGGGACGACCGAATATGCAGGTCAATTATATAGCTTCTCGAATGTTTTCGCGGTTAATATGGATGGTAGCAAGCCGCAGCTGCTGACCAAAAAACAGGGG
>NZ_JBATHY010000048.1:0-5944 GCF_049667325.1 Parasphingorhabdus sp. | reverse complement strand
ACCCAGCTGCTCAAGCAACCGCAATTTGCACCACTGCCGTTTGAAGAGCAGACCGCTTCGATTTACGCCGGTACCAACGGGCATCTTGATGGCGTTGCTGCCAATGACGTCGTGCGCTACGAAGCGGCCATGCTGGCCCATATGCGCAGCGAACATGCTGATATTTTGAAAACGATCCGTGAAAGCGGTGATTTGGCTGATGACACCAAGGCAGCTCTCGAAGCGGCACTGGCAGCATTTGGCAAGACGTTCGTATAAGGAGAAAATGTCATCCCGGACTTGCTCCGGGATCCAGTGAATAAAGATGCCGCGAAGCGAAGTTTTTATTGGACTGGGTTCCCGCCTTCGCGGGAATGACAATTGAAGGAACGAAATGGCTAGTCTTAAAGAACTGAAAGATCGGATCGCGTCGGTCAAGTCGACCCAGAAGATCACCAAGGCCAAGAAAATGGTGGCCGCTGCCAAATTGCGCCGGGCGCAGATGGCAGCTGAAGCTGCGCGTCCTTATGCCAGCGAGATGGAAAAGGTGATGGGGAACCTCGCCTCCAAGGTTGCGATCGACGAGAATTCATCGAAACTATTGGCTGGCACCGGCAAGCTGGAGACGCATCTTCTGGTCGTCGCGACATCGGATCGCGGCCTGTGCGGCGCGTTCAATGCCAATATCGTCAAGGAAGCCCGTGTTAAGGCGGAAAAGCTGCTCCAGGAAGGGCGTAAAGTCTTGTTCTACATGGTCGGCCGCAAGGGCATTCCGATCATAAAGCGCTTCTACCCCGGCATGATCCTGAAGCATTTCGATACATCGAATGTCAAAGCACCGGGATATGAAGAAGCCAAGGCCATTGCAGCGGACCTGACCGCGCTGGTCGAAGAGGGCAAATTTGACGTCGCCCATCTCTTCTACGGCAAGTTCAAATCCGCGCTGGTGCAGGAACCGACGGTCCAGCAAATCATCCCGATCGCGATTCAGGACGGCGCTGTCGCCGATTCCGGCGGAGCGGTGGACTATGAACCGGACGAGGACGAAATCCTCGCTGCCCTGCTCCCGCGCAATCTGACCACCCAGATTTTCGGCGCATTGCTGGAAAACAACGCCTCGGAACAAGGTGCATCGATGACCGCCATGGACAATGCGACCCGCAATGCCGGCGATCTGATCGACAACCTCACGATTATTTACAACCGCAGCCGTCAGGCCGCGATTACCACCGAACTGATTGAAATTATCGCTGGCGCTGAAGCGCTCTAAAAGCACGTACGCAAGGAAACGGAAAAATGGCAAAAACCAAAAATGTAGGCCGCATTTCACAGGTCATCGGCGCTGTCGTCGACGTCACCTTTGATAGCGAGATCCCGGCAATTCTCTCGGCTCTGGAAACCGACAATAACGGTAACCGGCTGGTTCTCGAGGTTGCCCAGCATCTCGGCGAGAACACGGTTCGTACTATCGCGATGGATGCGACCGAAGGTTTGACCCGAGGTCAGGAAGTAACCGACACCGGTTCGCAGATCATGATGCCTGTTGGCCCTGAAACGCTTGGCCGGATCATGAACGTGATCGGCGAGCCTATCGACGAACGCGGCCCGATCGGACACAAGACAACTGCGCCTATTCACGCGGAAGCCCCTGCTTTTGTGGACCAGTCAACCGAGAATGAAATTCTGGTTACCGGCATTAAAGTTGTCGATCTGCTCGCACCTTATGCAAAAGGCGGCAAGATCGGCCTGTTCGGCGGCGCCGGCGTCGGCAAGACCGTGCTTATTCAGGAACTGATCAACAACATCGCTAAAGGCCATGGCGGTACATCCGTCTTCGCCGGCGTTGGTGAACGCACCCGTGAAGGTAACGATCTCTATCACGAATTCCTCGACGCAGGTGTTATCGCCAAGGACGCCGACGGCAATCCTAAGTCGGAAGGCTCAAAAGTGGCGCTGGTCTTCGGCCAGATGAACGAACCTCCTGGTGCGCGTGCGCGTGTGGCTCTGTCCGGCCTGACCCAGGCGGAATATTTCCGCGATGTCGAAGGCCAGGACGTATTGTTCTTCATCGACAATATTTTCCGCTTTACGCAAGCTGGTTCGGAAGTGTCCGCGCTTCTTGGCCGTATTCCTTCGGCTGTGGGCTATCAGCCTACCCTGTCGACCGACATGGGCGCGTTGCAGGAACGTATTACTTCTACCAACAAGGGCTCGATTACATCGGTTCAGGCGATTTATGTTCCCGCCGATGACTTGACCGACCCTGCACCGGCAACATCCTTTGCCCACTTGGACGCGACCACCGTTTTGAACCGTGCGATTTCCGAGCTGGGCATCTACCCTGCTGTTGATCCTCTCGATTCAACCTCGCGCGTTCTCGAACCCCGCGTTGTTGGCCAGGAGCACTATGATACGGCCCGCGCTGTTCAGGAAACATTGCAAAAATATAAGTCTTTGCAGGACATTATCGCTATTCTCGGCATGGACGAGCTTTCGGAAGAAGATAAGCTGGTCGTTCAACGTGCGCGGAAGATCCAGAAATTCCTGTCGCAACCGTTCCATGTTGCTGAAGTTTTCACCGGCATCAAGGGCAAGTTCGTTGATCTGGAAGACACGATCAAGTCGTTCAAGGCGGTTGTCGAAGGCGAGTATGACCATCTTCCCGAAAACGCCTTCTACATGGTCGGCGGCATCGAAGAAGCGGTCGAAAAAGGCAAAAAAATGGCTGCTGAGGCGGCCTAAGCTACAACCATTGGCCCTGAGCTGTCGAACTGTGCGAATGCTCGACAGGCGCGCTTCGACTGGCTCGGGACCAACGGTATAAAGGTATTATAATGGCAAACCTACATTTCGAACTCGTGACCCCCGAAAAGCTCGTCCGGTCGGATGACGTTTTCATGGTTGTTGTGCCCGGTACCGAAGGTGACTTTGGCGTACTCGCCAATCATGCGCCTGTTATGTCCACGATCCGCGATGGCGATCTGGTTATTTACGCGACCGAAGGCGGGACGCCCGAGACGATCACGGTTCAGGGCGGCTTTGCCGAAGTCAACGACAAGGGCCTGACAGTACTCGCCGAAGCTGTTAGCTAAAACCGGTCGCGTCAATCGTGCGCCGCGGAATCGCGGTACAATTCCTCTCTTTCCTGCACCCACGGTCAGATGCTACGCTGTCCGAATGTCTAGAACATCGAGCCCGCGCTTGTCGAGCAAGCGATGACCCAGTCATCGCCCAAAACCGCCCCGATTGTCCATTTCCTATACGAGCCCGGCGATGGCGGCCTTGACCGGGTTGCGATTCTGTTAGCCAATGGCATGGCTGAACGCGGGATAGCGACCGAATTGTGGCTGACCCGGACGACCGGTTCGGTTGCGCATATGATTGCCCCCGAAGTAACCGTCCGCTTGGTGCCCACTCCAAAAATTGGCGGTCGCGGAACCCGATTGGTGCTCCAGATTCCCGCTGTCGCCCGGATGATCCGCAAACACCGGCCAAAGGCCATATTTTCTGCCGGAAACCAGACAAATCTGAGTGTGGCAATTGCCCGAAAACTTGCCGGTTCCAATTCGACCAGATTTATTCAGAAAATCACCAACCCGGTCATGCGTCCCGGCCTCGGACTCTGGCTGAAAATTTACCGGAAGTGGCGGTTCGGGTTTACCGCAAGATTTGCCGACATGTGCCTTACGCTCAGCGATGCGGATGCCAGGCATTATTCGGAAATCTATCCGCATGCTGCTGGCAAATTTCTTTCCGTATCTAACCCCTATGTAACCCCGTATATGTTGTCTTTGGGTGAGGATCGCGACGTCCGCACTCCGGCGACGCCCGCAAAACTGCTCGCAGTCGGTCGCATCGCTCCACAAAAGGGATATCGGACGATGATTTCCGCTCTTGCCCTAATCGCGGATCGCCCATGGTCGATGACCATATTGGGGGATGGCAGTCTGCGCGGCGAGGTGGAACAACATGCCAGAAAACTCGGCTTGGGCGACCGGATCGAGTTTAAGGGATTTGTTACCGATCCGACGCCTTATTACGCACAGTCGGACATCCTTGTGCTGTCGTCTCAATGGGAAGGGTTTCCGGCGGTGCCGCTGGAAGCCATGGCAACCGGCTGCGCTGTTGTCGCAACCGATTGCTCCGAGGGATTGACAAGATTGCTGCGTAAAACCGGCCTTGAAACCGTGCCTGTCCAGAATCCCGAAGCGCTGGCCAAAGCTATGGCCGATGCGATCGAAATGCCGCCGACGATTGCGCCACTGAGGGCCTGCGCCCGCACCTATTCCATCGAGAACAGCGTCGAACGGCACATTGAGCGACTGGAGCAAGCCTTGGCTGCCGGTTAGGCTTCGCCCAGCGGAAAATCGGCAAATACTGCGAGCGCAAGAGTAACTCCCCTTACAGCTGCCGTTTGTCGGCAAGAATGATCAGCGTTCAAAAATTTGTCCTTCACCTGTTTTCAAGGCTTAATGGCTGCATCCCGCGGCACAAGCCACAAACAGCATGTTCGCAATCTTTCCGATCCAATCGACCGAGTTTTCCGTTTATTAACCATTTTCGGGGAAAGAGGACATGTATCTCGTGACATTAGACAAATCGGACGGAACAGCATGAGCGCATTTGGCAAGAAAAATGGACTGGGCGGCGGCAAGCCATCCTTTGGCGTCGCCAAGCCGATGACCGGTGGCGGAAAAAAAGCTGCAAAATCTGAAAATCCCGACGAGGAACAGGGCGGCAATCAGTTTCCTCCCATAGATTCCATTCCGCTCCCGGGCGAAGGTGCGGCTGCTCCAGCCGCGCCCGATCAAAGTGATGCCATGGCGCGGCTTTCCGAACGCTCTCAGCCATTGGCAGAAGGCGGCGACAAGGATGAAGGTTTCGGTGCCTCGGTCCACAAAATCAAGGAACAGGTGCTCCCTCGCCTGCTCGAGCGTGTCGACCCGGAAGCTGCCGCGACCCTCAACAAGGAAGAACTGACCGAAGAATTCCGTCCGATCATCATGGAAGTGCTGACCGAGCTGAAGCTGACGCTTAACCGGCGCGAACAATTTGCGCTTGAAAAAGTGCTGGTCGACGAACTGCTCGGCTTTGGCCCGCTCGAAGAGCTGCTCAGCAATCCGGACATATCGGATATCATGGTCAATGGCCCCGAACAGACCTATATTGAAATCAAGGGCAAGCTTGAAATCGCCCCGATCCAGTTCCGCGACGAGGAGCATCTGTTCCAGATCGCCCAGCGGATCGTGAACCAGGTCGGCCGCCGCGTCGATCAGACCACACCGCTGGCCGATGCCCGTCTGAAGGACGGTTCGCGTGTCAACGTAATCGTCCCGCCGCTGAGCCTCAAAGGCACGGCGATCTCCATTCGTAAATTCTCCGAAAAACCGATCACGCTCGACATGATGAAGGGCTTCGGCTCGATGTCCGACGAAATGTGTACCGTGCTCAAGATTGCCGGCGCCTGCCGGTTTAACGTGGTTATCTCCGGCGGTACCGGTTCGGGTAAAACGACCATGCTCAACGCCATGTCAAAGATGATCGATCCCGGCGAACGCGTGCTGACGATCGAGGATGCTGCCGAGCTTCGCTTGCAACAACCGCATTGGCTACCGCTCGAAACCCGGCCACCCAACCTTGAAGGTCAGGGCGCGATAACCATCGGCGATCTTGTCAAGAACGCCCTGCGTATGCGTCCCGACCGGATCATTCTTGGCGAGATTCGTGGCGCGGAATGTTTCGATCTTCTCGCCGCCATGAACACCGGCCATGACGGCTCCATGTGTACGCTCCACGCCAATAGCCCGCGCGAGTGTCTCGGCCGTATGGAAAACATGATTTTGATGGGCGACATCAAGATTCCGAAAGAGGCTATTTCGCGCCAGATTGCGGAATCGGTCGATCTGATCGTTCAGGTCAAACGTCTGCGTGACGGTTCTCGTCGCACGACCAACATAACCGAAGT
>NZ_JBATHY010000047.1:0-14912 GCF_049667325.1 Parasphingorhabdus sp. | reverse complement strand
TTGTCTTGGACTCGGCTTTTTTCTTCGGCGGAGCTTTCTTCTTCTTCTTCGCCTTGGGTGCGGCCGCTGTCACCTCGAACGTCAGAGTATTGTCCTTCAGGTGGACCTTGACCTCGCCACCATTTTTGAGCTTGCCGAACAGCAATTCTTCGGCGAGCGGCTGCTTGATCTTCTCCTGGATCAAGCGGCCCATCGGACGGGCGCCGTAGAGCTTGTCATAGCCGCGTTCGGTGAGCCATGCCTGGGCATCCTCGTCGAGCGTGATATGGACATTCTGGTCGGCCAGTTGCATTTCGAGCTCGAGAATGAATTTCTCGACGACCCGCGCCACCACTTCCGGTGGCAGATAGGCGAAGGGCACAATCGCATCCAGTCGGTTGCGGAATTCGGGAGTGAAGGTTTTCTTCACCGCTTCTTCGCCAGCATCTTCCTTGGAATTATTGCCAAAGCCGATGCCTTCCCTCGCCATATCGGACGCGCCGGCGTTGGTCGTCATGATCAATACGACATTGCGGAAATCGACCGTTTTACCATGGTGATCGGTAAGCTTGCCGTTGTCCATCACCTGCAACAGGATATTGAACAGGTCGGGATGGGCTTTCTCGATTTCGTCGAGCAACAGCACGCAATGCGGGTTCTGATCAATGGCATCGGTCAGCAGACCGCCCTGATCATAGCCGACATAGCCCGGAGGTGCCCCGATCAGACGGGAGACGCTGTGGCGCTCCATATATTCGGACATGTCAAAGCGCTTGAGCGGAATGCCCATGATCGATGACAATTGCTTGGCGACCTCGGTTTTGCCGACGCCGGTCGGGCCGCTGAACAGATAATTGCCAATCGGTTTTTCCGGTTCGCGCAACCCGGCACGGGACAGTTTGATCGCGCTGGACAGCTTTTTGATCGCCTCGTCCTGGCCAAAGACCACGCGCTTGAGGTCTTTTTCCAGATTCTCGAGCGTCTTCTTGTCGTCCTTGGACACGGATTTGGGCGGGATGCGCGCCATCGTCGCGATTACCGCTTCGATGTCCTTGGTCGTGATCATTTTTTTGCGGCGCGAAGGCGGCAACAACATCTGCATTGCACCGACTTCGTCGATTACGTCGATCGCTTTGTCCGGCAGCTTGCGGTCGTTGATATAGCGAGTCGACAATTCCACCGCCGATTTCAACGCGTCGGGTGAATAGCGGACCTTGTGATGTTCTTCGAATGCACCGCGCAGGCCAGCGAGGATCTTGATCGTGTCTTCCACCGATGGCTCGTTGATATCGATCTTCTGGAAGCGCCGCAGCAACGCGCGGTCCTTCTCGAAATGGTTACGGAATTCCTTGTAAGTGGTTGATCCAATGCAACGAATGATACCGCCGGAAAGCGCCGGCTTGAGAAGGTTCGATGCATCCATTGCGCCGCCGCTGGTCGCGCCGGCACCGATCACGGTGTGAATTTCGTCGATGAACAGGACCGCATCCGGCATTTTTTCCAGCTCGGAAACAACCTGCTTCAGCCGTTCTTCGAAATCACCGCGATAGCGGGTTCCCGCGAGCAGCGAGCCCATGTCGAGCGAATAGATGACTGCTGGCTTCAACACATCGGGGACATTGCCCTCGACAATGCGAAGAGCGAGGCCTTCGGCAATAGCGGTTTTCCCGACGCCGGGTTCGCCGACATAAAGCGGGTTGTTCTTCGACCGACGGCACAGGATCTGGACTGTCCGGTCCACTTCCGCCTGCCGTCCGATCAACGGATCGATCCGGCCATCAGAGGCTTTCTTGTTGAGATTGACGGTAAACTGGTCGAGCGCCGTCTCTTTCTTGTTCTTTTCTTTCTTGTCCTCGTCGCCTTCGTGGCCCGACAATTCGGCCGGTTCGACCGTCTGGCCGCCCTTGCCGACACCGTGGCTGATAAAGCTGACCGCATCGAGCCGGCTCATATCCTGCTGTTGGAGGAAATAGACTGCATAGCTTTCCCGTTCGGAGAATAAAGCGACCAGTACATTGGCACCGGTTACTTCATCCTTGCCGGACGATTGAACATGGAGGATTGCCCGCTGCACAACCCGCTGGAACCCAGACGTGGGGGACGGGTCAATCGCTTTTTCGACCTTCAGGGAATCGAGCTCGCTGTCGAGATAGAGAACCACGGCGTCTTCCAGTTCGCCCAGGTCCACTCCGCACGCGTTCATCACCTGTGAAGCGTCGCCATCGTCAAGCAGCGCGAGAAGAAGATGCTCGAGCGTCGCATATTCATGGCTGCGGTCAGAAGCATTTTTCAGCGCCTGATGCAGGGTTTTCTCAAGCGATTCCGCGAATGATGGCATTTACTTTACTCCAAAATTGGGACGGTGTTGACGCCCCTGTTGCCGAAACCGATGCTGTTCCATCCGGCCTCGGGCTTTAACCAATTGCTTGTACTCTAGATCGTGAGCCTCGCCTTAAAGGTCAAGAGCGTCTGCCTCGGATCTGTAGCCAATCGGCCAAAACTGCCAATTTTTCGTCTCACTTCTCCTTACGGTCCAATATGGAACGGTCGAACCTGACTATTATTAAACAAGGTTAACAAATACTTTATGATATGCCAGCAATTATCATTTTTTGAACAGGTCTTCGGCGCTGGCGCGATGGGTCACCGCAAAGTTTTTCTTAGCTTCACAGCGGCTTATTTCCGATTTTAGCAACGCAATCCGCTGATCCAGTTCGTCCACAGATAATGGATCAATGTCTTGTTTGACCAGCAGGGCGACAGGGTCATTGGCATTACGCGGTAAATTTTCGTCATCATCCATGAATCAACAGGCCTCCTGCAGGGTAATGTTGACCGCCCGCGCTTTGCTGTCAATAAGGGGCATGAATAAGGGACGTCGCAAATTTCCCGGGGGATATTCAATGGCCGTATCTGAAGTTCTGCAAAAAGAAATGACCGCCGTCGTGATCAGCGAACCGGGCGGACCGGAAGTCTTGAAACCGGCGACTTTAGCGGTCCCGCAGCCGGCTCCAGGGGAAGTGCTGATCCGGGTCGCTGCGGCCGGAGTGAACCGGCCGGATGTGATTCAGCGGATGGGTCTGTATCCGGTACCCCCGGGCGCCTCGCCGCTCCCCGGGCTTGAGGTGTCGGGAACTGTCGTCGCGCTGGGCGAGGGTGTCGAACCGGAATGGATTGGCCGCAAGATTTGTGCGCTGACCAATGGCGGCGGCTATGCCGAATTTTGCGTCGCTCCGGTGGCCCAATGTCTGCCGGTCCCGGATTGCCTGACCATGGCCGAAGCGGCGGCCTTGCCCGAGACGCTGTTCACGGTGTGGGGAAATCTGTTCAATCGCGGTTTCGCCCGCGAAGGCGAAACCGCGCTTGTCCATGGCGGGACCAGCGGTATCGGCACCACTGCGATCAAGCTAGGCAAGCTTTTCGGCCTCAATATCATTGTGACCTGCGGCAGCGATCAGAAATGCACCGCAGCCAAACAGATCGGTGCCGATCATGCCATTAATTACAAGAGTCATGATTTTGTCGAGGAGATCAACAAGATCACTGACGGGCAAGGGGTCGAAATCGTCCTCGATATGGTTGCTGGCGACTATGTCGCTCGCAACCTGCAATGTTTGAAGGCAGACGGTCGTCATGTGACCATAGCGGTTCAGGGCGGGCTGCAGGCGACGATCAACATGGCCCATGTGATGATGAAGCGGCTGATCCTCACCGGATCGACTCTCCGGCCCCAGTCCGCGGCGCGCAAGGCGCTGATGGCCGATGAATTGCACCGCCATGTCTGGCCCGATGTCGAAGCGGGCAAATTGAAGCCGGTGATGGACGAGAGCTTTGCGCTTGCCGACGCGGCCAAGGCGCATGCCCATATGGAAGCCGGCGACCATATCGGCAAGATCGTGCTGATCGTCGAATAGCCTTGTGGGCGGGGAACACGACTTTCACGGCGCGAAGGTCGCGTTTTTTATTGACGATCACATCCTGGTTTATCGTCGGGACGAAAAGCCGGATATCCCGTTCCCCAATATGCTCGATTTGCCCGGCGGTGGTCGTGAAAATGGCGAGAGTGGGGTGGAATGCGTCGCCCGCGAAACATATGAAGAATTCGGCATTCGCATCGCGACCGATGAGTTCGAACATGTCCAGACCTACCCGAACTGGCGCGGATCGGGCGAAGTCGCGCTGTTCTTTGTCTGCCGGCTGTCATCCCAGGTGCTGGACGATATCGTCTTTGGCGATGAGGGACAGGATTGGAAAACGATGCCGGTCGATGAGTTCCTGATGAGCGAAGATGCCGTTCCGCACCTGCAGTTGCGGGTACAGGAATTTCTCAAGGCGTAGGCACCGCGTGAGCGAAACTTCGTAGAACGGGACGGGCTGCTACCATCAGAGTCCAGAGCGGGAATTCTGACGGTACCAAGATCGGCAACGGCATCGCATATGGCCCGCCGGACAGTGGCAAAGGCAATTTTTGCGCGCGGTTAGCCAAACATCTTGCCGACTCCCTCCAAACAGCCTACATAAGCTTCCAACAGGCCGTCTCCGCAAGGGGGCGGCCCTTTATTTTTATATTGCCGCTGGCGCTGAAATGCCGGCTATCGGAAGGAAGCCATCATGGCCGAACAAGCAACTCCTCTTATGCAACATGCCACCGCCAGCTGGCTGGTGGACAACACCGCACTGAGTTTTGAACAGATTGCCGAATTTTGCGGTATCCATATTCTCGAAGTCAACGCGATGGCCGATGATCTCGCCAGCTCCAAATATACCGGTCGCGATCCGGTTCAGGCGCACGAACTGACCCACGCAGAAATCGAAAAAGCCGAAAAAGATCCCAATTACCGGATGGTCTTGCAAAAGGGACCGGATCAGGTGCGCAGGACCAAGGGACCGCGCTACACGCCGGTTTCCAAGCGCCAGGACAAGCCCGACGGCATCTCCTGGCTGCTCCGCAATCACCCGGAAATTTCCGATGCTCAGGTCGGCAAGCTGATCGGCACCACCCGGACAACAATCAACGCCATCCGCGAACGCGAGCACTGGAATATCGCCAATATTGCGCCGAAAGACCCCGTGACCCTCGGTCTTTGCTCGCAGCGCGAGCTCGATGCTGTCGTTGCCAAGGCAGCGAAAAAAGCGGGTATCGAGCCTGAAGTGGCAGATGACACCAAGCTGGGCGGCGACAAGGAAGCGCTGATTGCCGAGCTGCATGAAGAACGCGCCCAGGCGGCACGCGATGCCGAGGCCGCACTGTCCGGTGAAACCGGCGAGGAAGATGCGGCTCCCGTCGTGCATACAGCAGAGACGCTTTTCAAGGACAGCTAAGCCTTGACGGTTCGCGCCAAAGCCAGGTTTAACCAATCAATTAAACTGGCTTGCGCTTGCCGTGACCAAGGGTCTATGGCTGGACCATGGATGCTCCCCGAAAACCGCCTGCCTACGATGTCATGCTCGCCGATCATGGTTTTGACCCGATTGAATCGGACGGTCTGACCTATCCGCTCGGCGACTATGAACCGAAATATGGCGAATATTTTGAACTGATGCCCGGCATCGGCTGGACCCGTACGCCGGTGCCCGGTCCGCTGGGCCATATCAACAACTGGGTGCTTTCGGACCGTCATGCCGACGGCAGCGACGGATTTGCCATTGCCGATACCGGACTGTTCATGCCGCAGGTTGTCGAGGCGTGGAAACATCTGTTCGAAGAGGGCGCGCTGCAGGGACAGAGCGCGACCAAGATCATCGTCACCCATTATCATCCCGACCATGTCGGTTGTGCGGGCTGGCTGGCTAAGCGGTTCAAGGTGCCGTTGCACATGAATCGCACCGAATGGTTGCTGACCCGGTTGCTGATTGCCGACAAGCGCGACGGCGTACCCCAGGAGGCGCTGGACGAGTGGCTATTCTGCGGCTGGGACCAGAATCTGATCGACGATTTCGCCGCCAAGGGCTGGGGGCGTTTTGCCCGGGCCGTGTCGGACCTCCCGATCAGCCATATCCGGATGGAAGAGGGCACAAGACTGCGCACCGGCGACCATGAATGGCGGGTGATGATCGGCAATGGCCACACGCCGGAACATGCCTGCCTGATTGATGACACGGCCAAGGTAATGATCTCCGGCGACCAGATTTTACCGCGGATCACATCGAATATCTCGACCATGTTGAGCGAGCCGACCAGCGATCCGCTCGGCGAATGGCTGGCGAGCATCGCACGGTTTCGCGCCGAACTGGACAATGAACTGCTTATTCTGCCCGCCCATGGCCGACCGTTCCTCGGCGCGCATCAGCGGCTCGATACTCTGGCTTTGCGCCATAACGAGGCGCTCGACGATCTGGAGCAGGGTCTGCGCGAAAGCCCCAAGCGGGTGGTCGACAGTTTTCCCTATCTGTTCAAACGCCCGATCACGCCGGACGTCATCGGCATGGCCAGCGGAGAAGCGATGGCGACCCTCCGGCATCTGCAATATACCGGACGCGCCCGACTAGAAATGAAGGATGGCACCGCCTGGTACAGCGCCGCCTGATCGGATATTGCGGCAATGTTCCGGCCGATTGGCCTGTTTTAACCTGTAACGGTTTTGATATCCGGTGGCGGTGCGACTTCGCCGCTGGTGCAGTGCAGGGCGTAGCCACGCAGGAATATTGCCAGCGCGATCAGCGAGATAATCCCTGCCAGCCCAAACGGTGCGCCGGGCAGATAGTAGATCGAACCCGCTACCGTGAAGGCCGCAAAGACTGCGGCAAACATCGGCGGGCCGATGACCGAGGCGATGCTCTGCAGGCTCGCTACCGCGCCCTGCAGTTCGCCTTGTGTTTCATCCGAAACGGCATTGCTCATCAGGCCGTTGATTGACGGTTGAAATAGTCCCTGCAGGGAACCGATCGGAATAGCGATGAAAATCAGCCATCCTTGATCGGGTCCGGCGAATACATAGAACATCGAACTGGTTGCCATGGAAAGTGCCGCGATAATCACCGCATTGCGTTCGCCGATGCGCGGGATCAACACGCGGATCAAAAGGCCCTGGACGATGGCGGCACCGAGACCGACACAGGCGAGCGCCAGTCCAACGGTCATTTCGCTCCAGCCAAAAGCTTCCATCGCATAAAAGGCGAAGATGATCGGATAGACGACATGGGCCGTCATCCAAACCGTCAACGCAGCCGCATACCAGAAGACGATCTTGTTCTGACCGTGAAGCCCCTGGAGCGCGACCAGAGCATTGGCGCGGGCAATGTTGAACGGACGGCGTTTTTCAACCGGCAGACTTTCCCGGAGCATGAAAAAGCCGAAGAGCAAATTAACCGCCGCCAACAGACCGGCCGCAAAAAAGGGCAGGCGGGTGCCATATTCGCCCAATATGCCGCCAATCGCCGGACCGAAGATGAACCCGAGGCCAAAGGCAGCACCGATCAGGCCGAAATTTTGCGAGCGCTGCTTGGCCGGCGAGACATCGGCAATATAGGCATAGGCGGTGCTGAAACTGGCGCCCATGATCCCGGCAATGATCCGCGCGACAAACAGCCAGATTAGCGACGGTGCGAATCCCATCAGAACATAGGCAATGGCATAGCCGCCCAGCGCTCCCAGCAATACAGGACGCCGCCCGAAGCGGTCCGACAGGTTCCCGACGATTGGGCCAAAGACAAATTGCATCGCCGCATAAGCGAAGGCCAGCCAGCCGGCATAGACCGCAGCATTGGAGATCGAGTCGCCGGTGATATTTGTGATCAGCTTCGGCAACACGGGCATGATGATGCCAAAGCCGAGCATATCGATCAGCACGACCAGAAAAACAAAGACCAAGGATGATTTGGCTGCAGGCGGAGAAGTGGATTCGGACATTGGTTCACTCCCTACACGCTGGTCCCGTGAAAAGGGAGATATTAACCCGCTATTTTGATTGTCAGTTCAACCGCCATCACTTACGTAAATGGCAATGACTGAAAAACATCACGACCAGCCACCGATCTGGAAAACCCGCTACAATCATCCCACCCAGTGGGACCAGTTTTACGCGCCCTTGTCGATGCCCGGAATGTTCTTTCGTTCGGCTGGCCGGCGCGGCGATGCCAATCTGCTTGATTTCATGGGACGCAAATATAGCTATGCAGAGATTGCGTCTGGCGTTGTCCGTGTAGCCAAGGGGCTTCAGGATCTGGGCGTCCGGAAAGGCGACCGGATCGGCCTGTTCCTTCCCAATGTTCCGCATTATGTCAGCGCATATTATGGAGCGATGGCAATTGGTGCGACGGTGGTCAACTTTTCGCCACTTTACACGGTGGATGAGCTGAATCACCAGATCGAGGATAGCGGTACAAAAATCCTGTTCACCCTCTCGGCCACTGCGGTTTTTCCGACGGCCTACGAGGTGCTTCAGCAGTCGAGCCTCGAACGACTGGTGGTCGGGAGTATTTCCGGTGCGCTGCCTAAGGGCAAGGCGCTGTTTTATTCGCTGTTCCGCCGTAAGGAGAATAGCCCGCAACCTGATGATGACCGGATCACCGTCTTTTCGGACCTGACCGACAACGACGGCAATTACAAAGCACCCAATATTCGTCCGGACAAGGATATTGCCTTGCTGCAATATACCGGAGGCACTACCGGCACGCCCAAGGGAGCGATGTGCACGCATCAGAACCTGACCGCCAATGCGCGGCAGATCAACGGCATCGATCCCTTTCTCGACGAACCGGACCGGGTGATGGGCGTTTTGCCGTTTTTCCACGTTTTCGCCAACAGTGCGGTACTCAACCGTACCGTCGAACGCGGCGGCGAGATTGTCATGCTGCCCCGCTTCGATGCCAAGCAGACATTGAAGGCGATCACCCGCACCAAAATCACTGCGATGCCCGGCGTGCCGACCATGTATCAGGCGCTGCTCGACCATCCTGATATCGACAAGACCAATTTTTCTTCGCTCAAGGTCTGTGTATCGGGCGGAGCGCCGCTGGCGATGGAGCTCAAGAAGAAATTCGAGGCCAAGACGGGGGCAAAGCTGGTCGAAGGCTATGGCCTGACCGAAAGCTGCGGCGTGGTCAGCGCCAATCCCTATATGGGGCTCAACAAGCCTGGCACGATCGGACAGCCGGTACCCGGAACGATCGTAAAGCTGGTCGACAAGAGCGATCCGACCCGGCCGGCGCCTAAGGGTGAGCCCGGGGAATTGATATTCTCCGGTCCGCAGGTGATGCAGGGCTACTGGAACTTGCCGGAGGAAGATGATCAGGTGTTTCTTGACGGTTTCCTGCGCACCGGTGATGTCGCGACCATCGACGAGGACGGCTATATCAAGATTGTCGATCGCCTGAAGGACATGATCGCGGTTGGCGGTTTCAAGGTCTTTCCCAGCCAGGTCGAGGAAGTGCTCTACAGGCATGATGCGGTCAAGGAGGCATTGGTGATAGGTGTCCCTGACGCCTATCGCGGCGAAAGTCCCAAGGCCTATGTCACGCTCGATCCGGGGATGGATGCTAGCGGTGAACAAATCAAGGAATGGCTCAATCCCCAACTCGGCAAGCATGAACGGGTTGTCGAGGTCGTGGTAAGGGAGAACCTGCCCAAGACGATGATCGGAAAGCTGGATCGCAAAGCACTTCGCGAAGAGGAATTGGGCTAGGGCTTTACGGCCAGCGTGCCACCCCGTATCTTCGGACTAGGGGAAGGGGGCTGGTATCGTACAAGGCCGAGCAAAGAGATTTTTGGTTGAAGCTGGCGCAGTTCGCATTGCTGCCTCACTGCTGTTGCTGTCGATCATATTCCTGATCACCCTGGTCAGTTGGTCCGCTCCGGTTTTCCGGGATGCGGAAGCCATTCTATACGATCTGCGTGCTAGTCTGATGATGGAGACAATCGATCAGGACGACAGAATTGTCATCCTGACCTATGACGAAAAGACGGTCTTCAAAAGCAAACAATATTCGCCGCTGGACTGGAACATATTGACGAGGACGCTTGACGATCTGCAGAATATGAAGCCGCGGGCTGTGGCGCTGGATTTTATTTACGATCAAAGCACCGATGCAGATGAACAGCTTTTGCAGGCGATCACAGAGCTGGAAATACCCGTTAAAATCGCATTGATCAGTGCGGCTGGAACAAGCGAATCAGCATGGCATGATCCCGAAGTGTCTCAAAAGGCGGCACGAATTGAACGGCAATTTCACGATCGCGCTACGACGGGCAATGCAGAGAGCGTTGACGTTAGCCTCCAGCTAGACGTCGGCCGGGTTGTGAGAGCCTGGCCCGCGGCCAACCCGCTCGGCTACAGGCCATTGTCCCATGCACTTGCCGATCCACCGCAGGAATATGACCGGGCGGGATATTCGATCACCTATCGCCGGCCAGTATATGCACAAGACAACAGCGTCTTCCTGAAAATATCGCTGGATGAGTTCCAGAATGAATTTTCGAAACAGCAGCTAAAATCGATCATTGCTGGAAAATATGTTCTGATCGGACTTGATGTGCCGGGTAGTGATGTGTTTCGTACACCGATATCTATCATTACTCGCGGCAGGATGATGGCGGGAGTCAACGTCCATGCCAATATGCTCGCGCAAATTCTGGACGATAACTGGCTGGTATTGATACCTGCCTGGCTGGTTGCGTTGTTGAGTCTTTTCATTATCGCCATCGCCAGCTTGACCGCATTTTCCGAGATGCCCAACAGCCGACTGGTTCCGTCGCTCTTTATCCAGCTCTTGTTGTTGATTGCATTGCCGTTTTTGTTCCAGTGGATGAATTATGACACGCTCAACATTCCCGCGTTTGGCTGGGTTGCGTGCTGGATATTATCCTACATGGTCGCCAACAGCCTCGCGAAATCGATCGGATTGGATAAACGTCGATTCGCGCAGGGTGCGCTCGGTAAATATTTACCCGACGAGGTCGCCAAACAAATTCTGGCCGATCCGGAAAAGTTGAAGCTCAAGGGTGAAAAGCGCGAAATCTTTGCCCTGTTCAGCGATTTACAGGGCTTCACCAAACTCAGTCACGCTATCCCGCCAGAGACTGTCGCCGTATTGCTCAATGATTATCTCCAGCGGTTGAGTGAAGTGGTGCTGGAGCATGGCGGTACAATTGACAAATTTGTCGGAGATGCCGTGGTTGCATTTTGGGGCGCTCCCATAGCTCGGCCTGGCGACGCGGAGCGGGCCGTTGATTGCGCAATTGCAATGTGGGATTGCGGAGAAAAGTTTCGGAAGGAAGCGCCTGGGGATGTACCGCCGATAGGGATCACTCGTATAGGGTTGCACTTTGGCGAGGCGATCGTCGGAAATTTCGGGGGCGATGACCGCATCCAGTATACCGCATTGGGAGATGCGATGAACACCGCTGCCCGTTTGGAAAGCGCGAACAAGCAAACCGGCACCGGTATCTTGATCAGCGGAGATGTATTGGGGCAACTCCAGGAATCACGCCCGTTTCGTCAGCTGGGACGAGTCTCGCTTTCGGGGCGTTCAACCCCGATTGCCATCCTGCAACCGGTTGACGAGGCAGACCGCGAAATTGCGGAACAGTCAAACCGGATTTATGCCGAATTTGACAGCGGCAAGGCTGGAGCGTTGGACCGGTTACTAGCGCTCAAAGACAGTCGGCCCGGAGATTTAGCAATCGCGAAATTTTGTGATAGACTGAAATCCATTGACCCTGGAGGGAGCTATGTTTTCGAGAGCAAGTAAGACCACGATAGCCGTTATCACGTCTATCGGCATGATCGGCTCATCGACGCCGGTGCTCGCCCAGGCGCGGGTTGTTGCGTCGAGCGGCGGAGCGGCTGCCAGCTATCCGGAAGGCAAAACGCTGCGCGAGGACGCAATTCTGTTACTCGGTCGCGGCGATCGGGTGACGATATTGGTCAACAATGTCCGGCGTACTTTTCCCGGACCAGGGAAATATCCGATCAACCGGGCCATTCAAGAACGCAGTTCGGTATCTATACTCGATAGTATCCTGAATTTCATTACCGGCGATTCCGCGGTCGCGTCCGGCGCGGCAAGGGGAAGGGCCGCGAGTTCAAACTTGGCAACCCTAAGCCGGGAGAGGGTAAACTCGAGAGCCAGAACAGCTGCGATGCGCAGTGCCGAACCATCTCCGCCGCCACCGTCAGTATCAGCAGAGATTGCCGCTGCACCTCCTCCCCCGGTGGTCGCCGAGACGCGTCGGCCTGAATTCGCCCATGATGTTCCCATGCCGGAAGCCATGCCCGGGATTGTCGGTGGCTCCGCGACCAGGGCTTACGCCTATACCGCTGCAACGCCGGTGTTACGCAGCCGTCGGTTCAACGAGATCAACATCGCAAAAAGTGAAAATATTTGCCTGACGCCCCTGTCCGGTCTGCAACTGTGGCGTGCTTCTGCCGATAGACCAGAGCCGATAAAAATTGTTCGCCAGTCGGATAATGAAACGATTGAATTGACTTTCGTAACCGGTGAGCAAAGCAAGCCCTGGCCTGAGCAATTTAATGTCGCCCCATTTGGCGATTATGCCATCGTCAATGCCGCTGATGAGGAGGCGAGCTTGATCTCGATTGTGCCGACCGAGATCAAGACAGGAAATCTGGGTCGACTGGCATTGGCCTATTCGCGAAACAACTGCGCCGGCCAGATGGTTGCACTCGAAGAAAGTTTGAATCAGGATGGTGTGGAGCGCACCAACGCAGCAATTTTTGGAGCGGGAGGGCGGTAGCGAGCGCCGCGATATTCCGCTTTTTGGAGTCCGGATTGAATTCTGCAAGCCAATGATGAGGGTCAGCGTGGGCTGCGCGCTGCCAATATCCGCTTGTTGCGCGCCTCGACGGCGCGGAATGCCTTGAACACGCTCAGTCCCGGATCGGTCTTCCCGCTCTTGCCGAGATTTTCCAGCTGTTCGTAGAACCAGAATATGACAGCGAAGCCGGCGACCGCCTTGACCATCTGGAAACGCATGAGAAATCCCATCCAGTCGGGGATCAGCCGGAGTTCCTCCTCGAACCGCGGCAGTGCTTCCAAGCCTTCCAGCAATTGCTTCGGGGCATCGGTCATCACGCACATCGGTCGGCCCAGACCAATTAGATCGGCGGCACCGCTTTCCAGCGCCGATTCCATTGCCGCGCGGGTCCGGAAACCGCCGGTTACCATCAGCGGCACCTTTACCGCATCCTGCATCGCTTTAGCGAAATCGACGAAATAGGCCTCGCGCGCTTTGGTCGAGGGGGCTAGATTCTGCTGCTCTTTCTCTTCGATCCCGTCCGCGCCCATCAGGGCGGGCTGTTCATAGGTGCCTCCGGAAATTTCGACCAGATCTACGCTGGCATTCTCCAGCCATTTTACCACCTGCAAACTGTCATCGAAATTGAATCCGCCTTTCTGGAAATCGGCGCTGTTGAGCTTGACCGAAATCGGGAAATCGGGACCGACCGCCGCACGCGTTTTTGCCACCACAGCGAGCAGGAAACGCGCCCTGTTCTCCAGACTGCCTCCATATTCGTCGGTGCGCTGGTTGGCTCGCGGGCTGAGAAAACTGCTGAGCAGATAGCCATGGGCGGCATGGATCTGCGCGCCGGTGAAACCCGCGTCCTGACAGGTTTTGGCGGCCAGCGCGAAACGGTCGACCAGTTCTTCGATTTCTGTGCCGGTCAGCGCCACAGGTTCGCCAAATTGCCCGCCGGGCAGACCGAGTTTGACGGCTGACGGTGCCTTGGGATGTTTGTTGACATTGCTTTGTGTCTGGCGGCCGGCGTGACTGATTTGCGCCCAGAAATGATTGTCGTTGCGGGTCGCTGCCCCGGCCCAGCTTCGCAGTGCCGCCATCATGGCGTCACTTGCAGCGCCGTCGATAACGACATTGCCGGGCCGCTCGAGATGGTCATGATCGATCTGGATATTGCCGCTCAACAGCATCCCGGCCCCGCCATCTGACCATAGCCCGTAAAGCCGTTCCAGTTCCCCCGTCGGCACACCGTCCGGGCTTGCCAGGCCTTCGGTCATGGCTGCCTTGCTCAGCCGGTTGGGCAGAGTGGCGCCACAGGGTAAAGACAGCGGATCGGAAAGAGAAATCGTCATGCAGATAAGCCCCGAATGTAAATTGCGATTAAAAACTGATTCTGTCGCATCTTGGAATTTTTGGCAAGCGGAACCGCCGCAGGAGCAATATTATATGCTTAACAAAGCGTATGTTTTGCTTTTGCATCGAATAGGGTATACTATTCCTACTTATCGCACGGCGGCAAACCGTCGGCGAAGATTAGAGATGGAATTCTGAGGGGAATGGATATGGTTGCAGCAGCACCCCGCAAATCGGTCAGCAAGCATCATGCACGTCACGATGTGCAGTATACCGGCATTCGCTGGGACAAGAAAATGAGTAACAATTGCGCGGCCGCCTTGCTCGTCTACACATTGATGCAGATATTTTTCGTGCTCAGCTTCATCGAGACCAAAGGCATGTCAATCGCCCCCTATTTCGGTCTGGTTCTGCTGGTTGCCGTGATCATTCCTTTTTGCCGAAAATTCGAGAAACGCTGGACGAAGATGAACAGCAGTGGCTTGTCCGAGCAGAGCATTGCCGCTAAATTCCGGTCCGATCAGGTCGTCCTCTGGATGTTGGCGATCGGGTTGCCATTTGTCTTTGTCGGTTTGATTAAGGCGATTGGATCGTTGGTCTAATATCCGGGCTCCGAAAGCCGGCAATCCTTTCTTCCCCTATTAACACCGCATCGTTGACCTTGCAGGGTGCCGCACCTATGTCCGGCGCATGCTAAAACCTACAGAAGCGCAGGATCGCGCCGACGCCCTTATATCCCAAGCCAAAAAAGCCGGCGCCGATGCCGCTGACGCCATCTATGTGTGCGATGCGGCCACCCAGGTGCAGATCCGTCTCGGGAATCTGGAAGATGTCGAGCGGTCGGAAGGGGAGGAAATCGGCCTCAGGGTTTTTGTCGGCAAAC
>NZ_JBATHY010000046.1:0-31919 GCF_049667325.1 Parasphingorhabdus sp. | reverse complement strand
GGATGCTGACGTTCGACCAGACCGCTGATCACGGCGACTTCGCGGAACGCGCGTTTGAGCAGGTGCGAACCCTCGACCCAGTCGAAGAACTCGTCTTCCAATATGTCCGCGCTGAACAAGGGTCCGGGATCGGTCACCGGTTCGACGCTGTAGCAGGCCAGCGCATAATCGTTGGCGACAAAGCCGACGGGCTTGAGGCCGCGATCTTCCATCCTCCGAGTCAGCAACATGCCCAGCGACTGGTGCGCATTCCAGCCTTCGAAACTGTAGCAAGCCATATAATGGAGATTCTTATGGGGAAAGGTTTCGACCAGAAGCTGCCCCGGCTCGGGCATCACCGAGCGATGGTCCTGCATCTCCAGCCATTCACGGACATCGTCGGGAAAGCGCGCCCAGCCTGCGCGATCGGTGAGGAAGCGGCGCACGCGGTCCGACAAATGGGTGGTCAACGGCAGCCTCGCCCCGCCATAGCTGGGGATCATGGCGGCTTTTTTCGCTGCGCGTACGATAACATCGCTGCTGTCCATCCTGATCAGCTCGAGGCTCAGCCCGGCAAAGAAAAACGTGTCGCCGACCGACAGCATGGCGGCAAAACCTTCCTCGACCTTGCCCAGGTTACGGCCGTTCTTGAACCGGACGTTCATCATCGCGCTGTCGACGATGATCCCGGCGTTGAGCCGGTGCTGCGCGGCAAATTTCGGATGGGTCAGGCTCCAGACGCCCTTCGCGTCGCGGCGCAATCTTTTGAACTTGTCATAGGCCTTGAGCGCATAGCCGCCATCGCGGGTGAAATTCAGCACCCGCTCGAACTGCTCTTTGCTTAACGCGCTATAGGGCAGGGCGGAGCGCACCTCGTCGAGCAGATCATCCTCCTGAAACGGCCCTGCGCAGGCACAGCTCATCACATGTTGGGCGAGCACATCCAGCCCGCCGGCCCGAAACGGCTCGCCATCGCGCCTGCCTTCGTTCACCGCATCCAGCGCGGCTTGCGCTTCGAGATATTCAAAGCGGTTGCCGGGCACGAGTAGCGCTTTCGACGACACGTCCAGCCGGTGATTGGCGCGGCCGATGCGCTGGAGCAGGCGCGACGATCCCTTGGGCGCACCCATCTGGATGACGCAATCGATATCGCCCCAGTCGACTCCGAGATCGAGCGAGGCGGTGCAGACCAAGGCGCGCATCCTGCCCGATGCCATGGCGCTCTCGACCTTGCGCCGCGCTTCCTTGGACAGGCTGCCATGATGGATGCCGATGGCGAGCGTCTCGTCGTTGATATCCCACAGTTTCTGGAAGGTCAGCTCGGCAAGAAAGCGAGTGTTGCAGAATATCAGAGTCATCCGGTTGGTCCGGATCTCTTCCATCACCTGCGGGATCGCATAAGCGCCGGCATGGCCGGACCAGGGCACGCGCACAGGATCGCCCTCGGGTGTTTCCGGCAGCATGATCGACAGGTCGGCGGGCGCACCCTCAGCACCAAGGACATGGGTGACCGAATCAATATCGCCATAGGGGGCAAGCCATGCGCGAAAATCATCAGGCTCGGCAACCGTCGCGGATAAAGCCACGCGCTGCATTTCGGGTGCAATTTTCTGTAGCCGCGCCAGTGACAGGGCGAGCAGATCACCGCGCTTGCCCGTGGCAAAGGCATGGACTTCGTCGATCACCACTCGCTTGAGACTGGCGAACAGGGCGAAACTCTCTGGCTGGCTGAGCAGCAGGTTTAGCGATTCCGGGGTAGTCAGCAAAATCTGCGGCGGTTTGACCCGCTGGCGCGCCTTGCGATTGGCCGGCGTATCGCCGCTGCGCGTCTCGACGGTGATCGGCAGATCCATTTCCTCGATCGGGGTCAGCAGGTTGCGCTGGACGTCCACCGCGAGCGCCTTGAGCGGCGAAATATAGAGCGTGTGGAGGCCGTCGAATTTCGCTTGTTCGACAAGATCAACAAGCGTCGGCAAGAAACCGGCGAGCGTTTTGCCCGCGCCAGTAGGTGCCGTCAGCAAGGCATGCCGCCCCACCTGTGCGGCCACGAGCATGTCCAGTTGATGTTGCCGTATCGCCCAGCCACGCGAGCGGAACCAGTTTGATAGCGGAGGAAAAAAGAGATCTGGCATATTAACTCTTGGGCGCTGCCTAACATTGGTAACAGAAGGGGCGAAGTAAATTTGACAAAAAGACAGCAGTTGGGTTGGTAGAGATTCCAGTTAGATTGCAACTTTCTCAAAATTAGTATATTCATTACAGCTTAAGTTGGCAAAGCTGGCATCAAATCTGCCCAAGGTGAGGGAAAATGGAAATAGCTGTTCTACTTAAAGCCTTTTTCTTCAACGGTATTGGTACATCAGCTTTACTCTTGGCGTTGATTTCCCTTTTTGATTTCGAATGCGAACAAGCGGATTTGCAGTGCTTGAAAACTCTGTCCATGCAGGGCGACGTTCCGGGCAGTTTTTATGCAATTTTGGCGGTAGGGTTCGTCTTTTTGGTGATTGGCGGTGCCGTCGGCCTCAAGGAAGCAAAAATCCTAACATCCTTATGGCAAGCTATACAGGACAAATTTCCATCTTTAGGGGGCGCTGGTGAGTAATCGATTTTGGATTGTCGCAAGCGGGATCGTCTGGTTTTTGGGAATGGCTCTGGCCGTAATACTCTTTTTTCAATACGCAAATTTGCGGTCGGAATTAGCGGAGCGAAAAATCAAGATTGCTGAAGTTGAACTGGAATTGCAGGCAAAGCAAAAGAGCCTCGATACTCTACAGGAGAAGATTGCGAGACAACAAAGTCAATTTGCAGCTTTGGAAGACTCCGTCATAGAAGTTACCCAGTTTCTGAAACAAAATTCTGGACGTAAAGATCTGATAGAAAGTTTATGTGATAGAAATGGTGCCAATCTGGCAGGGTTGGCGTTGACGATATGTGCCAATATTCACAACGTTCTGGGTGATTCCTATTACGAATATTTGCAGAAATTGCTGCAGGCAACGCTGTTGCGGAGCAGAGAGAAATTTGATCTTGCTGATGAAAAATACAAGCAAGTGCAAACGCTGCTGGAGAGCGTTAATGCACCGCCCGAGCATTTGGCGTTGCTGAAGGCTCTGGCACTTGAAGGACGTGCCTATGCTAGCTATCGACAAGGCAAACTGGACGTTGCGGAGGGATATGTCGCGGCGGCAAAACAGATATTGAAGCCCTTCCCTTCACAGGTGTCTGGTTTTCTGGCCCTGACCGATTTGAAAATAATGTGCGAACGGAAAAAAGCTGTTCCCGAGATTTCTGTTTTGCACCGGAGATATAAGGACAAGCTAAGCAGTGCCGTCGATTCTGCTTCGGGCAACTGGATTGACTACCGGAAGCGAGATATTGACAATTTCATGAGCGACCCTGAACTTGAAATTGTCTGTCCCGATCTGGGAAATGCGGCTTGAGCAAGGACGGGGTGTCCAGCGACGTCATGAAGCCGGACGAGATATCTCGAATATCTAGCTATTGCTTCAGTTCCGCCATCAACCCGAACAGCTGAACCACGTCCGGCGCCGCCGTATCTCCGGAATATTCGCGGTACAGCGTCGAGACATTGACCGCGATCCGTTCGCTGTCGCCCCAGCTGGAAAAATCGCCGAGGCGGATGTCGTGCGCCGCATCGCGCACCGACAGGCCCGCGTGGTAGCGCTTACGTGCTTCCTGATCGATATAGCGCAGATAATCCTGCACCCGCCGCACGCCATGGACATCGGTGATCGGACCATGGCCGGGCACGATGGTTTCGGCCTTCAGACTTATGATCGTGTCACAAGCAGCGATCCAGTTGGCAACCGGCCCCGCCCACATGATCGGCGTGCCTTCGATGAACAATATGTCCCCGGTGAAGACGGTTTTGTCGCCCGGCACATGGACGAGTATGTCGCCTGCAGTATGCGCGGGACCGACTTCGATGAGATTGACCTTCTTGTCACCGACTTTCAGGCTGTGCTCGCCGCTGAATGTTTGTGTCGGCAGCTTTTCCGCAACATCGGTGAAATCAAAACTGCCAAAAATATCCACCAGATACTGCCCTGCCGGCCCCATCGCCCGCGCCTGCTCCATGATTGCGGCAAGCTGGCTGGCCGGCAGTTCGGACATTTCCCGGGCGCTGGCCTCCGAGGCAATCACCTCGGCCTTGTGACAGCAGCCGTTGCCATGGGTATGATCGCCATTGGCATGGGTGTTGACGATGACGCCAATATCATCCGCGCCGACTCCGGCCGCATCTGCCATGACGTCAAGCATCTCCCGTGTCAGGCTGGCATCGAACAATGTGTCGACGAGCAGGGATTCGCCGCCATCGGTAACCAGGCCCGCATTGGACCAGCCCCAGCCGCCATCGGGCTGGAGATAGGCGTAAAGACCGTCACCGGTCTCGACCAGTCCTTTTTTAAAGGGAATTGCCGTCATAGTCTCTCCCGCCTTTCATGTCGCTTGTCGGTCATTGTTGCAGCTTTGAAAAGATTTGAACAGGGACCGCGAACAGGATGACTGTAATTTCAGCAATGTGCGTCTGATCCTTGCCGACTTAGAAATATTCCCGTATTCGCCGCCAGAGAGATTTTAACGCGGTTGCGGCAGCAAGCAGAATAAAAGCGATATTGAATGGACAATCGGGAGGCATCGAAAAAACGGGTCGAATGGGGCTTTTTGATCACGCTTCTGGTAATTGTCTCGCTGGCCTTCGCGGTGCTGATCGAACCGTTTTTTGGCGCCATTGTCTGGGGCGTTGTGGTGGCTGTCCTGTTCCGTCCGGTTTACGAACGCTTGTTGCGTGTGTTCTCCGGCCGGACCAATCTCGCCGCAGCGATCACGCTGATCCTTATATTGCTGCTGGTCGTGGTACCGACGATCCTGCTCGGCATCGCGCTGGCCCAGGAGGCGGCGAGTATTTATCTGCGGATTCAGGCTGGCGAAATAGATTTCGGCGCTGTGTTCGAGGCGTTTGAATCCTCGCTTCCGCAGTGGATGCAGGCGCAGCTGGCCGCTTATGGCTATGACGATTTCGCCGGTATCAGGGAGAAGATCGAACAATCGATTTCCGCCATCCTCGAATTTTTGGTCACCCGTCTGCTGAGCGTCGGTCAGGGTGCTTTTCAGTTTCTGCTGGGACTCGGCGTCATGATGTATCTGACCTTTTTCCTGCTGCGCGATGGCCGGGCGCTGGCCGGCCGGATCGAACAGATGATTCCGCTGGGCGAGGAAAAACGCCAGATTCTGATGGAAAAATTCCTGGTTGTCATCCGGGCGACGATCAAGGGCAGTCTGATCATCGCGATCATCCAGGGTAGTCTCGGCGGCGTCGTTTTTTGGGCACTTGATATCCGCGGGGCATTGTTATGGGCTGTATTGATGGGGATGTTTTCGCTGATTCCCGCGATTGGTACCGGATTTGTATGGGTTCCGGTTGCCCTCTTTCTGTTCGTCACGGGCGATATCTGGCAGGGTGTCGTGCTGGTTCTCTGCGGCGTGTTCCTGATCAGCATGGCTGACAATCTCGTCCGTCCGATCCTGGTCGGCCGGGACACGCGGATGCCCGATTATGTCGTGCTGATCTCGACGCTTGGTGGACTGCAGCTGTTCGGGATCAACGGGATCGTAATCGGCCCGCTGGTCGCGGCATTGTTCATTGCGATCTGGGGGATTTTTTCCGAAATGCATCAAGAGCCGGGCGAGATCGTCAAGGCTGAAGACTAGCTTCGCAGATGGTAGGTCAGGGCCATCGCGATGCAGTGGCTGACGGCATCAATCGGTAACTTATCCTTCACATCGAACACCACTGCCCGACGGCCGTCAAATACCAGCCTGTCCCCGTACAGCTGCTTGTAGCGCTCGATCAGATCGGTCTGGCAATGGACATAGAAAGCATATTTGTCTTCGCTCTTTTTGTGACGATTGATCCGCACGGTTGTCCCGGATCCGGTTGCCGACGTCAGAAACGCCGACTCGCCCCATTTGAGCTTTTCCTCGAGCGGGCCGATGGCCGGATTGTCGTCCGCGGTTGCCAAAATCAGTTCGCGGAGTTGGATGAGTTTCTCGGCCAAGTCTTCGGGAAGGCCTTCCCAGGCAGCTTGAGTCAGTTCTGGCATCTTGTCCGGCATTGCAACCCACTATCAGCCGGCACCGGACTTTGTCACGCCCCCGGATCAATTGGCCACGGTGTACGCTGGCCCACTAGGATAGCCGGAGTCCAGAATTTTCGCAGCCAATAAATAGCACATTTTCCCATTAATCAGGACTGGGCGTAGATATTCATTTACTGGCTCATGGTTAAAATACTGAAATATATGAATATAATCTAATTGGCACGGCGCATGCACAGCTATTCTCATCTTCGCCAACAAATATCGCGAAGCCCAGATTTAAACAGGAAGGAATTATAAAATGTCGAACGTCAATATCCAGAACCAGGTCGCCGCCGCTTTTGCCGCTCTTTTTTCCGCTGCCGTATTCGTCGCTGCCAGTGTCGGACCAGCTGTTCAGAGTAGCGCATCGCTGATCGCATAATAGAAATCTAGACGAAGGAAAATATCATGCCCCGCTTCACTTTACGTCAGGAAATCGCAGCCGGCATCGCCGCCATGTTCTGCTCGGCAATTTTCCTAATCTCTGCGGTCGGTCCGGGAACCAATGGCGCCGCCGCGACGTTCATTTGATAACATTCAGCCGGGGCAATCTGCTGTCAGGGACTAGTGTCCCGCTTGCTCTCCCCGCTCCAGACCCGATAGCGCCAGCTGCTCGTCAATCTGCGCCATCAGCCGGTCAAGGCCATCATGCGACTTTGCTTCGGCCCGGGCGACCAGCACATCCTGCGTATTGCTTGCGCGGAGCAGCCACCAGCCATCTTCGGTATTGACCCGCGCGCCGTCGGTATTGTTCACTTCCGCGCCGCTCGCCGACAGCCGCTCAAGCACTTCATCGATCACCGCGAACTTGCGGCTTTCGTCAACCTGAAAGCGCATTTCGGGCGTGTTGATCATCTCGACCATATCGCTACGCAGCTGGGTCACGCTTTTTCCGATATTGGTCGCTGCCTGGATCAGCCGGATCGCGGCATAAGGCGCATCGTCAAAGCCGTAATAATCATGTTTGAAAAACACATGGCCGCTCATTTCGCCGGCGAGCGGCGAACCTGTTTCCTTCATCTTGGATTTGATCAGACTATGGCCGGTCTTCCACATCAGTGGTTTTCCGCCGAGTTTGGCGATTCTGTCATATAAGGCCTGCGACGCTTTGACGTCAGCGATGACCGTAGCGCCGGGCACGCTTTTCAGCACGTCCTCGGCATAAATTTGCAGCAGCTGGTCGCCCCAGATCACCCGGCCTTCGCCGTCAATCGCGCCGATACGGTCGCCGTCGCCGTCAAATGCCACGCCGAAATCGAGGCCTTTCTCGGCGACCAATGCCTTCAGATCGGCGAGATTCTTTTCCTCGGTGGGGTCGGGGTGATGATTGGGGAAGGATCCATCGACATCAGTGTAAAGCAGATGATGTTCTCCCGCGCCGCGCTCTGTAAGCAACCCGGTCAGTTTCTCGACCACCGGTCCAGCGGCGCCATTGCCGCAGTCCCAGCCGACCTTATAGGCACCACCGGTGAAGTTTTTCAGCAAGCGTTCGACATATTCATCGATAATGTCGATCCGTTCCAGCGTCCCGGTGCCATCATCCCAGTCGCCCTGCGACGCCATGCTGCCAAGACCCAAAATGTCCGCGCCGAAAAACGGACGGCCCTGAAACACCATTTTGAAGCCGTTATAATTGGCCGGATTGTGACTGCCGGTAATCATGATACCGCCCTGGACCTGATTCAGGACAGATTCGGCATAATAAAGCATTGGAGTGGGCCCCATTCCCACCGAAACAGCATTGATTCCGGCGTCATTGAGTCCGCGAACAAGCGCATCCTCCAGCATCGGGGAACTGGTGCGGCCGTCAAACCCTGTTGCAACCGCTGTGCCGCCATCGCGCGCAATCAAAGTCCCGAAACCCCGCCCGATAGCATAAGCATCGTCTGCCCCGAGAGTCTCTCCGATGATGCCGCGAATATCATATTCGCGCAAGGAAGAGGGGTGGAACTTGTGGGTGGATGGTGAAGTCATGAAGGAAGCCTTGGATTGTTGGATTTGCCGACCTGTAGGAGGCAAATGCTTATAAATCCACTATTACTGTCGGTATCCACGGCAAGTTTACCGACGGCTGGATGCTTCCAATTCTTCCAATAAGATGTCCCGTGCCCGGTTGATCATCTTCGCCAACTGCTCATCGCCGCCATTGTCGGGATGATGTTCGGCCAACCGTTCTTTCCATGCGGCGTTTATCTCGATAAAGCCGGCGTCGTTGCTCACGCCCAACAGGGATCGCGCGCGGTCCAGTTCAAAATTGCGCGGTTTGCGCTTTGGCTCTTCAATCTCGTCGCGGGCCGGTATCAATATCCGCCAGCCACTTAGAAAGGCCGCGCCCGCAAGCATCGCTCCGCCCATGATCCATCCGCCGCTGCGCAGGAAATTCGCGCCGACCAGCGCGATCACCAGGGCCAGCCACTGGTTGGCCGTCATTGTCTTTGCCTTGCCCGAGAACACCAGCCAGGCCAGAATCGCGCTGCCGAATATGAGCAATGCTGCCATCGGTCAGGCCACCAACTCGGGTCTGGCAAGGACAGGTTCGTGGCCGTCGGGCGAATGTTGTGCGGACTGCGGCAGCGCAAGATGCTTGATCAGTTCGCGCAATTCCTGCCGCGCCGCCAGATGGCTGGTTGCTAGGCGACCGAGATGCTCCTTGTCGAGCATCGTCAGGCCCGAAGGGAACAGCTCTCGATAGATAACCCGTTCGCTGAGCCCGGGAATGATCCGAAATCCGACGCGCCGCGACAATTCGGCCAGAGCAGCTACGATCCGCTTCATATTATGCGCCTCGACATATTGGGTCCGGTTTCTCAGCAACACCCAGTCGATCGTTTTGCCGTCCACTCTGGCCCGTTCTTTGCGAGCGTCCCAGATCAATTCCGCGTAAAAACTCAATTTGCGGACCTTGTAGGTTTCCGGATCCACCTGACCGATCAGATCGAAATCGACGAAACTGTCGTTGATCGGTGTAACCAGCGTATTCGCCCTCGTTGCCACATAACGGGCAAATTTGTCATCGCGGCCCGGCGTGTCATAGAGCAGAAAATCAACGCCGGCCGACATCCGTTCGATCAGCTGTTCGAGCCGCGCGATATTGTCATCTTCGAAGACGCCATAAGCGGGTTGCGGAATATCTATATTCAGGCGCTTCATCGTCGCGTCGCGGTTTTCCAGATAGCGATAGGATGTCCGCTGCCGCGGATCGAGATCGATAATCGCGACCTTGTGACCCTGATAAGCCAGCGCAACCGCGACATGTACCGCGGTTGTGGACTTGCCGGTCCCGCCCTTTTCATTGGCGAAGACGATATGATGCGCACTGCTGGTCACTTCTTGAGCTATATCCCTGTTCTTGGCCCTTGCGAAGGACGGTTCACCGTCGCATAGCTTACCAGAGCTTTACAGCAAAATCTAAACGCAAAGAGTGATGCATGCAAATTGTTCGACAGCTTGACCCGCTGCGGGACGCTTTGGCGGAGTTTCGCAAAGCCGGATCTAAAATCGGGCTGGTCCCGACCATGGGGGCTCTGCACGCCGGGCATATGCGGCTGGTGGAGGTGGCGAAGCAACGATGTGATAAGGTTGTCGCGTCGATTTTTGTCAATCCTGCCCAGTTTGGCGAGGGTGAAGATCTTGATGCCTATCCGCGTCAGGAAGCGGCCGATGCCGACTTGCTGAGGGCGGCGGGCGTATCGTTGCTTTGGGCGCCTACTGCTGATCAGATCTATCCGGAAGGCTACGCCACCAATGTCAGCGTGGGCGGGGTCAGTGACGGCCTGTGCGGCGCGGCGCGGCCGGGCCATTTTGACGGTGTCGCTACTGTGGTGGCGAAATTGTTCAACCAGACCCGCCCCGATGCAGCCTTTTTCGGAGAGAAAGACTATCAGCAGCTTTCAGTTATCCGGCGGATGGCGCGCGATCTTGATTTTACCCATGAAATCGTCGGCGTTGCAACGGTCCGGGACCCAGACGGCCTCGCCTTGTCGTCGCGCAACGCCTATCTGACGGCGGAGCAAAGAAGCAATGCCGTGGCGCTTCCCCGGTTGATGCAGGAGGCGGCGGCGGCGATTGCAGCAGGCGGCGAACTTGCAACCATATTGGCGGAAGCCACTGCGGGACTGCTCGGGTCAGGATTTCACAAAATTGACTATCTGGAACTCCGCGACGCCAATAATCTAGCCATTTTGGATGATTTTACAAAACCCGCCCGGCTTTTTGCCGCCGCCCATATCGGCCGCACCCGCTTGATCGACAATATCCCCGTTTCCTAAGGCCGCAACGACATTCTGTTAACGATGTAAAATAATGAAACGCTACGTTTTCATGGCATTTTGACGAATTCGGATCGCTATTCTGCAATTTGCGTTAACCATTCCTTTAGGAAATTGCGCTGAAAGTCGCCCTGTCGCCAGTAACTGCGGTGACAGAAACAGGGACTGACAATATGGGCAACAGCATGAAAAGCGCCGCCTTTCTGATCGAAAGCCGCCTTTCCGAGGCAGCACAAGGCAGCAGCAACGCGTATTTTGATCTGGGCGCGATTTATTCTACCGGATCGGAGGGGGTCGAGGTCGATTTGGTCGAAGCTCACAAGTGGTTCAATCTGGCGGCCTTGTCGGGGCATGACGAAAGCAAGATCTGTCGCGCAGAAATCTCGCTGGATATGACGGCACGCGAAATCGCCGAAGCCCAGCGGGAAGCGCGCAACTGGCTGCAGGAAAATACGCGCCGCGCCGCTTAAGCAGAATTCGGTTTTCTAAACGGCCCCATTTCGGCCAGAAATTCAATGTCGGCAGCAACTGCCTGCCGCTCGCGTTCGAGATAGTCGGTAATAGCCGACCGAAATCCCGGATCGACGATATAATGTGCTGACCAGGTCGGCACCGGCTGATAGCCCCGCGCCAGTTTGTGGCTCCCTTGCGCTCCGGCCTCGACCGTCTTCAGTCCCCGCGCGATGGCCGCGTCTATTGCCTGATAATAGCAAATCTCGAAATGTAGGAACGGGATATCGCGCGTACAGCCCCAATAGCGCCCGTAAAGCGTCTCCTCGCCGATGACATTGAGCGCGCCGGCCACCGGAATGCCGTCCTGCACCGCAAATATCAGCAATAGCTTGCTCGCCATTTTCCGGTGCAGCAGATCAAAGGCGTCGCGGGTCAAATAGGGCTGTCCCCATTTGCGCATCCCGGTATCCTGATAAAATTCCCAGAAATCGTCCCAATGTTGAGGCTGGATTTGATCTCCCGAAAGATGAACAATATCAACTGTTTCCCGGGCCTTGGCTCGCTCCCGGCGGATCGCCTTGCGTTTCCGGGATGACAATGCCGCGAGAAAATCATCGAAACTTTCGTAGCCATTGTTGCACCAGTGGAACTGGCTGTCTGCTCGGATCATCCAGCCTGCTTCTCGAAAATAGTCGAGCTGGTCTTCGCTGACAAATGTCGCGTGAACCGATGAAATCCGGTTATTCTCTGCCAATTGTTCCGCTGCTCGCAGCAGCGGCAAGGCCAAATTCTTGTTGCGCAATAGCAAGCGTGGGCCAGGCACGGGTGAGAAGGGTGAGGCGATCTGGATTTTGGGATAATATTGGCCACCGGCCTGTTCGAACGCATGGGCCCATTGCTGATCGAATATATATTCGCCCTGGCTGTGCGATTTGAGATAGCTCGGCAGGCAGGCGGCGATTTCACCCGTGGCGTCTTCAATGATGATCGGCAGGGATTTCCATCCGGTTCCCGGCCCGACGCTTCCCGATAACTCCATCGCTGAAAGAAAGGCGTGAGAGACGAACGGATTGGCGGAACCGGCGCAGGCATCCCATTGGTCCGCCGGCAGACTGGCGATATCATCGGCCACGCGGGCGAGAAGTTCAACTGGGGCAGCAGGGGAGTCGGGCATTGTCATCAATGCTATCAGGTCTGCGGCAACTCATAAACCGGTTCGTCTGCATATATGGACGCGATTTCTTCCTGTTCGGCAGAGCGCACCGTCCAGGTGACGATGGGCAGGCCGCGCGCACGCTGGGCAGCGGCAAAGCGGGATGGCAGATCGCGGATATCATAGGCCAGAAAATCGGGCTGTGCCGTCCAGAGATTGCGGTGACGCGCGATCCTGCCGCGCCAATTCTTGCTGTCCTCCTCGGTCACGACTAAGCCGCGCACGACATGGTCCGCATTCTTGCGAAACCAGGCGCCGACAAGTGGGTTGAAAGACATGACCGCGGCCTTGCCGCCATAACCTTCCAGCGCCCGGCGTACCGAAAGGCACAGCGGACCAACCCGCAGGTTGCGGGACTTGATTTCGATAAGGACCGGTACTTGCCCAGCCACCTGAGCCAGTGTCGCGCGCAGGCGTGGGATCTTGCCATGCCCGTTCTTCAGCTGAATCCGGTCAATGTCTTCTGCGCGCAATTTTCCAATAGGACCGGATTGATCGGTCAACCTGTCGAGATCATAGTCATGAAAAACAAAAGCGCGGCCGTCTTCCGCGGCCTGGACGTCGCACTCGATTCCATGACCCAGTTTGATCGCGGCTTGGAAGGCGGCGGGACTATTTTCGAGCACGCCATCGCCATGGAGCCCGCGATGGGCATAAGGCTGGCCTTTCAGGAATGCCACACGTCCGGGCGCCGGCGGCGGCGCAAGCGCATTGTCTAGCAGCGTTCCGATCACTCGGGTTTCAGGGCGATTATGGCGTCCACCTCGACCGCCACGCCGAGCGGCAACGCCGCCACGCCGACGGCACTTCGGGCATGCTGTCCAGCGGCACCAAAAATCTCTTCCATCATGTCGGAGCAGCCATTGGCCACCTTGGGATGGTCGGTATAATCCGGCGTGCTGTTGACGAACACGCCGAGTTTGACAATCCGGTCGACGCGGTCGAGCGATCCGGCTGCTTTCTTGATCTGCGCCGCGATCATCAGTGCACAGGCCCTGGCGGCCTCCTGCCCTTCTTCCAGAGACATATCGTCCCCCAGCCGTCCGGTGATCAGCTTGCCGTCGGCCATCGAGACCTGGCCGCTGATATAGAGGATTCCGTTTAACTCGACGGCCGGAACATATGAGGCCACGGGAGCCGCGGGTGTCGGCAATTCTATGCCCTTGGCTGTCAGGGCGGCTTCTATATTGTCAGTCATAGGGCAAAACTCTCACGCTTGGTTGGCAGGGTCAAGCTCTTGCGACTTCAAATCCATCGCTGGAGCAGGTTCGGCATTGTCAAATTTGTCGGAAATCCAGGACAGAGCTTCGCCCCACAGGTCGATGCGCATGTGCGCCGCCGGATTCGTCGTGATATGTTTTGCCAAGATCGGTTCGCCAACCATCTGCAACCGCCAGACATCGGGTGCGTGCTTGGCAACGCTGCCATGCTGATGACCCAGATCATCGACAAACAGCGTGACGCTGGGCTCGAATTCGGCGATAATGCTGTTCAGCAGTTCGCCCTTCCCGCCCTGATTGGTATAGACTGGAAAATCGATGCCTACAGCCTTAAGCTGGTCGGCTCGGGCGTCGCGGCGATCATCCAGCAGATTGGTCAAAATCACGACGTCGGCAATTTCACCGAGCTTGTTGATCGACTCTACGGCGCCCTGAATCGCCCCCTGCCGGTGCATTTCGGTGTCGAAAAATTCCTTCAGCATCGGCCAGATCTGCTCGGGCAGGACTTGCGTACCATCATGTTTATGACGGAGTGCCTTCGCGAAATCACTGCCGTTCTCGAGATCGAAATGGATATGCTTGTCGCTGTCCAGCCACTGCTGGAAGGGCACCACCATGTGGAGCAAGACTTCGTCGCAGTCGCTGATCAGAAGCGGCTTTTTACTCATGAAAATCTCCGGGGGCATTAAGATGGTCTGCTGCTGCGGCCAGTTTAGTGGGAGCGACGCCGATGGCCTCCGCACAGGCGACCAGATCGGGTTCGTGATTGGCGAGAAAGCCGAGCAGGGATGCCAGCATCGCCGGGTCTTCGAGGCCTGATCTCAGTTCGCGCGGATCCAGCCCGGTCAGCGCGAGCAGCCGCTCCGCCCGGTCTTGGTCCTGCAGCACCCAGCCGAGTGCCTGCAAGGCGATGATATCGGCATCGGGTCCGAGATTGGGATTTGTTTCCATTGCCGCTTTCGCCTAATGGGTCGGCAGCAAGTTTGAAAGGGCAAATCCGGTCGTGGCAAAAAGAGTGTTGGTCGTTGAGGACAATGAGTTGAACCTCAAGCTATTTTGCGATCTGCTGCGGGCCCATGCTTTTGTAGTTGAACCGGTCAGCGATGGCCGGGAAGTGCTCGAAACGGCGCGTCGCTTCGTACCGAACCTGATCGTGATGGATATCCAGTTACCCCATGTCAGCGGTCTGGAACTGATCGAGCAGATCAAGAAAGACAGTCAGCTCAAGATCATACCGATCATGGCCGTGACCGCTTATGCCGGAAAAGGCGATGAAGACCGAATATTGAGCGCCGGGGCCGAAGCCTATGTCTCAAAGCCCATATCGGTCGCGAAATTCATCGAATCGGTGCAAAAAGTTTTGCACCATTAAAGTCAGAACAAAGTCCGCTTATTTGATTTTGGCTTCTTTGAATTCGACATGCTTGCGGACTACCGGATCATATTTGCGTTGCACCATTTTTTCGGTGAGATTCCGCGGATTTTTCCGGGTTACATAGAAGAAGCCGGTGTCTGCTGTGCTGACGAGTTTGATCTTTACATTGGCTGGTTTCGCCATGGTGCATTCCTTAAGGCAGAAGCTGAAATAAAAACAGCGACGCATAGGCGCCGCATCCGTTCACCGCGCTAATGGTGAAACTGCCGGGGAATGTCAAGAAAAAGCCTGCCAGGCCTTTTGGCGGGAAAACTTGGTTCCGTTGACGACTTCTTAACCATGTTTTTGCATGATCGCCTTGAAACAAAGGCATTTGCGATGAACCACGATCAGAATCTATTTGTGCAAGCCGAGATGCAGACTTTGCTCGACGAGTTGCCGGCTGAACTGGTTGTGCGGCATCCGGTCCAGTTTCTGATGCATCTGGATCATGTCCGGCAAAAGGCAACACAACATCATCTGACCGCGCTCCATGATCTCAGCTGCGCATTGGAAGCCGCCTTGCAGCCTGCCATAAGCAACGGCGGAGCCACAACCGTAGCGCGCTTCTATCTTGAAGCGATGCGCGCGACACTGGACTGCCCCCAGATCAGCGCTTCAATGACCGAAGCGCTGATGGCCAACGTCGCGCTTCGTCTGGGCGGCCAGCCCTAGCCGCGCAGTCTGTGGATGCGTTTCTAACTTCCCTTTTTGCCATGGCCCTCGCAGAATTTGGCGACCGGCCGCAGATTCTCTGTGCCGCACTGGCGATGAGATACGGCCGTGTTTCGCCGATTATCTGGGGTTTGGGCCTCGCGACCCTGTGCAATTGCATGATTTCGGCAATCGCCGGATCTGCAATCAACCAGTGGATCAGCGAAGACCCCTTGCAGATTTTTTATGCTCTGTCGCTGGTTTTTGCCGGGCTTGGCATGGTCGCATGGCGCCGACCGACCGACTTGCTGGAAGACTGGACTTTCGGGCCGTTCTGGACATCGTTTCTGGGGCTTTTCATCCTGCAGCTTGGTGACAAGGGCCAGTTCATTCTGGCGGCGACGGCTGCGCGAACGGACATGGGGGTATTTGCTGCTGCCGGTGGATGGTTGGGGGTGATGATCGCCTGTGTACCCGCCGTCCTTTTGCACCGGCGACTAGCCGCAGCAATTCCGATTAAGGCGGTCCGGTTTGTCGGTGGTGCGGCCTTCCTTGTGATCGGCAGCATTTTGGCGCTCAGCGCATGGGGTATTTTCTAACTAAGCCAGCGACTTTCTTGATAAGTCCATATTGATCGATACTCTCGATTTGTAACAACCATTTTTCCCATTGGGAAAAGATTCGCAAGGCTTGTATTCCTCCTGAAATCGCAAAACGAACAGGAGCCAGACGATGACCACCGGTGACAATGCCAAAAAAGCAATAGCAGAAGCCCTGAACGGCATACTGGCCGACAGCTTCGCACTCTATCTCAAGACCAAAAATTTTCACTGGCATGTTTCGGGCCCCCATTTCCGTGATTATCATCTGATGTTTGACGATCATGCGGCGCAGATTCTCGGAACCACCGACCTGATCGCCGAGCGTGTCCGCAAAAACGGGCATCGTACGCTCACTTCGATCGGCGACATATCCAAGCGCCAGAGGATTGCCGATAATGATGACATAAAGGTCGCGGCGGCAGACATGCTGGACGAGCTGCGTTCGGACAATCTAAAACTCGTGGCGAAATTGCGTGAGGCAAAGGAACTGGCATCAGAGGCTGGCGACAATGCAAGCGATGGCCTTTTGGATGACTGGACCGACCAGGCGGAAGAACGCGCATGGTTCCTGTTGGAGATTTCGCAGAAAGACTAAGCAAAGATCAATCAATGTCCGCGGAACGATATTGAACTTATCAACCGACTCGACTCCCCGCCATATGCCCGCAAATGTAATCCAGTGGGAGGAATATTCGGCCAAAATCGGCCAAAACCTGTTGCCCAAGCACCACATATGTAACCAAAGTCCTATTTTTTTTATCCAAAGAATCCCAGAAAACCTGCGTTTCTTCATTATTTGTTAATATGTTGAACAAATTTCACTTTGATTCTGACAGCGACATCAAGCAAGTTGCCGACTTGAGTCTATTCGGGCTGAATATTTTAGGGGACATTCTTCCATGATCAATAACTTCGGACAAGCCACACGATCTGTACTTCTGCGTACTGCAGCGACAGGGGCGATTGCTACGCTCGCATTGGCAACACCTGCGCAGGCGATTGTGCCCAATGATAATTTCACGCCCACGGAGATTATTGATGAAACCGGCGCCAACGGCGTTGGCATGTTTTTCCGCAACGACGGCTTTGTCTGTTCCGGTACCCTGATCAACCCGCGTACGGTATTGTTTGCGGCTCACTGTGTGAACAGCAACCCCGAGAGCGATTTTGCCGAAAGCGGTCTTCGTTCGGCATTCTCGTTTGATGACAATGCGCTGCCCGGCTTTATCAACTGGATCAACAACGGCTTCTCGTCCAACCCTGATCTGTTTGTCTACAATATCAGCCAGATCTACTATAATCCCGATTCCCTTGTGGACCCGAATGCCTTTGGATTCCTCGAAGCCGATATCGCACTCGCTGCTCTTGACGATCCGGCGCGGAATATCCCGACCTGGGCGCTGCTTTTCTCGCCGCTGCCTACGCCTGACTCGATCAGCGACGCCGATGGCACGGGCTATCATGTAAACATTACCGGCTATGGTCGCTCGGGCAGCGGTACAACCGGTGCGTCCCAAGGCATCGACTGGCGGCGTCGCGCAGCGGAAAATATGCTCGGCTCGCTGACATCCTTTGATGACCGTAACCAGTTCCTGTTTGGCCAGCCATTTGGCGATTTGCCGCAGGTTCTTTATCGTCTCGACTTTGATGATCCGAACAAAACCAACCCGTTCGATTTCAATCTTTACAAGGATGAGCCCCGTGTTCGCGAAGCGACGACAGCCGGCGGCGACTCCGGCGGCCCGCTGATCCTCGATGCAGCCAACAACAGCCTGACCGATGAAAATCTCCAGATCGGCGTTCTGTCCGGTGGTTCGCGGTTCTTTGGCCCTCAGGTGTTCAGCTCCTATGGTACAGAAAGTTTCTACCAGCCTCTGTTCTTGTTCTATGATTATATAGCTGCAACCAATCCGTATCGTTATGTCAGCGCAAAAGCTGGCGACGGCGCCTGGGAAGATGCCACGCATTGGCAAACCGACCTCGATCCGGCCTATCGTATTATCGATGCGAACGGAAATGTCGTAAACGGCTTCCCCGGCACTCAGGAACTGGGACGGACCGGCGACAGCCCGCAATTTGGTGAAGTCTGTTTCGATCCCGAGGGTGCCACCCCTGGTGATGAGTGTCAGGATCTTGCAACCGGGAATTCGACGCCACCCGCTCGGGAAAGTTCCGGGCCAGCGCCAGCGTCAAATATTGGCGAAGCACAGATGCCAAATGCAGAGCCTGCTGAAGTAGCTGCTGCGACTCCGGTTGTTGAAGCATCTCCGGAAGTTCAAGCGACCGCCGTTAACTCTGAAGCGGCTTCTGCAGCACGGCCGACAATGGCTGCCAATGCTGCGATCCGTGGCGAAAGCATGATTGTCGAAAATGTTGCTATTAGCGGCGGCGCTTCGCTCGTCGAAAATATTGCAATCAGCGGCGGTGCAACCATTATCGACAATATAGCGATTAATGGCGGCGCGACACCAGTTGCCATTGTCCCGGTATCCGCAGGCGGCCCGGAATCTGCTGAAGAGCAGCCGCACGCACCGGGTGATCCGCAACCCACGCCAACTTTAGCCAACGGGCTTGTAGGAGCAACCAACTTCATACCGGAAAACGTAGATTCCGATACTGACGGTATCCTGGCGGGACGGCGTTATTTCGAAGTGACGCTCAATCAGGCCGGCACGACGACATTGAGCAGCGCGCGGACGATCGATCGTCTGAACGTCGGCGGTGCTGCCGGACTGGTGATCAACTCCAACGGCAGTCTGACCCTTGAAAACGACGGGAACCAGACTGGTGGCCGTGTCGCAGTCGATGGCCTGTTGACGAGCGCTTATGATTACAGCCTGTTTTCAGGTGTGCTTTCAGGCACCGGTACGGTTGCAGCTCCGTTCGTAACCAGCATTGCAGGTGCCATCGCACCGGGCACGATGGGTACAATTGGAACATTGACGATTGACGGAAACCTTATTCTTGCATCGGGCTCAACCCTGCTTATGGACTTTGGTGCATCGGGAAGTTCCGATCTTCTCGCCGTAACCGGTGAAGCCAATGTCGGCGGCAATGTCGCGCTGGGTCCTGTGGCCGGTTTCCAGACCGTGACGCCGAGTACATATCGCATTCTGACGGCAGATGGCGGAGTGACCAGCCAGTTTAGCGGTGTGTCAAACATGTCGGCAATCTTGTTGTCCGAGCTGACCTATAGCGCGAATGCAGTCGATCTGACGGTTCGCGCCCAAAGCTATCAAAACGTAGTGGACGGCAATAATCCGCTGCAGGTGAGCTATGCGGCCTTGATGGATCGCAATCGCGGAAATGCGGCTACGGCTGGGCTTTTCTCGTTCCTCGACTTCGCCAGTGCAGGAACCATCCAGGCGACTTTTGACAGCTGGGCACCGACAACCGAGTCGACCGTCCAGTCCATGGGTCGCGGTTTCCTTGGCAATGTTGCCGATTTCCATCGCAACAGAGCTAGCTTGGCAGACCGTTCTTCGAATGGCGGCACGGTCGCTGTTATCGGTCGTCCGATGCAACTGGCCGCAGCGTCTCTGGGCGGGTTTGCCGTTAACGGCTCCGCTGTCCTGAGTGATGCAGCTGTCAGTGCCGACGATACCGAAGTCCGCTCGGGCGGTGTCAACGAGGATATGGCAATCTATCTGGCCGGTGGTTTCGTAAACGGTGATGGCGGATCCATGCCGCTTCGCAATCCTGGCTCAGGTGCTGACGGAGAAGACGAATTCGACGGCTTCTTCATTGCCGGTGGCCTGGAATATTATCTCGATGAGTCATCTTTCATCGGACTGTCGGCTTATTATTCGGATGTTGATGCAACGGTTGCTCTGGGCAATACGGCGCAGTCAAAGGCTATCATGGGCACGATCTACGGACGCGGCAAGACCTTTGGCGATCTGGTATTCGACGCGCGGGTGACGCTTGGCACATATAATGTCGAGACAATGCGCAACGTGGCTCTCGGCGCCCAGGCTTTCAGTCTGACGACTGACGATGACAGCTTGGTATTCGGGTCCGAGATTGGATTGTCGAAAGAGTTGAATCTTCTCGAAGCTATCGTTGCTCCGGGTATCCGTGCCAGGGCGGCGAAGATCAACTTCAGTGACGTGAATGAACAGGGCGGCGGCCCGGCGTTGGCGATTAACCGGCCAGACTATGCCAGCATTCAGGGATTGGCGGGCGTAGAGTTCAAATCGAAACCGGGTAAGAAACTGCAACTGCGCGCATCGTTGAACTATGTTCATGAATTCATGGATAATCCGAATGCCTTTGCCGCGAATTTCGTCGGCGGCAACGGGGCCGTGGTTCCGTTTCAGCTGGTTAACTCTGATAAGAACTGGGGCGAAGTCGGTGTTGGCCTGCGTTACAATGCTGGTAACATGTCGTTTGACCTGTCCGCCGATTCGACGGTCGGCCGGTCGGATGTGTCCAGCCAGGTTTATTCCGGCGCAGTTACCTTCCGCTTCTAGAAACCGAATAGCCTGAAAAGCCCGCCGGACACGTTCGGCGGGCTTTTCTGTGCTCGTTTGATCGGGTCGTTCCAACCAGCGGCAAGCGCGCAAAAAAATAGCGGGCCCAAAGGCCCGCCACTCAAGATCTTTTGGATATGATCTAATCCGCTATTTTGCGGTCAGATTTACCGCCGCAGTCTTTCCGCGTTGATCCACTTCCAGCTCGAATTCCAGCTTGTCGCCTTCTTCCAGTCCGCTCAGGCCAGCACGTTCTACGGCTGAAATATGGACAAATGCATCCGGCTGTCCATCATCGCGCTGAATGAATCCAAAGCCTTTGCTGCCGTTGAAAAATTTCACCGTGCCGGTGGCCTTCTCGCCGGTAAGCTCCCTGCGAGGGGCTCCGCCGCTGCGATCTTCACGGGGACTTCCTCCGCTATCCGGAACTTCGATCAGATCGCCTTCGATCTGAATATCCGATGCCGAAACCTTGCCGCCACGATCAACCAGCGAAAACCGCAATGTCTGACCTTCTGCGAGACCTTTCAGCCCCGCGCGTTCGACCTGGCTTATATGGACAAAAACGTCTTCGCCGCCGCCGTCTTGCACGATGAAGCCAAAACCTTTTTGCGCGTTGAAAAATTTTACGGTTCCGGTGCTTTCGCCAACCACCTGATCCGGCATGCCGCCGCCCCGTCTGGCGCCGCCCGAATCACTGTCTGGCCGCGTATATCTTTCTACGGGCGGACCGTTGTCACCTTGATATCCATCGAAGTTTTCGTCACCGAAGCCGTCGCGTTTATCCCGGCCTCTACCTCGCCGGTTTCTGTCAAAACCCATTCTTAAATCGCCACTTTCAATTCGCCCTGCCCAATAATGCCAATGTCACAGCGGACGATTTCCGGAACATTGTTTCACGCGAATCCCAATGCCGCGCCGCTCAACTATATAGAAAAATAGAGGAATAAGCGAATGAAATCGGCGTGTGGGTGACAGCTTGGCCGATTCTGATGTTCGAAAGGATGTCGTTAGAAGAGCCAGGTTTTCGGATCGGCTATCGGTTCATGTTTCTGGGCCTTGGACAATGCGACCACCGAACGGACCAATATCCACAGAAAAAGAGCCAGCAAAATCGGGATTCCGATCAATATGAACGAGAGAATTGCGCCAACAAGTCCGACCACCAATCCGATAACGAATGTCATCACATGAAATTGCAGATGGCTTTCTTCCCATGTTCCGGCGACTTCGTCCTTCCAGACCAACGCCAGGATAAAGCCGACCAATCCGGTTATCCCTACAACAAACCCGGCGATATAAAGAAGTGAAACTATGGTCGCCTTGTTGAAATCGAATCCGGTGCCGGCCGGTTCAGGTGTTTTGTCGGCCATAACGCCACGCTCCATATTGTAGCACACGCGTTCCCGATGCGATTTGCCGGCTAAACTAAACTTGCTGTTTCAACCGGTGTGCGGCACATAGCATATCCAATGATGCGGAGCTGTCAAATTTTCAGCTGGAGATCCGTCAAGAGCCCAATTTTCAGAGTGGAAAGGGGTGTTGTGTCGGTTCACGGTCGAGAGAATGAAGTTGCGCCAGCGATCAAACAGACAGGCAAATGACTATGGCAGTTTTTTTTCATGAAGAAGATCTTCCCGAAGGCGTATTGGGTGAAGGCGCCGTCGCTGTGGATACGGAAACAATGGGGCTCCAAACGCCTCGCGACCGGCTGTGTCTGCTTCAGATATCAGACGGGCAAGGTGACGAGCATCTTGTGCGCTTCGGTCCCGACAGCGACTATGGCGCTCCCAATCTCCGTGCCATTTTGTCCGACCGCAATCGGGTGAAACTCTATCATTTCGCGCGATTTGATCTCGCCGCCATCGAGCATTATCTTGGCGTGATGGCCGCCCCGGTATTCTGCACGAAAATCGCTTCGCGGCTCATCCGCACCTACACGGATCGCCACGGACTGAAGGAACTCGTCCGCGAGTTGCTCGGTCAGGATATCTCCAAGCAGCAGCAATCCAGCGATTGGGGCAACCCCGAACTGAGCGAAGCCCAGCGTGAATATGCCGCGTCCGACGTCCGCTTTCTGCACAGACTAAAGGACGAGCTGGAAATCAGGCTCGCCCGGGAAGGCAGGACCAGCCTCGCGCAGGCCTGCTTCGAATTTTTGCCTGATCGCGCTCGACTGGACCTGGCGGGCTGGCCGGAAACGGATATTTTCGCGCATGCCTAAACGGATTGATCTCTTGCTCAATCGTCGTAAGTTTAGATTTTTGGAAATGTGATTCAACTATGTCAACCGCCGCCAATCTAGTCCGGACAAAGCGTCAGGAATTTGCTGCACCGAACGGCAAGCACGACCGGAACGTGAAATGGCTGCGTTTCATTCTGCCTGTCGGCGTTGGAGCATTGGGCTCGATGCTGGCGCTGGCTCCATTCACCATGGGCGGCGAACTGAGCTTCGTTCTGGACAAGAATAGCGTGGATGTTGCCAAGGAGCGCATGAGGGTCACCGAAGCGCTCTATCGGGGAGAGGACAGCGAAGGCCGGCCGTTTTCGCTCAATGCGGGTTCTGCCGTACAGAAAAGCTCGCTAGAAGCGGTTGTCGATCTGAAAGACCTCTCAGCCCGGATATTGCTGCAAGACGGCCCGGCCCAGATCCGAGCAAACGCAGGCCGTTATGATATGGATCAGGAAAGTGTCCGGATACCGGGCCCGGTGCAGGTCGAGTCCGCTGGCGGCTACCGTCTTTCTACCAATAACGTTACCGTTGACCTTAAAGAACGCACGTTGAAAAGTGGTGGCGTCGTGGAAGGCCGGACCAATATAGGCACGTTTCGTGCGGATCGGCTGGAAGCCGACCTGACAGCGCGCACCGTGAGTCTTGACGGCAATGCCCGTTTGCGGATCGAACAAAATGGATTAAGAAGACCCTAGATGAAACTGAATTCTTTTCTTTCGCTATCTGCTGGCTCGGCTGTCCTGGTTTCGGGATTATTGCTGCTGGCGGGCCCTGCTCCGGCTCAGGTTTTCGGTAGTCACAACAGCAACGCTCCGGTGAATTTCAATGCTGGCCGGATCGAGGTTCAGGATCGGGCCGATCGCGTCGTGCTTTCGGGTGCAGTTCGGGTCGAGCAAGCGGGTTTGGTGCTCAATGCGGCGCGTATGACCGTTGCGTATCGAAATAGCGGAGGCATCGAGATCGACCGGATCGATGCCTCGGGTGGCGTCACCGTTCGCAAAGCAGGCGACACTGCTTCGGGAAATGTTGCCATATATGATCTCAACCGACGGTTAATCACCCTGTTGGGCAATGTTACGCTTACTCAGGGAACCAATCGTCTCTCCGGTGGTCGCCTGATCATCGACCTCGCATCGGGTAGATCGACAATTGACGGGCGGTCGGCGGGCGGTTCTTCAACTGGCACGCAAGATTCCAGCGGACGCGTGTCCGGCACCTTCACCGTGCCGCAACGCAAGAACTGAAGTCCCGAACAGTGACGACGATGAAGCCGCTCCGGAAGCAGGAAAAGCGATGCTGTTTCCGGTCTTGACGACGGTTGATTTTTTGCGCGAAGAATCCATTTTCAATTTACCATGCACAAAGCTTGCCAATTTGGACCAGATTGGGGCATGCTGTTAACCAATGAACAATACAGCCCGTGCAAATGAGGACGAATGATGAACGACGCAGCCGTCACTGACATACCGGCCATGGCCGATCCGGGAGCGGCCATGGCCAGTGATGCCATGGAACATGGTCTGGCTGTGGTTTCGATTGCCAAGAGCTATGACAAGCGCTCGGTCCTGTCCGATGTATCGTTGTCGGTAGGGCGCGGCGAAGTCGTCGGCCTGTTGGGCCCTAACGGTGCAGGGAAGACGACGTGCTTCTATTCTGTCATGGGGCTGGTCCGGCCTGATGCGGGACGAATCATGCTCGATGGCGAGGATATCACGTCTTTGCCCATGTACCGTCGGGCGATTCTCGGTATCGGCTATTTGCCACAGGAAACATCGATTTTTCGAGGGATGACCGTCGAACAGAATATCATGGCAGTACTCGAGATGGTCGAACCCGATGCCGATGTCCGGCATGAAACGCTTGATCGCCTGCTCGATGAATTTGGTCTGACGAAGCTGCGGAGCTCGCCAGCGATGGCATTGTCCGGGGGCGAACGGCGGCGATGCGAGATTGCCCGTGCGCTGGCCGCGAGCCCGTCAATCGTGCTTCTCGACGAACCCTTTGCCGGTATTGACCCTCTGTCAATTGCCGATATTCGTGATCTGGTTTGCCAGTTGCGCGAGCGCGGTATCGGCGTGCTGATCACAGACCATAATGTTCGCGAAACGCTCGATATTGTTGACCGCGCCTGCATCATCTACGACGGTCAGGTATTGTTCGCCGGTAGTCCGGAAGACCTGGTAGCCGATGCCAACGTGCGACGGCTCTATCTTGGTGAAGGATTCGCTCTGTAGCCATGGCACTCGCGCCTCGCCTCGATTTGCGGCAGAGCCAGTCGCTAGTGATGACGCCGCAATTGCAGCAGGCGATCAAATTGCTGACCTTGTCCAATCTCGAACTGGAAACATTCATTTCTGACGAGATCGAGAAGAATCCGCTGTTAGACACCGGTGATATCTCGACGGAGAGCGGAGAGTCAGGTGACGGAGATGACGGACCGAGCGAGGCTGCGGCGCAAGGCAGCGACGAAATATTGTCTTCCGGGCCCGCAGAATCCGAATCTACTCTGGATATGCAGGGCGACACGGACAGTTTCTCCAATAATAGCCTTTCCGACAGCGATGGCGCGCTCGACGGCCAGCTTGGTCTGAACGGTTCCGGTTCCAGCTCGGGTTCTAGCGCGAGTGGTGATGCACCTGATTTCGAGAATATGCTGGTCGCCGAAATAACCCTTACCGACCATTTGATGGACCAGGCGGGAGCCGTTCTTTCGGGGATGGACCTGTTTGTAGCCCAGCATATTATCGACCAGATCGACGAATGCGGCTATTTGCAGGCGGACCTGCTGGAACTGGCCCAGCGCCTGAATGTCGGACTTGCTGACGTCGAGCGTATTTTGGGCGTCGTCCAGACTCTCGATCCCGTCGGTGTCGGCGCAAGGGATCTGGCAGAATGCCTGGCGCTGCAAGCCAGGGACGCGGATCGCTATGATCCGGCGATGGAGCGTTTGATCGAGAATCTGGATCTGCTGGCGAAAGGGGCGCTTCCCCAGCTCAAGCGGATGTGCGGCGTCGACGATGAAGACCTGATGGATATGATCAGCGAGCTGCGCAATTATGATCCCAAGCCAGGCTGCAAGATTGGCGGCGGTGCGGTGCAGTCGGTTGTGCCCGATGTGTTTATTGCTGAACGGGCGGGTCGGTGGATCATCGAAGTGAACAGCGCCACCTTGCCGAAGGTACTGGTGAATCGTACCTATTATTCGGAACTGAAGGATGGTGCGCAGGACAAGCAATCCAAGGAATGGCTGAACGAATGCCTTGCCGACGCCAATTGGCTGGTCAAGGCGCTCGACCAGAGACAGCGGACGATTGTCAAAGTCGCGACCGAAATTGTCAAACAGCAGGAAGAGTTTTTCCACAAGGGTGTGGCGCATCTACGCCCGTTGACGCTGAAGAATATCGCCGAGAAAATCGAGATGCACGAGTCGACGGTGAGCCGCGTGACATCCAACAAATATCTTTCCTGTTCGCGTGGTACCTTCGAACTCAAATATTTCTTCACCAGCGGCATCCAGTCTTCGACCGGCGGCGAGGCTGCGTCGGCGGAGGCGGTCAAGAGCCATATCAAGTCTCTGATCGACAACGAGGACCCCAAGAAGATCCTGTCCGACGACAAGCTGGTTACGCTGCTCAAGACCAAGGGCTTCGACATTGCCCGGCGGACGGTGGCCAAATATCGCGAAGCGCTCGGCATGGGCAGTTCGGTCCAGCGCCGCCGCCAGAAAGCGCTTGAGGGCAAGGCCGCCTAGACCGGCTTGCGAAGCACTGTAAATTCGAGCTCCGGAGACTTGGGCAGGCCGAAGCGAGGATCACCGTGCGGAAAGGGGCGCTGTTCCCCGGTCCGGACATAGCCGCGGCGTTCGTAATATGCGATCAGGTCGGCGCGCTGGCGGATGACGGTCATCTCGATTGCCTGTGCCTGCCAGTTTTCGCGGACAAACCGCTCTGACTCCGCCAGCAATTCCCGCCCCAGACCAGCCGCCTGCAAAGCGGGATCGACGGTCAGCAGGCCGAGATAGGCCAAACCCTCTGCGATATTTGAAAGCTGCACGCATCCCGTGATGCTCTCGCCATCCTTCGCCAGCAGGATGACTTGGTTTTCTGCCGCGATAATCTCGCGCAAAGCCTTTGCATCTGTGCGCTGTCCGCCGAGCAGGTCCGCTTCATGGGTCCATCCCCGCTTGGCACTTTCCCCGCGATAGGCACTCTCGATCAAGGCGTGGAGCCGATCGATATCGCCGGGTCCGGCGCGGTCAAAATTCATGCCAGCCTGACTCCGTCTGCTTCCAGCACCCCATTGACCCCAACCCGACCGGTGACCACCACCCGCTTCTCGACTTCGTCAATCGGAGTGCGCAACAGTTCAAGCCTATAGCGCTGGCCATCGTCGCATTGCAGAAAGAAGCCGGTCGAATCGCGCTGGAGCAATCCGGCATATTCCTGTTCGTTGCGACCGTCTGTTGCCATCACGCAGCGGCGAGCAATGTCTCGCTGAGCCCCCAGAGCCGCTCGGCATCACCATCAGCGGTAATATGCGGCGCGCAATGCTGATGGCGAAGGGAGTCCTCTCCGGCCAGCCGCGCGACATCGCAATCTTCGCAATAGACGCCCGGCATGTCATCGAGCAGCGCTGACGTGGCAGCCCATAAGGTCGTGGTGCAGCCCTGGGTTGTCGTTTTGAAAATTTCGGCAATCATTGGCGGAACCGTGCCGTCTTTGTCTAGCCACCCCAATTCTATCTGCTCTTCCTCTGGCAGATGGCGCTGGAGGGGGGTGAAAATTCCGCCCGGATGAACCGAGAAAGCGCGGCCACCGAAGCCCTGCATCCGGCGACTCAACGCATTGGCGAACAGCGCATTGGCGCTCTTTGACTGGGCATAGGCAGCCCATTTATTATAGTCGCTTTTCTCGAACTGGATATCATCCCACAATATCCCACCGCGCCTGTGGGCCACCGATGACAGCGCGACCACGCGCGGCGCAGAGGCTTTCTCAAGCAAAGGCATAAGCGCTCTGGTCAGCGCAAAATGACCCATATGATTGACTCCGAACTGGCTTTCCCAGCCTGGTCCGACACGTTCGAGAGGACAGGCCATGACCCCGGCATTGTTGATTAGCAGGTCCAGCGTTTCGATATCTTTGGAGACCGCATCAGCGAAGGCGCGCACCGAAGCGAGATCAGCCAGATCCATTTTTGCCGATGAGACATCGCCGTCCACACCCGCCAGATTCTCGGCCGCCTTGGCCGGGTCACGCACCGGCACGATTACCGTTGCGCCTGCGCCGGCCAGCGCCCGGGTGGTTTCCAGGCCGATACCGGAATAGCCGCCCGTGACGATGGCGGTCTTGCCCGACAGATCGATGCCGGCGAGTATTTCGTGTGGCTCGCTCTTGGCGTGAAATCCGGAACCGAGTGGTTTCTGGTCTGCTGCTGCCATGCTAACTTTCCCTTTTCAAACTGCCGTTAGTCCCGAGCTTGACGAAGGCCGCCCGACGTCCAGGCGGCGTGGTCCGACTGGCTCGCTACTAGCGGATCAACCCACCACTAACGGATATAACCACCTGGCCATCAAATATCCGCTTTCGACCCGACTATTTCAGACACCGGCATATATTCATAGCCGAGATCGTCGGCGACCGCCTTGTAGGTCACCTGACCATTCCAGACATTAAGCCCCTGGGCAAGATGCGGATCATTGCGCAGCGCACCTTTCCAGCCATGGTTGGCAATTGCCAGCGCATGGGGCAGGGTGACATTGTTGAGCGCATAGGTCGAGGTCCGCGATACTGCGCCCGGCATATTGGCAACGCAATAATGGACGATATCATCGACCACATAGGTCGGGTCTTCGTGGGTCGTCGCCTTCGAGGTTTCGAAACAGCCGCCCTGATCAATCGCGACATCACAGAGCACCGAACCGGGCCGCATGGTCTTCAGCATCTCGCGGGTTACCAGCTTGGGCGCTTCGGCGCCGGGGATCAGCACGGCTCCGATAACCAGATCGGCATCGGCAACGCATTCGGCCAGATTGGCCTTGTTCGAAAAACGCGTCTTGGCGCGTGATTCAAAATGGGTGCCGACCGATTCCAGCACATCGGGATTGCGGTCGAGGATCGTCACATCCGCGCCGAGGCCGGCGGCCATTTGTGCGGCGTTGAAACCAACCACGCCGCCGCCGATGATCGTGACCTTGCCCGGCGCCACACCGGGAACGCCGCCGAGCAATATGCCGCGACCGCCATGGGCTTTTTCCAGCGCAGTTGCGCCAGCCTGGATCGACATCCGTCCGGCGACCTGGCTCATCGGTTTGAGCAACGGCAGTCCGCCGGTACCGGTGACGGTTTCATAGGCGATGCAGATCGCCTTGGATTTCACCAGATCGGTGGTCTGCTCCGGATCGGGCGCGAGGTGGAGATAGGTGAACAGGATCTGGCCTTCGCGCAGCATTGCCCGTTCTACGGCCTGCGGTTCCTTGACCTTGACCACCATTTCGCATTTTTCAAAGATTTCGGCGGCGGTTGCCGCGATCGTCGCCCCTGCGTCAACATATTCGGCATCTTCGGCACCGATGCCGAGTCCCGCGCCGGTCTCGACCAGCACATCATGGCCGTGGGCGACCAGTTCGCGGACCGATTCGGGGGTCAGCCCGACCCGATATTCGTGATTTTTGATTTCTCTGGGTGTTCCGACGCGCATGATATGATTCTCCTAATATTTATGCGCTGATTATATCTCAAACCTATGGCAATTAAATTCGAAAATCTTGTTTCAAATCGAAGAAATTTGAAATAATATTCACAAATATTGTCAAAATAAGAGAAATTATCCGATGGATCGAATTGATATCGCGCTGCTCGATCAAATGCAGCAGGATAGCCAGATTTCGCTTAACCTTTTGTCCGACAAAGTCGGCCTGTCCCCATCGGCCTGTCACCGGCGGATCAAATTGCTGGAAAGATCGGGGGCGATCGAGCGCTATGTTGCAAGGCTCGACAACCGCAAGATCGGCATGCAGCTGGATGTCTTTGTCGAAATCCGCCTCACCGCGCAAACCGAGCAGTCGTTCACGGCGTTCGAAAGCGCGGTCCATCAGATTGGCGAGATACTGGAATGCCACCTGATGTCCGGCGAGGCCGATTATCGCTTGCGGGTGGCGGCACGGGACGTTGCCGATTATGACGATATCCACCGCAATTGTCTGGCGCGCTTGCCCGGCGTGGCGGCGATGCACAGCGCTTTTGCCATTCGCGCGATCAAAAAATGGTCCGGCTATCCGGTCAAACGGCTGCTGGACTAGGCTCTTTTTCATCGACCTCATTGATCTGTCGAGGGCGAGGCGGGCGCGGCTTTCCTGATCGGCACCGGCACGGTGCAGATATTGCCATAGCCGCCATGGGCTTCGATATATTGCAACAGCGCCGGACTATAGCTGGCGAGATATTGATAGGCCGGTTGATCGGCGAGCGGCAATTCGCTGGCCAGACGGATCGAATCTATCTCGGTATATTCCGATTTGTCGGCGTAGAAGCCGCCCCCATCGGTACCGAGTGGCAGGTTTTGCAAATGCTCGAGCCCGTCAATGACCCGGCCGACCATGCCGAATGTCGTATCGAGACTGCGCGCCGCTTCGCCGGTGATCACCGACATTTCTGCGCCGGTTCCGGCGTCTGGCGGATCATAATGGGCCGGCGACAGCGACCCGCGGCAGGTCAGCGGATAATATTTTGTCTCGCCGTTGACGGTCTTGCTCCCAATCGCCCAACCACCGCCGAAACCGACTTTCTGCGCGCCGCCATTTTCGTAGATCATTGTCATCAGCGGGCGAATCTCGGTCCCTTGATATTGATTGCTATAGTCGACCGCCGCTTGCAGCGCCGCCATCTCGGCGTCGCGTTTGGTTCCCAGCGCCGCGTTAAAATATTCGCTCTCCGGAACCGTCTCGAGGCCTTTCGGGAGCGTCTTGGCATCGGGGTTGCCACCGAACTGGGTGACAAAATCCTTGGCGACGCGGTAGATTTTCGTGCCATCCCACCAGCGGGTTCGGGCAAAGGTCCGGACATTGCGGACATGACCGCCGGAGAGGCTGGCCGGGAGCAGCTGGATCACCGCCTGACGCTTTGTGCCGTCGGCGGCGTCGGGCAGGGTGAATATCAGGAGATCATTGAGCGGGATCGGGAGCCAGTGGTCGGCGGGGGCGGTGGCGAGGATTTCGGCGGGGGTTGTTTTGGGGGCTTCTTCTTGTGCCAGCGCCGGAGATGCGAGTGAAAAACAGGCTGCGGCAAAAGACCAAAAGGCCGTGCGCGCTGATCGAAAATAGTTATTCATGCGACTCTTTCCTTGCTGAACTTTACAAACTTTACAGTGTTAAGAAAAAGAAAGTTTCTTGCCCTTTTTCAGGTTTCCGTGCCCCGCCGGAGGGCGGGGTCCAGTCGAGTCCTGCCGGTGGGATTTCAGACGCGAAGGCGGGACAGTTCTGTGCCGCTCAGCTTTGGAAAGCTTCCCCGAAGCTTTCGTCGCTTGCGCCCTTTGCCGGGGAACAATATTAGGGTCACACAGGGTCACACCCCCTATTGCGAAGTAAAATTTGCTTCCGTTAGTTGCTGAAAACCGCCGAAGGTTGGATGAGGAAAGGGACTGGAACATAAGGCCAGACTAATCGATTTTGGCCGATGTAGGAAAGGGAAATTGTGCCCCGCCGGAGGGCGGGGTCCAGGCGAATCCTGTCGGTCGGGTTTCGGACGCGAAGGCGGGAATATTCTGGGCCCCGCCCTGCGGCGGGGAACAAGACTCATTCCCCCTTCACCCTTCTCACCGGCACTGGAATATTACAGATATCCGCCCCGCCCGCCGGCTTGATAAAAAACGGATCGCGGCGATTGGCGCGGGCGTCGGCATATTTTGCAAAAACCTCGCTTTCGGTATCGAGATATTCGAACGCGGGAGCCGGGTCTTCGCCCAGCGCATCTCCCAGACGGATCGACGTAATCGGCACGCGCTTGCTGGCGTCCTCGTAGAAACCCAATTGCCCCTTGCCGCGCGGCAAGCTGGAGAGATGTTCGATCCCCTCGATGACGCGCCCGACCACCGCAATATTGCGATCGAGATGGCGCGGTGCATGGCCGATCACGGTGTAGAGTTCGGCACCGCTGCCGGTGTCCGGGGAATAGTCGCGGCCGACGCCGACTGCGCTGTAGCAGTGGATGGGCCAAACAGACTTTTGATCAGTTGCATAGGGCCAGCCCGCCCC
>NZ_JBATHY010000045.1:0-9820 GCF_049667325.1 Parasphingorhabdus sp. | reverse complement strand
CTGCACACAAACGCCCACCGGGCAGGTGTTGCTGTGGCACTGGCGCACCATGATGCAGCCCATCGCGACCAGGCTCAGCGTGCCGAGGCCGAATTCCTCGGCGCCGAGTATCGCGGCAATGACGATGTCGCGTCCGGTCTTGAGGCCCCCATCAGTGCGCAATTTCACCCGGTGGCGCAGGCCGTTGAGCGTGAGCACCTGATTGGCTTCCGATAGCCCCATTTCCCATGGTGTGCCGGCGAATTTGATCGAGGTCTGCGGCGATGCTCCGGTGCCGCCTGTGTTGCCGGAAATCAGGATGACATCGGCATGGGCCTTGGCGACGCCGGCGGCAATCGTTCCGATTCCAGCCGACGACACCAGTTTCACGCAAACCCGTGCGCGCGGATTGATCTGCTTGAGGTCATAGATCAGCTGGGCGAGATCCTCGATCGAATAGATATCGTGATGCGGCGGCGGAGAAATGAGGGTCACGCCGGGCGTCGAATGGCGCAGCTTGGCAATGAATTCGGTGACTTTGAAACCGGGCAGCTGGCCACCTTCGCCGGGCTTGGCACCCTGGGCCACCTTGATTTCAATCTCTTCGCAAGCTCCGAGATATTCCGAATTCACGCCAAAGCGGCCAGAGGCTACCTGTTTGATCGGGCTCGAGGCATTATCGCCATTTTCATAAGGCGTGTAGCGGCGTTTTTCCTCGCCGCCTTCGCCGGAGACGGATTTCGCACCGATCCGGTTCATCGCAATGGCCAGCGTTTCATGAGCTTCGGGGCTCAGCGCGCCGAGCGACATGCCGGGCGTGTTGAACCGCTTGCGTATTTCGGTGATCGCTTCGACTTCGTCAATCGGAACCGGCTCGGGTGCGTAGTTGAACTCCATCAGATCGCGTAGATAGATCGGGTCCAGTTCGCGCACACCTTGCGAGAACTGGAGATAGGAGGAATAGCTGTCATGCGCGACCGCCGATTGCAGCAGATGCATCAGATGGGCGCTATAGGCATGCGCCTCCCCGCCATCGCGCTGTTTGTAAAAACCGCCGACCGGCAGCCGCACAACCGCCGGTTCGAAGGCTGCTTGATGCTTTTCCTGCGCGTTGATAAACAGCGAGGCATAGCCTTCGCCGGATATCTTGCTTGGCATTCCGGGGAACAGGTCGTTGCAAAGCGCGCGCGACAGGCCGACGGCTTCAAAATTATAGCCGCCGCGATAGCTGGAAATCACGGCGATGCCCATTTTCGACATGATCTTGAGCAGGCCTTCGTCGATTGCTTTCTTGTGGCGTTCGAGGCAGGCATCGAGGGTAAATTCGCCGAACAGTCCGCGGGCCTGACGGTCGGCAATCGCCGCTTCTGCCATATAGGCGTTGACCGTGGTCGCGCCGACGCCGATCAGTACGGCATAGCAATGGGTGTCGAGACATTCCGCCGCCCGGACATTAACTGAAGCATAGGATCTCAGCCCTTTGCGGACGAGATGCGTATGCACCGCCGCGGTCGCGATCACCATCGAGATCGCCAGCCTGTCTTCGTCAATATCCTCGTCGGTGAGGAAAATCTCGGTCTGGCCGGCGCGCACAGCCTGCTCGGCCTCGGCCCGAATGCGGGCGAGCGCATCGCGCAATTCGATGGCATTGCCGGTGGTCGCCATGGTGCAGTCGATCTGCGCGACAGTATCACCGAAGCCAAGTTTAAGCCGCTCCCACATGGCGCAGCTGAGCACCGGACTGTCCAGCACCATGACATGTTCATTCTGGCTGTCCTGTTCCAATATATTGGCAAGATTGGAAAAACGCGTGCGCAGGCTCATCACGTGACGTTCGCGCAAACTGTCGATCGGCGGGTTGGTGACCTGCGAGAAATTCTGCCGGAAAAAATGGCTGACCTGGCGCGGCTTCAGGCTGATCACAGCAAGCGGAGTATCATCGCCCATCGAGCCGATCGCTTCCTTGGCATCCTCGACCATCGGCGCCAGGATCATTTCCATATCTTCGAGCGTATGGCCGGCCGCGGTCTGACGACGGATCAATTCTTCCTTGGAATATCCCATCCCCGACATTTCGGGTGCCGGTGGCAGGTCGTCGACGGTCTGGAATCCCTTGACCAGATCGGCATAAGGTTCTTCCGCGGCGATCCGGTCCTTGAGTTCCTGATCCTTGAACAGGACGCCAGCATCGAGATCGACCGCGATCATCTGTCCCGGGCCGAGGCGACCCTTTTCGATGATCTGGCTTTCGGGAACAACAACCATGCCGGATTCGGAGCCTATGATCAGCAGATTATCAGACGTGCGTGAATAGCGCAGGGGACGCAAAGCGTTGCGATCGACGCCGGCAACCGCCCAGTGGCCGTCGGTCATCGCCAATGCCGCTGGACCGTCCCAAGGTTCCATAACGCTGGCCATATATTCGTACATCGCCTGATGGGCGGGATCGATATCCGGGTCATTTTGCCAGGCCTGGGGCACCAGCATGATTTTCGCGGTCGGCGCATCGCGGCCGGAACGGCAGATGGTCTCGAACACGGCATCCAGCGCTGCAGTGTCGGACGAGCCTGCCGGGATCACCGGCTTGATATCCTCGCTATAGTCGCCGAAGGCCAGACTCGCCATCTTGATCTCGTGGCTCTTCATCCAGTTCTTGTTGCCGCGGATCGTGTTGATCTCGCCATTATGCGCGAGGCAGCGGAACGGTTGGGCCAGCCACCATTGGGGAAAGGTGTTGGTCGAATAGCGCTGGTGGAAAATAGCCACCCGGCTTTCGAACCGGTCGTCGGTCAGATCGGGATAGAAAACCGACAGGGATTCGGCGAGAAACAGGCCCTTGTAGATGATCGAGCGGCAGGACAGGCTGCAGATGTAGAAATCCTGAATCTGCGCGGCGATCACTTTCTTTTCGATCCGGCGGCGAATGAGATAGAGATTCTTCTCGAATTCCCGAGCGTCCTGCTTGTCCGGCATCGGTCCGGCAATCATGATCTGCTCGATTTCGGGGCGGGTGTTTTGCGCCTTGGGGCCGATCACCGACACGTCCACCGGTACCTGACGCCAGCCATAGATGGTATAACCGGATTCGATGATTTCCGCCTCGACAATGGTGCGGCAGGTTTCCTGCGCATTGAGATCGGTGCGCGGCAGGAAGATCATGCCTACGGCGAGCCGGTTGGGGCGCACCTTGTGGCCGCTGTCGGCAATCGCATCGTCAAAGAAGCGCTCGGGCAGATCGACGTGCAGGCCGGCGCCGTCACCGGTCATGCCATCGGCGTCCACCGCGCCCCGGTGCCAGACCGCTTTCAGCGCATCAATGGCCGAGGACACGACCCGCCGCGACGGTTTGCCGTCGGTCGCCGCAACCAGGCCCACACCACAGGCATCGCCCTCAAATTCGGGCCGGTACATGCCTTCGCGAGCGAGGCGTTCATGTTCGGGGGTAGGATAATAGTGGGTCATGTCAGTCTTTCTTCAACCGCTTTTTTGCGTTCTGGTATGCGGCTTCCTGTGCCGCGAAAAATTTGTCGAAGGCGGCCTCATGCTTGGCTTCCAGTTCTGCCACCGTGTCGCGTTCTGCGGCGGACCAGTTTTTCGGATCAGCCCATCGCGCCTCGTCGGCTTCGGAATGGCATTCCTCGTCCGCTTCGCAAGCTGCATCAACGGCAGCGACGGCCGCTGCCGCCGCCTCTTCTGCAGCTACTTCCGCAGCACCCGAGGTCATTTCGTAGGAATGGTCGTCGCGGGCTTCGGCCATCGATTCGCGATCAACGCCCATCAACTCGGCCATTGTGTCTAGCTCGTCTTCACTCAGATCGCCAAAGCTGCGTCGTGGCGGAAGATCTCCAGATCCCTCGGCGATTTCTCCGATCACGCCCATCAGCCGTTCCATGAATTTGGGCATCATTTCCATCGACGCAGACATGACTTCGGGGCTGGCGAATATCGCTAGGCTTTCGCCGGCAATTTTCGCGCCCGAATCTGTCTCGTAAAACTGGGCCGCTGCTTCCAGTTCGTTGGCGGAGAACCGGCGTGCATAGGCGCGCGCCAGTCCTGTGCGGATGGGCGGTTCCATATCATCGGACATGTCGATCAATATGTCGGTAATCTGGGCCATCATCGCGCGATTGCGTTGTTTATAATATGGATCGACGATGATCATCAGATCCGAAAGCGTCGCACCCTCTTTAAGCGTGATATCCTCTTCGCTGACGCCCGCGAAAGCCGCGATTGTTGACAGCGGGATATCGTCCATTCCGGCCATCATTGGTTCGATGATTTGCTGGAAAGTACCGGCCATGATCTTGCGGTAACTGCCGGTCGGAACGATCGCCCCGGCGACCCGCTCGCCTTTCTCCAGAAGTTCAGGCGCAATCGGCGTGTCGTCCTTCGGGAACATATTCTCGAAAAACTTGGTAAAAGCCTCGAGTTCGTTCGCACCTTTTTCGGCAACGCTTGCCGTAGCCTTGTCCTGATTGTCCTGCGCCAATACTGGCCCTGACAATGTCAATGCTGTGGCCGCAGCCAGAAGAGCAAATTTTCTCATGGGACGATCTTTCGTTTTTGGAAAACAACGCATCATGCCGCGACCTTCTCCGCCAGTTTCTTGGCCCGCAGGAACCGGTGCATATGCTCGGTCACATCGCGGCCGTCTCTGATGCCCCATACGACCAGGCTGGCACCCCGGACAATGTCACCGGCGGCAAACACGCCTTCCATATTGGTCATCATCGACTTGTGGTCGACCCGCAATGTTCCCCAGCGGGTGACCGCTAGATCGGGGCAGCCGAACAGGTTGGGCAGATCTTCCGGGTCAAAGCCCAACGCCTTGATCACCAGATCGGCATCGACGGTAAAATCACTGTCCGGCCGAACTTCCGGTGATCGGCGGCCGCTGGCATCGGGGGCGCCGAGCCGCATTTTGACCGTCCTTACCGCGGTGACGTGATCGGTGCCTTCGATTGCTTTTGGGGCGGAAAGCCATACAAATTCGACGCCTTCTTCTTCGGCATTGCGCACTTCGTTCTGCGAGCCCGGCATATTGGCACGGTCGCGTCGGTAAAGGCATTTCACCGACTTCGCTCCCTGCCGCACCGATGTCCTGACACAATCCATCGCCGTGTCGCCGCCGCCGATCACGACCACATTCTTGCCCTTGGCGTTGAATCGCCCATTTTCGAAATCGGGAACGTCATCGCCGAAACTCTTGCGGTTGGATGCGATCAGGAAGTCGAGCGCCTCCTCGACCCCCGGCGCGCCGACGCCCGGCATCTTGATCGCGCGCGCTTTGTAAACGCCGGTGGCGATCAGGATCGCGTCATGCTTTTCGCGCAACTGATCGAGCGTCGCGTCCCGGCCCACTTCGAAATTTTCGTGGAAGTTGATCCCGCCATCCTTGAGCCGCTGGACCCGGCGCATGATCACTTCTTTCTCCAGCTTGAAACCGGGGATACCGTAGGTCAGCAGCCCGCCAGCGCGGTCGTGGCGATCGTAGATATGGACGTCATAGCCGGCCACCCGCAGATATTCTGCGGCGGTCAGGCCAGCCGGACCCGCGCCGATGATGCCGACCGACTGGCCCTTGGGCCGTCCCGGCTGGAGCGCTTCGACCCAGCCTTCTTCCCAGGCGGTGTCGGTGATATATTTTTCCACCGCGCCGATGGTGACCGCGCCATGGCCGGAAAACTCGATCACGCAATTGCCTTCGCACAACCGGTCTTGCGGGCAAATGCGGCCACAGATCTCCGGCATTGTCGATGTCAGGTTGGACATTTCATAGGCTTCGCGCAAGCGGCCCTCGGCGGTCAGGCGGAGCCAGTCCGGAATATGGTTGTGCAACGGGCAGTGGACCGAACAATAAGGCACGCCGCATTGCGAACAGCGCGCGGACTGTTCCGCCGCCTTGTCCGGCGCATATTTATCCGCGATCTCCTGGAAATCTTCGGCGCGGAGATCGGGATCGCGCTTTTCGGGATAGGCCTGGCCTTCCTCGACAAATTTCAACATTTCCAGTTTCTGCGGGCTTTTTGCCATGCCAGACGCTCATTTCTTGTTATTTTTGATTGTAGCCAACCGCCCTGTCGCGCGGATGTGGTGGTTGAAATAACCTAGAAAAGGCCAAGAGTCACGCATAAATCACAATATAGGACAGCAACAGTGACCTAATAGAAGTTTTGGCCACACTCGGCTTCATAAGCCTTCGGAATTATTATAATAATAGTATCGTAACGGACCTATATTTTCCTCACGACAACCGCGTGGTGAAACGCTATTGCGCGCCGAGCCGACATACCGCCAAGCCAACATACGGAATGCCCATGACCTTCTTTCAAATGCTGCTCCTCGCGATCGTGCAGGGCGTCACCGAATTTCTACCGATATCTTCTTCGGGCCATCTGATCCTCTTGCCGGTGTTCACCGGCTATGCGGACCAGGGTCCGATGATCGACATTGCCGTGCACGTCGGCTCCCTGCTCGCGATCGTCACCTATTTTTTCAAAGATGTCTGGTCGCTGGGCAGGGGCGGTCTTGCATCGATCGGGATCGGTCAGGCGGTGGCGGAAAGGCGATTGTTCTGGTGGATCATCATCGGCACGATTCCGGCGGTCATTGTCGGCCTGTTCCTGAAGACCGGCGGCTATCTTGACGGGTTCCGCAGCACCACTTTGGTTGGCATCAATCTTGTCATCTACGGAATCCTGCTCGGCATTGCCGACCGTTTCGGACGGCAAGTCAAATCGTTCGAGGACCTGTCGCTGAAAGACGGCATCATCGTCGGGCTCGCGCAGGCACTGGCACTGATCCCGGGCACCAGCCGTTCCGGCGTGACCATGACCGCGGCCCGTTTCCTCGGTTACACCAGGGTCGAGGCGGCGCGTTTTTCCTTTCTGTTGTCGATCCCCGCTGTCGCTGGTGCCGGCGTGTTGATCATTCCCGATCTGATGGGCGCCAGCAGCGACCTGCTTCAGGAGGCGCTAATCACCGGGGCGCTGACCTTTATCGCGGCGCTCGCGACGATGACTTTCCTGATGCGCTTTTTGCGCAAGGCGTCGATGATGGTCTTTGTTGTCTACCGCGTCGCCATGGGCATAGCGTTGCTCGCGCTTTTCTGACGGCGTCTAGTTCGCTTTGGCGCGGGCACCAAAGCGGCCGTGCGCGGTATATTTTTCCATCCAGCCGCGGGCCACTGCAGCGAGCGGGGTCGGCACGACGCCAAAGGCGTCGAGTCCCCTGGCGCCGGCTGCCACGACATTATCCTTCTGCAGCATCTTGTACTGATCCACGGTGATCGGTGCGCCGGGCAGCGGACCCAGCAAGGTTGCCATCATTCTCGCGGCAAAATCCGGAACATCGATAAAGGTCCGCTCGCGTCCGGTCATCGACGCGATCCGGCGGTTGAGGTCGCCCATGCTGATGACTTCCGGGCCGCCCAGTTCAAAGGTCTGGCCGGCATAAAGCCCGGGCTGGCTGAGCGCCTGTGCCGCGACATCGGCAACATCGCCAACAAAGACCGGCTGAAATCTGGTCGCGCTGCCGATGACCGGCACGACCGGAAGCATCTGGATCATCGCGGCAAAGCGGTTGATGAACTGGTCTTCCCGGCCAAAGACGATCGAAGGCCTGAGGATGATCGCATCCGGAAAGGCTTTCAGAACCGCCTGTTCGCCATCGCCCTTGCTCCGGCCGTAACGCGAGGGGGATGCGGTATCCGCACCAATCGCCGAAAGATGGAGCAGCGTCCGGCAACCCGCCGCGGCTGCCGCCTCGGCAATATTGCGCGCGCCCTCGACATGGATACGGTCGAAATCGCCGGTCAGCACACCGACCAGATTGACCACGGTATCGCAGCCATGGACCGCACGGGCGACGCTTTCGGGTTTGGTGATGTCGGCGCTGGCAAACTGGGTCTGGCCGAGATTGCCCAGCGGCTTGATATGCATCGCGTTCTTGATATTGCGCTCGGCTATCCGCAGCCGTGCCCCGCGAGCGAGCAGGACCTGGGCGACATAACGGCCCAGAAATCCGCCGCCGCCAAATATGCAAATCAAACGTCCATCGAGATCCATGTTCATCTTCCACCCGTGCCTTGGTTTCCGCATAGCCTCTGCCCCAGCCGGGCGGTTGAAGCAACAGTGGATTCCCTTCGCTGACCAGCATATTTTGTGCCGCGTCGCCGCGGTTCCCCGTTCGCCCCGCCCCGCCGACCCGCCAAGACGGGCGATTGCCCATATGAATCATTGACAGCAGAACCACCAACCGGCTAATCGCGCGCCTCTATCAGGCGGTATTAAGATGATTACCACCTGCATGGGCCCAGATGGCGGAATTGGTAGACGCGCTAGCTTCAGGTGTTAGTATTCGCAAGGATGTGGAGGTTCGAGTCCTCTTCTGGGCACCATTTAATTGATCGCCGATAGACTTGCAAACAATGTGAAATAAGAGAAGTCAAGATCAGGCCGGACGGCTAATGCGTCGGCGAAGCCGACACCATCGTTTTCTAGTTTGTCCCAGTAAGTGGCGTGAGTTCCGCTTCTCGCACCGCGTCATTCTTTAATGTTGAACGCATTTCTTGACTTGTGCTCAACGTTTGATGTTATCTAAAAGCAAGCGCGCGCGACTGGCGGGGCGTTTGGCTGGAAACGAATATTATGTCCGATGACGACTGGTCCGAGAGCGAAAATGATCTAATCGTTGCAGACTATTTTTCTATGCTTTCCGCCGAAATTCAGGGCCGCGGCTACAACAAAGCAGAGCATAATAGAAATTTACAGCCAATGGTGCCAAGACGAACTCGTGGCTCGATCGAATTCAAACATCAAAATATCAGTGCAGTCCTGCTGGGCTTGGGACAGCCTTGGATCATAGGATATAAACCGAAAGCGCGGTTTCAAAACTCGCTGGTAGACGCCGTCTTGCGCCGGCTAGATTATAAATCAAGCTGGCTCGATACCGAATTTCAAAAATCAGGTAACAGCAAAAGCACCGCGAATATATTGGTTGAAGAGCCAACGCTGTGGATCGGACCTCCGCCTACTTTTGCAAATGTACCATCGCCGGTAGATACGAAGTTCATGGCTGCTATTGGGCGCAAGTACGATGTTGCTGCGCGCGATGCCAGTAATCGCGCGTTAGGCAAAGCCGGAGAAGAACGCGTTTTGGCTCATGAAATTTCTGCATTGAGGCAAGCATCCAGAAATGATCTCGCCGAGAAAGTGCAGTGGACATCCGTGGAAGAAGGAGACGGCGCCGGATACGATATTGCAAGTTTTGAGCCCGACGGAAAAAGGCGGCTAATCGAAGTAAAAACGACCAATGGCTGGGAACGGACGCCGTTTCATATCAGCCGGAACGAAATTGCTGTCGCGGAAGAGAAACGGGAAACCTGGCATCTTATACGGCTTTGGAATTTTGCCCGGGAACCTAAGGCCTTTTCAATTCGACCACCGCTTGATGCTCACGTGTCCTTAACGCCAACGAGCTTTCTGGCTTCTATTCAGTAGCTCTGTAGGCCGCTGAGTGATTGGCAAATCAATACCGTGCAATCGCTGGAATTTGAATTCAGGACCAACAACTTCAAGGCGCTGGAGCCGCATGGTGCAGGCTTCGGTAGCACAGTGCGATGTGATCAACTTATTGAATTAAAACAGAAGCTTACGTTAAATTTTGATATCCTCTTCCGCACCATTTTTTAAACTCGCCGATGACCGCGAAAGCTTGCAAAGCCCGCAATTAGCCCGCATCCGTCTTGGACCACCAAACCCCGGCTCTCTCAATCCCCGACCAAGGTAACCCAAAACCCGCGATCACCGCCCCCAAACCCCCTCTGTCCAACCGCTCCCCC
>NZ_JBATHY010000044.1:0-30953 GCF_049667325.1 Parasphingorhabdus sp. | reverse complement strand
GCGCCGATCCCTCCACAATCAAAGCATTTCGTCAAACTTGTCGGCCCGATGAAAATGCAGGTGGAATTTTATCGGCAAAATCCGCTGGGTGCTGATGAAGCCGGTATCTGATAATATTTTATTGAATGCGACTTTGCCAAAATCGGGGCAAGCCGGTCGGGGAAGGACATCGATTGCCTGCCGTTTTAAAATGCGATCTGGCGTCGGCGATTCCGCATATTTTTGGAAATCCTAAATATGACGGCCAATGACACCGCGCCGCCTGACGTTGAATTTTTCCAAAATCATATGGACATGGTTTTTCACTGTAGCGGGACTGATGCATAGCAGTTTGGCGATTTCCTTGTTAGACAGTCCTTCCTTTACCAAAGTAGCAACTTCGCTTTCGCGCATTGTCAGGCAACCGATTTCTTGTGGTTTGTGGTTGCTGGTCAATGCCGCCAAATGCCTGACGAGCCCCGCCATCATTTTCGGCGAGCATACGGCTTCACCGCGCACTGCTTTCAAAACTGTTTTATTCAGATCTTCGATCGTTTCATCGCGTCCGACAAACGCGGAAATACCGGCTTCGGCGCAGCGGATTGCGTCGTCCCGGTTGTGAATTCCGAAACCAACGAAATGAATGGTCGCCCCCATCGTCAAGGCTCTAAGCTGATCAAGGATTTCATGATGGGTTATATCGAGAACGACAACCATCGGTCGAAGTCTGCCGACTTCCTGGATTGCTTCATCTGATCCGCAACTTCCCAATACATCAACTTCCTCGAGCGCGGCCAGCCCGGCTGCCAACCCGTTTCGGTAAAGCAGCACATCGCCGACTACCAAACAGGTAGGCGCTATTGCCTCTATATCAGCTTGTGCAGCAGCATTATCTGGCATCGAAGTTCCCCAAATTTACCGCTGCTACATCATTTTGACAAGATGCTTTGCTTGCGGCGAGTTCTCTGCGACCCGTTGAGTTAAGCCGTTTTTTACACGTTGCGACGATTCGACAATAGGAAAATTTCGCCATACCCCGGCCGAAATATATCCATCCATCCAGCTGGCCGTGCCAGAATAACCAGACCGTTCGGTCCGGACCAAGAAAAAGAATCGTTACATTTCAGGATTTGAGTACGCAAAATAATCCTGATAGCGCTTGGGCTGGATTGTTTCATCATGGCTTGAAAACAGGACGGTCTGGGCGTTGAACCGGACCATATTTCAGACCAGCGGTTCATGCGAAGCGCGAAAAAACACGTCATCTGTCCGGGCATGTCGGAAAAAACTTCAACCCTATGCCAACCGTTCGGGTCTTGATCGGATCATCCTCACGTATGTTCCGGTCGATGGTTACCGGGCTGATCGGCGATTGCGATGGCGTCCGTATAGTGGGCCCGCATCGAGATCTGGCGAACGACAATTTCACCGAGCATGACGAAGAAGCATATTATGATATATTGCTGGTGGAAGGCTTTTCCGGTTTTGCAGGTCCGTCTGACCTGCCGGTGGAATCGATAGCCCCGCGCGCCAGCATTGTAGCAGTGGAAGACCGGGGCCGGAGAGTCATCGTTTTTCGCCGGAGGGGCGATGATATACTTATCAACAACGATCAAGCAGGTCTGATCGACGCCATCAAACGCGCGGCAGAGCAAAGCTGATGGCAAATCATCGTGCCATAGCCGCGGCCAGCGCCACCCTCCGCGAACTTTTGAGGGAACGCTATCCGCGTGACGAATTTGGTCCTTCCCTGACAATTGACAGCTATAGTGTGAATGATCTTGATCAGGGGATAAGCGCCGAAGGTTTCGCCATTCTGTTGTGGCGGGTTATGGTCAATACGGAACGGCGGGCCAGGCCGCCACGGAAGAACCCGTTGGGCGGCAGTTTCCGGCCGTCATTGCCGCTTGATCTAAGCTATTTGGTGATTCCTATTTCAACCAGTGTCGAGCGCCAGCAACGCCTGCTCGGCTGGATGATGCGTGCGCTCGAGGATGCGGGGCCGTTCTCTTCGGCGCAGCTCAACAATTATCTGGCTGAAGATAATATTTTCCCGGTGAGCGAAGACATTGAACTGGTATGCGATCCACTGCCATTGGCCGACCATTTGAATCTGTGGGAACGGATCAAGCGCTATCCGACATATGCCAATTATCTGATGCGGATGCTGGTGATCGATAGCGATGTCGAGATTACCGAAAACGCGCCGGTCATCGAACGAGAGTTTCAATATTCACCGGTTGGAGTCGACGCATGACGGCGCTGCCTTCTTCGGATGTCATCCGGCATCATGTCCCTGCGGGGTTCCTGTTCGCCGATGCCAGCGATCTTGCGACGGTATCGGCGGGTCTATCGGTGCTGTTGATTGACCGCAGGAACCGTCGAAACCGCTTCCTGTTGTCACCGGTAAATTCAGGGCACTGGGTGTCGCATAGGATCGAGGGCCTGGCGATCGAAGTCGCAGATGATCCCGAAAACTGGCCAGCAAATCTCGGTCTTTACGAAGTGCATGTTGTGGATAATTTGCGGCGGTTTGAGCGTTGTCGTTTTGAAGCTGAATTGCCGGTCAGCGGTCGTGTAATCTGGGGTGCATGGGCCGGATTGAATCAAGCCCGGGTGCGCAATCTGCTCAAAGAGGGGCAGGATACTCCAGACTATATTCCGTTATTCTCGAGAAGCGGCAGAACCTATCCGATGCCGCGTGCCAGAGTGCGGGCTCACCTCACCATCCGCCAGGATGACGGTAGCGACGTTGCTGCGGCTTGGGCCGTGTTGCGAATCCGGTCGAGCAATCGCACCGTTGGTTTGGGGATTGCGGATGCGAACGGCAACGTCGAAGTCGGTTTTTCCTATCCCGATCTGCCACAAATGACGGCTCCGGAAGCCGTTGCCGGTCGGTCGAATGTGATCTGGCCAATACGTATTTCGGTCCACTATTCCGGGGTGCCGACGCCGCCCCAATATTCCGCGGAATCTTTCCCACATGAGTTTGTGGACCAACCTGTCCCGCCATTGCTGTCCGACATCATGTCCCAACTGAACGATCCGGGAACGACGGCGATAAGGCGTCTTGGCCAGCCAGGCGCGCTCAACAATGTCGATATGGCAATGGGAGAGCCGCTGGTGCTGCGGACCCTGCGTAACCCGAATGAGTATTTTTCCAGCCTCTACATAGCGGCGAACTGAAAAGAAGGAGATATGAAATGCCTGAATATTTAGCCCCGGGCGTGTTTGTCGAAGAGGTATCCTACCGTGCCAAATCGATCGAAGGCGTTAGCACCACAACCACCGGTTTTGTCGGCGCGACCCGCTATGGTCCCACCGACCTGGAGCCGGAAATCATAACTTCGCTGGTCGAGTTTGAACGCATTTATGGCGGGCAGGCAAAGCTGAACTATGCTGGCACCTCTCAAGACAATTATATGTGGAACGCGGTGCGCGGCTTTTTTGAAGAAGGCGGCAAACGGCTGTATGTTGCGCGTGCGTTCACGGCGGGAGGTGATGATGGCCGCGCTAGGCGTGCTCTGGTGCACAATCTTCGCATTCAAGCACGGTTCCCCGGAGCGGCTGGAAACGGACGAATCTCCATTCAGTTTCAACTGGGGCAAAATCGGTTGGTCATGAACGGCAGCGATGCAGAGATGAACGGCATATCGCACGGAGATATCGTGCATCTGGGTTTCACAGGCGATGCGGCGGACGAACCGGATGATCTTGTCGGTTTCTATCTGGTGGAATGGGATGGAACGTCGGAAGAATTCAGTTTCACCCGCCCCAATCCGGACGAAGATCCGCTCGATGCAACCGATGACGAATTTGGCTTCACGCTTGCTGATTTTGATGCTGATGTCACGATTCGTCGTGTAACAGCATCGGTCTTTTATGAATCGGCATCGGCCGATTTGCCGACATTCGCGATGGTCGATCTGGCGCTTGATACACGTCACAGCGCTAACGGAAGACCCGATTCTATCCTCGATGTCTTTGCCCGCAATCCGGCCAATATATCAGATGCCCGGTCGCTGCCGATCCAGATATTCAAGGATCAGGACGGCGATGGAGAGGAAGATGACACGCCCTATACCGGATTGGACTTTATCAGAAATTTTGTCGTTGTTTCTGCCGGGGTCACGACAATCGGCGAAGCGGCGCTGACAGCAGATGATCCAGACCCTGCACTAACGACCGTTACTTTCGCGCTCGACGGTGGTGACGACGGAAATATACCAAACGCAGCGGCCTATGAAGGTGCTGTTGATCCGACAACCAACCGCGCAACCGGTCTCAAGGCGATGGAAAATCTCGAGGATATTTCCATCATCGCGGCGCCGGGTTCCAGCATCAACGAAACACTGGGCCAAGCAGTTGCCAATCTGCTGATGAGTCATGCGCGACGGATGAAATATCGTATCGCTGTGATCGATAGCGTCAAGGATGCGTCGATATCTTCGGTCCGCGCCTATCGCGCCAAGTTCGATTCCAAATATGCGGCGTTTTACTATCCGTGGGTGCGGATCATCGATCCGGTAACCGGACAGGAGAACCACTACCCGCCGTCTGGATTCGTATCCGGCATTTATGCCCGCAACGATGTCGAGCGCGCGGTATATAAGGCGCCTGCAAACGAAGTGGTAAATCTTGCCATTGGTTTCGAGAAATTTCTCAATACCGGCCAGCAAGAGGTACTCAATCCCGAAGGAGTCAATTGTTTCCGCTTCTTTGAAGGTCGCGGCATGCGGCTTTGGGGTGCGCGCACCATGACATCTGATCCGGAGTGGAAATATGTCAATCTGCGGCGCTATTTTGCCTATCTGGAACGCTCGATCGACAAGGGCACCCAATGGGCGGTGTTTGAGCCAAATGGCGAGCGGCTTTGGGCCAATGTCCGTCGGACCATTGAGGATTTTCTGCTCAATGAGTTCCAGAATGGCGCGCTGCTCGGCGACAAGCCGGAGAATAGCTATTTTGTAAAATGCGACCGCTCCACAATGACGCAGAATGATCTCGATAATGGCCGACTCGTTTGTCAGGTCGGCGTCGCACCGTTGCGTCCGGCGGAATTCGTCATCTTCCGCGTTGGTCAATGGACGGCCGACCGCAAATCCTGAGAGGAATAGAACATGGCAGTAGAAAGAGAACGTCCGTATAATCAGTTTAATTTTCTGGTTGATCTCGGCGATGGCAATACCGACGGGCCCAAAGCGGGTTTCCAGGAAGTTTCCGGCATCGGTATGGAAATTACGCTGGCTGAATATCGCAACGGAAACAGCCTGGAAAACTCGGTGATGAAGGTCGCCGGAATGAACAAGTCGACCGACGTCACATTCAAGCGCGGTGCGATGGGTTCGCTCAATCTTTATGAGTGGCTCGACGAGATCCGAAACGGTTCGGCCAGCGCGCTCCGTACACTGACGGTATCGCTCCAGAATGAAGATCACAGTGAATCGGTGATGACCTGGAAACTGCAACGTTGCCAGATCATGAAATATACCGCGCCTGCGCTCAACGCGAAGGGCACCGATGTTGCGGTCGAAGAGCTGGTCATCGCGACCGAGCGGATGGAAATGGAATAGAGCGATGTACGCAGCGGTTCGTCTGCCCGGAATAACATTGGATGCGCCCTCGATTGCGAGGGATGCAGATGAATTTCCGCGCATGGACGTGGCGCTGTTTGCCGGTTTTGCGGAGCGCGGTCCGTGCCACAGGCCGGTCAGGGTAAACAGCGTCGCGGCCTATCAGTCGGTTTTTGGCGGCGCGATGCCACTGGCTTTTGACGTTAAATCCGGTGAAACACTGTCGGCCAATCTCGCGTCCAGCGTGCGTGCCTTTTTCTCCAACGGGGGGACGGAATGCTGGGTGATCAGGGTCGCCTGGACCGCCGATCTTGCAAACCGGTGGGATGGGGTGGACGGGAAGGCCACGCCCCGAGCGACGATCGAAACCGCGCAATTTCCCCTGACCGGGCTGCTTGCCCGGTTTCCCAAGCTCTCGAATGGGGATAGCGTCGTTGTGCCGGCGGTTTTTGATGCGGCTTCAGGGGGCAGCTGGGCCGACAGCATATCGGTCGGCTTGAAGTTAAGGCGCACCCCTGTTTCAATACATGATCCTTCCTCTATTCCGGGTGGATTTCAATTTGCCGACGATGGCCGATTACAGCTTGGTGAGTTGATCGAGCTTAGAGATACCAATAAAACAATAAGATACGCGAAGATTGTTGTTTTGCAGGAAGGCATGGCCTTTGCCTGCTGGTGCTCGTCCTTCCTGGTGATTGACGGCGAAACACCTGTCAAAAATGGTCATGCCCGGCTGGTTGGGCGCCGAAACCGGATGTCCGCAATCTTTAGGGAGGGCATCGAAAGCGAAATCGTTTTGGCTGGTGATGAGCCGCTGTTGATGACCGATCGCTGGTTACAGTTTTTTCAGCAGGGCGAGTCAATTTGGCTGCGCCCCGACAGTGTCGACGGCCGTCGCGCGACCGGAAAAGCATGGCAACAAATTGCGTCCATACTTCCCGAGAATGATTTCACCGCGAGCCGCCTGACGGTCGATGCGCAAACGGAGGTAAACGGGGAAGCACAGCTCTTGTCCGATCTCGGCCTCACGCCAGAAGCTCCCAATTCGCTGATGGATCTGGTCGGAGCGGACCGGTTCTATGCCATGAACGAAAGTCGCGATGCACGGGAACAACCCAATATAGCGGCAAAATCGCAGCTGCGTGAAAACTGGATCCAGGTCCAATCCCGCTTCGGTCGCGGTTTGACGTTTGACCAACATGCTGCGGCGTTTGTCGCGGGAGAGGCCTCGGCGAGCCAAAGGCGAATATTGCGCTCGGCCTGGTTGCCAATTGCTGTCGATGGCGAATTTGCCGGTTCGTCGACTCCTGCATGGACGTCACTGCGCCCTGCGCTTGAGCGCGATGGACTGGTGCCATTTGATAGCCGGCTGTTCATTGATCCCGCCTTTACTGCCGTTTCCACCGACGCGGTGCTTCAACGGGCGATCCAAATGCATGATCTGGACGAGAAGCAACTGCTGGGGATGCATGGCGTGTTTGATGTGCCGGGCGAGAATGTCGGTGATGTATCGATGCTGAGCCTCCCTGACGCCAGTCAACCTGGCTGGGGTTTGCTTGCCGACTCTATTTCGTTGCCCCCTCCCGAAGCCGGTTCACCAGTTCGGGGCAATTGGTTTGATCACAGCGGAGCTTGTATGGTCGACGCCGGGCCAGAACTTTCGGAACCCGACCGGAGCAGCTTTCTCGACAGCGGTGTCAGGCTGCTTGCCGAGCCGCAAATCCGCGGACCCCGCCGACCAGTCACAGACGACATTTTCACGCTGAGATTTGAAAGCAGCGACGATGAGGTAATCTTCGTTCTTGAAGAGTCGGCTCGCCATGACTTTGCCGATGCCGTTGAAATCTGGCGCGGGGCTGACGGACAACGGGAAATTGCCGGGCGCAGCGAAGGCACCTATTACTACCGTCTGCACACGCAAACAGGTGACAATGTTTCCGGCTTTGCAGCACACAGAGTGGTGGTTCGTTCCAGCGCATATACCACCCTTGCCGTTGATCCAGACGAGCTGCGCGCGGTTCATCTGGCGATGTTAAGACTATGTGCGGGAACGGGCGAGATGAGCGCGATAATCTCGTTACCGCAATCATATCGCTCTGACGACGCGGCTTCCTATCTGGACGGCTTTTCGGCGCAGGCATCCGGCGCTTCGCTGCCAACGCGATTTTCAGGTCGCGAAGCACGAGCTCTATCATATGGAGCTGTATATCATCCATGGATAGATGGCGGACGCGGCAACAAAGCGCTGGTCCTTCCGCCCGATGGTGCAGTCTGCGGGATCATGGCTGAGGTCGCAAATCGGGAAGGGGCGTGGATAGCCCCGGCCAATCAACCGTTAACCGATATCATCGGACTATATCCGACGATCGCAGCGAACGATCATCTGCGGCTTGATCGCGCGAGGCTCAATCTGATCCGTCGTTTCCCGAGGAATTTCGCCTTTCTTGCCGCGTGCACGCTATCCGACGAGACCGATTGGCAGCAGATAAACGTTCGGCGCCTCTTTATCATGATACGTCGCATGCTGTTACGGCTTGGCCGAACGTATATTTTCGAGCCCAACGATCAAGGTGTGCGGCGGGCCATCTCCCGTTCCCTGGTTACCCGTCTTGACCAGCTGCAAAAGCTCGGAGCGTTTTCGGGAAAACGGTCTGAGGACAGTTATTTTATCCGGACGCCATATGATGGCAATGATATCGACAATGGCCGTTTGCTCGTAGAATTGGGCATTGCGCCCTCTCATCCCATGAAATTTCTCGACATCTCGCTCGTCCAGACCGGAGCGCGGCTAACGGTGGAGGAGGGGCTATAATGGCACTTACCGATCGTCCATATTCGGTCTTCAATTTCGCCGTAGAAATTTATCCCGATGGCGCAAGCGCGCCATTGGCAGAGGCGGCTTTCACGGAATGTGATGGACTTGAAATGACGATGGATGTTCAGACCATCCGTGAAGGCGGCGCCAACGACCGCGCATACCGGGTCCCGTCCGTGATCAACTACTCCAACCTGTCGTTAAAAAGAGGAATGACCGCAAACCGTGAACTTTGGAACTGGTTCACACAGTCAAATGCCGACCCGTTTTTGCGTGCCGATGCCGAACTGGTGATGTTCGCGGAGGATGGAAAGACCGAAAAGATGCGCTTTCGGTTGTCACGCTGCATTCCAATCAAAATGAAGGTGCCACCGCTGAACGCGAAAGATGGTGGAATCGCGATTGAGGATTTCGCCCTCGCCTATGAGAAATTTGAACTCGTCGAAGCAGCAGCGGGAGGGCCGGCAGAGTGACCGAATCTGTTCTTGCCAAGGCAAAATTGATAGAGCTGAAGGATGATTTCAGCGGCGAGCTGGGCGGCGGCAAGAATATTGACGTCCAGTTTAATCCCGAAACGCTCAAACTGGCTTTTGCAAATGAAATAGTACAGCCCGAAGGGGGTGACCAGGCTGCTGGCACCGCGGGTCGGCAATTTGTCGGAGCGGGCAGTACCACGCTGACGATCACTTTGTGGTTTGATGTGACCGCGTTGGTCAAGGACCGGGTTGATGATGTGCGGAGGGTGACGAAGGATGTCATTTACTTCATGACGCCTAAGGAATTTACCGACGACCCGACAAAGCTGGTGCCCCCCGCAGTACGCTTTGTCTGGGGTTCCCTGCTGTTCGATGGCATGCTGGAGAGTCTCGAGGAAAATCTCGAATTTTTCTCGCCCGAAGGCAAGCCGCTGCGCGCCAGCATGGCATTGAGCTTCGGTCAGCAAAAAATACTCGTTTCGGACTTTGAGGGTGACGGCAAAGTCGCCGACGCGCCAGGGCGCAAGAAGCTGACGCCGGCCAAACAGGGCGATAGCGTGCAGCAGATGGCGGCCAATAATGGCAAGCAGTCGAATTGGCAAAATATCGCTTCGGCGAACAATATCGAGGATCCGCTGCGCATGTCGCCGGGCAGGCTGATTGATCTCAACGCTGGGAAATTCCCTACCCCGTCATTGAATACCAGCCCGCCGCCTCTTGGATTGAAAACCAATCTCGTGCCGCCGCCACTTCCCAAATTCAGCATCGAATAGGAATAAATTATGCCCGTAGTAATCAACGAATTTGAAACCTCCGGGGAGGGTACTGGCGCTGCCGACGTTCCTGCCGTTCAAGCCAAATCACCATTGTCGCGGCAACGCGCGATCGAAAAAGAGCTTCGCAAACTGGCCAGACGCCAATTGCGCTTCAGAAGGAATTAGACCCGGATATGCCTGCAACTGTCGCCCGTTTGCCAAGCCGCCCCTCGCGCCCGACTATCCGCATCGACGGAGAGAGCCAACCGCGTCTGGAAGCGGCCATGCTGTCCTATCGGTTGCATGCGTCGGTTGAATCGATGGCGTCGGCAGAGATCGAATTCGGTAACTGGGGTGGCGAAGATGCCGGGTTCCAGTTCTTTTCAAGGGACATCCTTGATTTCGGAAAGGAGATTGTCGTCAGTCTACAGAACGAGATCCTGTTTCAGGGGCGTATCAGCGCCATTAATGGCCGATTTCCCAGCGCTGGTCCGCCCACGATAGTGGTGCTGGCCGAGGACCGTTTGCAGGATCTTCGGATGACCCGGCGCTCGCGCAGTTTCGAGCAGGCATCATTGGCAGACGTGGCGGATGCCATAGCGCGCGATCATGGTCTCACCGCTCAGGTTGAAGTAGAAACCGCAGTCGCGCCAGTACTGACACAGGTCAATCAAACGGACTTTGCCTTTCTGTTCGATCTGGCTCGGCGTTTTGACGCGAAGGTCCATATATCCGATCAAACGCTACACGTTACAGAGGATCGCGGTACGCCCCCGGTCGAGCTCCGCTGGTCTGGAACGCTGCGTGAATTTGATGTGACCGCTGATCTGGCGCTACAATATAGCGCGATTATTGCGTCCGGCTGGGACGTGGCATCCAAAGAAGCAGTTTCTCACGAAACGGATTCCAGCGAAATGTCAGCGGAAGTCGGTAGCGATACCGGCGGAGCGGCATTGCTCGAAGAATTTTTTGAACCGCGGATTGAAACATTGGCGCATCTGAAACCGTCGACGGTCACCGAAGCGCGCGAATTTGCCAATGGAGCGTATCGCCGGATGGCACGGGATTTTGTGATCGGCGAAGGGGAATGTGAAACCGATCCACTTATCCATGTTGGTGCGATGCTGGAGCTTTCCGGTCTCGGTGATCTGTTCGATGGTCAATATCGCACGCTGGAGGTCACACATTGTTTTGATCCCCAGCTTGGCGCTTTGAGTGAATTTCGCTGCCATCGTGCCGGAATCGGAGGACCGTCATGAGCGGCATTTCCGTACTTCTTCAAGAAACGGCAATTTCTGATTGCGATCGCGTTCCAAATGGCATCGGTGGGCTTTGGCACGGCGTGGCACCTGCGCTCGTCCAATCGATTGAGGATCCGGAAGGAATGGGCCGCGTCAAGGTGAAGCTCCCATGGTCTCCCGATCCGGCCAGTGAAAGCTATGAAGTATGGGCGCGCATGGCGACAATGTTTGCAGGGGCAGACCGTGGCAGCTGGTTCCTGCCAGAAGTCGATGATGAAGTGCTCGTGGCCTTCATGTTCGGCAATCCTGAACAGCCGTTTGTCATTGGCGGGATGTGGAATGGAGTCGACGGGCCACCGGAAGCGGCCAATCATTCAGCAGAAAATAATATCAAGCTACTGCGCTCGCGCAACGGTGTGATGGTGTCTTTTGACGACAGTTCTGGATCGGAAGCGCTGGTTCTCGAAACGCCGGGGGGACAAAAAATAACGTTGTCCGACGGGCCGGGGAATATCCGTCTGGAGGATAGCAACGGCAATACGGTCGATATGGGGCCGAGCGGTGTAACCATAACCGCTTCGTCTTTGTTGAAGCTGGAAGCGAGTATGGTGACGATCGACGCGACGTCGGTAAGCGTGAATGCGGCAACCGCAACATTCTCGGGGCTGGTCAACGCTCAAACCGTCGTGGCTCCGACGATTTCCGGTGCGACCTATACGCCAGGCGCAGGGAATATCTGGTGACCGAGATGAAGCATCCTCTTACTTGGGCCTCGCCCAGACCGATGTGGCGCGGGGCGGGTCGACCCGGATTGGAACCCGGTATATTGCGCTTTGCGCGCGATGATTTTGCCGATCAGTTAATTGGTCTGATGATCAACGAACCGCAGCGGATAGATGAATTTGTCGCGCGTCCCGAAACGTGGCGGACGCCGCCCGGACAGGTAGCACAACCTGATCTTGTCGCGCGTGTCCCGCTGCCAGCGCTGGTCAAGGAAGCGCGCCGCAAAACCCTGTTCGGCGTGCCGCGCAAATCCAAGCAAGTATCTGATGCCAATATTCCGGTACCACCGGCACCGTTAAAGCTATTCCAGGCTGCCCACCAACGGCACTACGTCGCGACCGCCACGCTCGCCTGTGCAGTGCCCGGTCTTCCCGATCGCCGGCCGGAGGGTAATCAGGAAAAGATCGGCATGCTTGTACGGCGGTTGATGCCCGGCACCAAAAATACAGCAGCGACAAATATCGGCGCATCAGATCCGCAACTGGTTGAATATGGCTGGATTCCGGGTGACGAACCGCGCTGGCAGCGGGTTGCGGTTGGTGAAGCGGACACACTGGCACCCGGAGAAGAGATGTTACCTGTGTTCCCGATTTTGCATAGCGAAGCCAATGGCATCAAACGCAAGATGTGGGGTTCGATGATCCCCGTCGCGCGGCGCGATGATTATGTCGGCGCGCCAATCGTCCGTACAGCAGTCTCTCTGATCGAAGGACAGAAAGCTGCGATGGCCGACCCCGTTGCTGCTGCCAAACCGAACAGCACACAGGCAAGGCTTTCCGAATTTCGCATGGATGTTGCGGAACCCTGGAAGGCGATGGTGCGCAATGTCGTCAAGCAAGTTGCCGATATCAACGGACCATTGGAGCCAACGCCGGACGATTTCGGTCCAGTCAATATCGGGAAAAGAGCTCAGGTCCGGAATTTGAACTTTCAGCTGCAAATGCAGTCATGGCTGCTGCTGCTCGACTTTTCGGCCTTTCTCGAGCGCCACTTGCCGAAGGTGAAGGGTGCCGTCGACGCAGGATCGTCTGTCGGCCTGAACCCGGCGGAACTGGCGTTGTATAACTTTTTGCATCTTGATATCAGCGGTGGGGCAAAAACGCGGTTGATCGCTGGTCTGGGAGCAGCCGCACCGGTCTATCACAGTAACCTTGCGACCGCACTGAATGCCGTCGGGGTCGCTTCAATTGCGACATTTATCGAGTCGGTCGAGACAGAATATGTTCCGGACACCGGAACCAGCGGCTGGCCACAGTTCAACTGTCTTTTGGTTGGGATGGGGTACAATCATGCGACCGATACGGTTTCCACGGAGGGTCCGTACAAGCTGGCCTCGACGACCATTCTTCCCGAATTGCAAGAGGCGCAAATTGATAGCCCGCTGACCGGGACATTGGCAACCGCGGCTGCGGAAGCTGAAAAAATAGACCTGATATCAACGTTGATCGGCCGCGCTTTGCCAACTTCCACCGAAGACGAAGCTCGCGCGTTGCCTTTTGCTGAACGGCTTTCGAAAGTTCTGGTTGAAACCGCCGAAGATAGCGGGTTGTTCTGTGTACGTTTTGTGCATCTCAACGAAGATTGCGGACCACTGCACCCGCCGACTTTGTCCAAACCCAGTGAACGTTTCGCAATGGCGAGCTTTTTTGATCCCGATGCTCCCGCTCGCGAGATCAAGATCATGCTGCCCAAAGACACCAGCGCCGCAGGACTGCGCAAACATGCGCGAGGAACTGCGTTCGTTATGTCCGACATGCTTTGTGGTCAGGTGCAACGCGCCAAGGGGCTCGGCCTGATCGACCTTATCCGGCAGGTATTACCATGGCCGCTACATAAAGACATCGACGTCGGCGCGGGCGGAGGCTGCAAGAAGAACGGTGATGTTGATATCGGGATGATCTGCTCGCTGTCGATCCCCATTGTCACTCTATGTGCGCTCATCTTGCTGATGATCATCGTCTCTTTGCTCGATTTCATATTCAAATGGGTGCCGTGGTTGATCGCCTGTTTTCCGGTTCCCGGATTGAAAGCTAAGGGGAACGGGCCATGACCGGTGGTGTGGACCAGAATATTTTAGGAAAAGGCGTCAGCTTTCCTTTCAATGTTGGCCGTGACGGCCGCATCGGCTGGTCTGCGGGCGAAACCAACATCCGTCAGTCGATCGAAATTATCCTCAAAACCGATCTCGGTGAACGGGTGCAGCTTGCGAGTTTTGGTGCCGGTCTGACACCGCTCCTGTTTGATCCCAATACTGCCTCCACCCATGCCCGCGTTGCGGATCGCATCCATCGATCATTAAAGGCGTGGGAACCGCGCATAAAGCTCGAAGAAGTCGATGTGCGGGAACATCGGAGTCAAAAAGAAACCGCCGTCGCAACGATAAGCTACCGTCTATCCGCCACCGGTCAGACAGAGCGAATTGCGTTGGATATCCCGCTTCAGTCCGATGCGGCGGGAGGAGTCTGATCATGCCATTGCCAGGTCCACAAATCGACAATCGTGACTATCAGGCCTTGGTCGATGAAATGATCGCCCGCATCCCTGTGCATACGCCGGAATGGACGAACTTCAATTCGTCTGATCCGGGCATTACGCTGGTGCAATTATTCGCGCATGTGGCCGAAAGCGTGATCTATCGCGCTAACCAGATCCCGGAACGCAACCGTGCGAAATTTCTGCAAATGCTTGGCATCGGCCTGCAATCAGCGCGGGAAGCGCGGGGCATCGTTGCGTTTAACAATGAGCGCGGTCCGCTGGAAAATTCGATCATTGCCGCAGGAAGCGAATTGACCGCCGAAAAGATACCGTTTCGCACGACTCTCGGAATTGATGCGTTGCCGGTCGAGGCACGGATATTCCGCAAGATCCCGATTCAGGAACCGACCGCCGAACTGCTGGAATATTACGAACTGCTTTACGCATCCTACAACCGCGAGCTGCCAGCGGAACTGACGCTGTACGAAAGCGTTGAGAGCGAAGGTGGCACATCGCTGAGTTTTGCGGATACCGTCGACGGTTCACTGTGGATTGCTTTGCTGGGACGCCCGCAAGACGCAAACCCGGGCGGCGATGATCCATGGTCGAATGCAAGAGCTGCTTTGGCAGGGCGAACGATTTCGCTCGGACTTGTTCCTAGCCAGATAAGCGACATGAGTTTGCTACCAGTCGGCAACCCCGATGGAGTCGCGCAAAGTCTGGACTTTGAAATGCCGATTGCCGGTTCGGCAATTGCGTTTGACGAGAATGACCGGCCGGTCGCAGACTATCGAGAACTGGTATCCCGGACAGATTTTGATCCTGGCAAGCAAGCTGGTGTTGTCCAGATCACTTTGCCTTCCGATCCCGATCTTATTGATCATTGGCGTGATCTCGACCCCTTGGAAGGCGGCGTTGGCGACCTTCCGCCGAAAAGCGACGATGCGGCGATCGATAGCCGCATCATAACCTGGTTGCGGGTAAGCGCGAGCGGAAGCGCTGACCTAAGCTTTGATTGGGCAGGCATAAATGCAGCGCCCGTCCGGCAATATATCCGGATCAATGCCGAACGGCTTGCCGATGGTGACAAGCGACCTAATCAACAAAGACAATTGAAACGCGCACCTGTGCTGGCGGGTAGTGTCTCGCTGTTGAGCGTCAAGGACGCTACGCGTCGTGACTGGTCGGAAATTGACGACCTCTATGCAGCAGGCCCTGAGGTGCCGGAATATGGCGCCCCGCTGACTGATGCGCCGGTCGATGTGTTCACGCTGGATCCGGAATCGGGTGTGATCAGTTTCGGTGACGGCATGAACGGACGCCGCCCGCGCGACAATGAAGCGCTTTATGCCAGCTATGAATATAGCGAGGGCGCCGAGGGCAATGTCGGCGTCGGCAGTCTGAAAGCCGGAGCAAATCTCCCTGCGGGAATCGTTGGATCCAACCCGGTGCCGACATGGGGTGGTTCAGATGCCGAAAATATCACCGATGGAGAAAAGCAGATTCAACGCGTTCTTGCGCATCGCGACCGTCTGGTAACAGGTGACGACTTCCGTAATATTGCGTGGCGAACGCCCGGCCTGTCCCTTGGCAGGGTTGAAATAATCGCGGCAGCCCACCCCGACATAGTTCCGATCGCTGCCGGCTCCGCGCCGGGCGCTGTCACCTTGATGGTCGTTCCGGCGCATGACGCCGCCTTTCCAAAGGCTCCGCGTCCGGACCGAAAATTTCTCGATACGCTCTGCCAATATCTGGAGCCGCGCCGGTTGGTCACCACGGAACTGGCGGTACATGGACCCAAATATATCGGGATATGGTTATCTATCGGCGTTTCGGTCGCCAGCGGCCATTCGGTTGCCGAAACGCTGGAGGCGGTAAAATCACGTTTGCAGAGTTTTCTGAGCCCGATCCCACCGGCCGGCCTGAGCGGTGCGTCGATGCTTCCCAAGCTTTATGGCGAGGCGGCTGATCCCGCGCTTCGTGGCTGGCCGCTGAACAGGGCAGTGCATGCGCCAACCTTGTTTGCCGAAGCGGCGCGCGCATCCGGCGTGCTTTCGGTTGACGAGGTACTGATGGCCCGGGGCGATGGCGCAATTAGCGATCAGATCGCGCTGGTTGGTATCGAACTGCCCGAAATTCTGGGAATATCGGTAACCAACGGTGCTGCAACCCCGCTCGAAACGCTGCGTGGAACAGGGTCTGCGAACAGTGGAGGTGAGGGTTCTCTCCGCAGGTTGCCGGTACCGGTAGTGGCGGAGACATGCTGATGAATGTCAACGGATCGTCATATCACTTGTATCTGGGGCGCGAGGACTGGGTCGCATGCAGGTCCGATGCTGAAGGTGGCTTGCTACCGCTGGGAGAAATTTGGCAGAACGATGATCCCGTCGAAGAGCAATCTGCACCACCAGAGTGGAATGCTGCCGACGCAAGCCTGACAATTGCACCTTTGCTTGAATTGTTACCTCCGACGGAAAACGAGCGCAGACTCGGCGTTGACGACCGCCGCGGGCTAGCCGCAGACCGAAATGGCAACATCTATTTCGTGTCCGATGATCTGCAGTCGATCTTGGTGCAGGGTGCAGGTGCGGACCATAGCAGCAGATACTGGCCCGACGATCGACAATGTGCAGACGAGAGCGAGTTTGTTGATCTTCTTCCCGAAGATGATACCCGAACTTTCGGCGCCCTGGCCGTAACCGAGTGCGATTATCTCTGTGCGATCGCAAATGACGGAGATGAAACCCGCGTAATGCGTTTCGATCTGGTTGGAGGCGGACCGCCCGAGGAATTCCATTATCCGGACTTTGCACCCGATGGTCTGACGGAAACAGCCGCGTTGCCGGGTGGCGGCTTGATGCTGCTTGATCAGGATGGCGCGCGATTGCTTGGTCTGACCACCGATATGCAGCTTTGTTTGACCGAAGCCCCGGGAGAAAGTGACAGCGCGTTCCAACCGCTGGAAGGCGATGTAGCGCGGATCGACAAAAACGCTGCCAGCATATGGCAAATTGACCTGCCAGAATTGGATCAACCGCTTTGCATGGTTGCGATATCATCCCATGAGTTGCTGATTCTGGACCGGCTATCGGAAGACAGAGCCAGACTGCTTTTAGTCGATTGTGACAATGGTAGCCGCACATCTCTGATCGAGATTGACTACGGAGCGCTCGGTTTGGCTTTACTTCCCCAAGAGGAAGGCAAGGAGCGACGCCGCATCATGCTGTGGGGGCCGGGAGGTAATCAGGCACGCGCAATCGATCTTCGGCACAGTGAAGATGGATGGATCGCGGCTGGTTCCACCAATTTGATCCCGATGCGCCGCTTCGGCGGACGCGGAATCGCGGCGAGCGGCAAGCGGCTATATTATGATAGCGGCGTCGGTGGCCCGGTTTGGATACCATTGATGGTACAGAAACGCTGCCGGTTTGCGCAATCGTCAAGCTTGATAACCCCTCCGTTGGATAGCGATATATTTGCATGCGTCTGGGACCGGATACGAATGGATGCCGTGGTTCCGGCTGGCGCTTCAATCTCCATCGAAGCGCGGGCTTTTGATAGTCTTGAAAATTTCGAAACAGATGATGGCAACAGCTGGATTGTGCAGCCGCAGCCATATTTGAACGGTGACAGGGGCGAATTACCGAAACTTTCGCTCAGCGCCCAGCAAAAAACAACGGCGCGGGGCGAGGGATGCTGGGACGTGTTGCTACAGCAACTCGAGGGCCGCTATGTTCAACTCCGTTTGACAATGGCGGGTGATGGTCGCCGGTCGCCGGCAATTTCCGCACTGCGAATCTGGTACCCGCGCTTTTCCTATGCCGAGCGATTCCTGCCCGCTCTATATTCCGAAGATGCGATTTCCGGCAATTTTACCGATCGCTTTCTGGCCAGTATGGAAGGCGTCAACAGCGCCATCGAGGCAAAAGTTGTCGCGGCGCAATATCTGCTCGACCCGCGCTTTGCCCCTGCCGAGGCACTTGACTGGCTGGCGGGCTGGTTTGATATCGCGCTTGATCCTGCCTGGGATGAGCGCCGTCGCCGCATGTTCATTAAATATGCTGTGAAATTTCTCGGTTGGCGCGGGACATTGCCTGGTCTCCGTCTGGCGCTCCGTTTGGCATTTGATCCGGATATCACCGATTGCGATTTTGAACTTCCCGATCATGCCGGAGCGAGCGCAAATGGCATTCGTATCGTGGAAAATTTCCGGACCCGGCGCTCCGGTCATCGACTTGGTTCGAACCGGATCGGTTCAACACTGCAACCATTGGCAACGATAAGCGGAGCACTGTGGAGTCCGGAAGAAGGCAAATCCGGATTGGTGGAGCGCTGGGCGCGGTATTTGGGACAAAAGAGCGCAACACCGGTGCAGCAAATGGCCTCCTTTTCGCTCGTCGCGGATGATTATGAATCGGAAGACTGGGCCAGTTTTGCGATGGCACATTTTGGCTTTGTACCTCAACTCGGAGGTGAAGAACGGAAAAACTGGCGCGCGTTTCAGCTTTCTGCAGGAGTGCAGCAACCATTGCTGCGACAACCCGTCGATGCCGATTTGCCAGATGCCGGTACGTGGCATGAATTTACCGCTCTGAACTCGCGCAATCAGCAATATTGGCAGCGGTTCCTGCGTGGAAAATACCACCAGATCGAACTTTTGAATAAGGCTTGGAACACCAAGTGGACCGAATTTGCCAGAATTGCCTTGCCCGATGTCTTGCCTGAAACAGTCACAGCTCTGGAAGACTGGTTGATGTTCGAAGGACAAGTCATCCCGATGCACCGTTCCGCACACCGGTTTTCCGTGCTCTTGCCGCGTCACGACACCGGTGTTGCCGTGCAGCACGAGGAGCAACAACTGGCATTGGCTAAACGGATCATCGCGCTTGAAAAACCGGCGCATACAATTTTCGATGTGCGCTTCTTCTGGGCGATGAACCGGCTCGGGGAAGCGCGGCTGGGATATGACACACATATAGGTGCGGGAAGCCGCGCGCCACAATTGATACCGCCAGCAATTCTTGGCCGCAATGTAGCCGGCGCCACCTTCGTTGGCGGTCCGCAAAATAACCAATCCGGGCGGGAGCGGCTGGCATGCTGATACCGCACGCAGAAAATAAGACAGGAGACAGATGATGGGATGTTGCAGTGCATTTTCCGCCACTAACGCCATGACGCAGCCCGATTCGTCGCGCCATGTCAATTTTACCACAGGTATGGTGCTGGGCGTTGACGATTATCGGCAACAATTTGCCTATCACGCCGCGCGCGATAAATGGATGATGCGCGAACTACATGGTTATGGAACCATGTCGGGGCTAGCGATCCGCCAGGAAATGGACGGTAGCGAAGGGCCGCGCATAATGGTCACGGCTGGTGCAGCCGCCGCTCCGAGCGGCCAAATGATCTGTGTCGGGCGCGAGCAATGTGCTTCGATAAACGCATGGCTCCAGCGTGAAGAAGTGACCGCCGATATCGACGCCCTCGCAGCAGCGCCGCTGCCCGCGAGTGAGGCGGAATTCTCGATCTTTCTGACTCTCTGCTATCGTGATTGTGCGGTGGCTCCTGTTCCGATCCCCGGGGAACCGTGCCGCAGCGATGAAGAGTTGATGACTCCTTCCCGAATCGCTGATGATTATTCACTGTCATTTTCGCTCGAGCGGCCGGCCATGACGGAGGCGGAGGCAGTCGGTGAACTGGCCGCCTATATCGCCAGCATATCGGTAGAAGAGGGTGGCGAGGATGATTCTGCCGAGCTGCCGGCACTGTTTGACAATGTTCAGCGACAAATGCGGATGTTGTTCCTGATCGAAGCGGACGAAGATTCCGGGGGCGAGCTCTCGCCGATCAGCATTGCACCAAATCTTGCCAACGACATTTACAACGAGATCAACAAGGTCTGGATTACGGTCGTCAGGCCGCATGTAATGGCGATCAACTGTCCAACCGCCGGCGGACCGGGCGATGACTGCGTGTTGCTGGCGCGGATTGACGTCGGTGCCGTGCGCTCTGAGGGTGTTTGGCAAGTCGCCAATACCGAAGATGAGGCCGGAATTCTCCTGTCTATCGACGAAAGCGATCGCCCGCTTTTAATGGCCAGTAATGCGATGCAGGCGATTGGCGATTTTGCCCCGGCCACATCGGAAGACGCCGACAGTGCCGCCGTGATCTTTGTGTCTGCGGATGAAGATATCGACGTCAGCAACGCAATCATTATCATTGCAACCGCTGACCCGGTCCGGCTTGGCATCGTCGAGGCGGCAGCCGCAACGCTTGGCCACCGGCTCGTGATCCGGTTGCCGGAGGGCGGCGATCTCAGGATCGAAGCTGATTCAGCAACAATAAATGGCAATGCCGATCTCGAGGTGACCGACACAGCACGGCTCACGCTGCGTTCCGATGGTGCGGGCGATTGGCGCGTCACCCAACGCGTCGAAAGAGGAGAAGGCTGACATGCCCGACAATCTTATCCAACTCCAGCAACCGGTAACCGAAGGCGGACTGGGGTCGACCAATTTCTTCAATGGTCGCCTGCTTACGGGGTCCGATTTCGCCCGCGAGCAAAGCGCCCGTGCGTCTGCTGATCAGCGGCTCGGGCAGGCCATGGGCAGCGGCGTAGCCTTTGGTTTGACGCTGCGCGAAGGGCTGGCGGTTGCGGATGGAGAGGGCACAACCGGCAGGCCTGTTATCGTCGAGCCGGGTCTGGCGGTGAACGCGCTTGGACAGGCGATGCGGCTGGAAACGAGACAATTGCTCAATCTCACTCGCCCCCCGGCTGCAAATAGTGACGGCGTCGATGATGGTTGCAGCGGTTTTGACGACTGCGACCCCCTTGTCGGCGGGACTTATGTAGCAGGACAAGGCGTCTATGTGCTGACGATAGCACCCGCGCAGCGACGTACGGGTCGCGCCGAAACCAATGGGCTGGATGGAAACGGCGCGCGTTGTAACATCGATCAGCTTATTGAAACAGTGCAGTTCCGTCTCATCCTGGTCCGTCCCCAGTTATATGGTTCGCTTCCCGCGACCGCCGATGATTTCAGAAACCGGATCGCCTATCGCTGTTTCGGGAACGGGGTGAAGGCCGACTGGGTCACGCATCTTCTTTCGCAGGCCGAACGCGGTGACGATCTGCTTGAGGCGCTGAGCCTTATCGGACTTGGCCGACAGGAAGTACCACTGGGTCTGCTTGCCTATACCGGGTCGGATGATCTGGAGTTTCTGGATATGTGGGCGGTGCGCCGACCGCTGGTTCGCGCCGATGAGGGAAGCCAGATCGACAGCCTGACCCAGCCGCGCCGGATAGCAGCCGGAACCGCGATGTTGCGCCAGTTTGATGATCATTTCACCGACTTGGTGGGTCCGGATGGTATTGTTGGCGGCGTACGCGCGCGCAGCCACTTCCCGTATCTGCCGCCGGCCGGTGTGTTGCCGCATCTCGATGAGGCAAGCGCGCGAACATTTCTGGGCGGGATGACGATCCGCGGGCCGATCCATATAAACGGGCCGCAAGTCGAACCGTTGATGCGCGAAAGCCTGTCTGCCCCCGCATTGCGCACCGCCGATAATGAAGTCGTGTGGCTTTATGCAGTGGCGCAAAACCGGATTGAAGGACAGCTGGCAACTGACGCTGCCGATCGTCCTGACCCCTATCTGATCTATGCACGCGGCGACCTCGCCTATCGCGGAGACGCGCGCTTTAATCTCCACCGCTGGGACTATGCCAATTTTGCCCTGGGCGGCTGAGCTGACGAAAAAGGAAACCTATCATGGCTAGCAATCCAATTACCGCAGAGTCGGTCATTCCCATTTCCTCGATTTTCGATGCGCTCGAAGGCGTGTTGACCGAGGCAGAGCGGCAGGCGCTGCTCAGCCAGTTGACCGATCTCCGCGCCGAGGGCGTGGCACCGGGTGATTTGATTACCGCGGGAATGTTCAACGAGATAATGAGCGACATAAATGATCTGAAGGTCAGGATGGCGGGGTTGGAGGCGGGATCCAGCGCCCTTGTTTTAAGTGCGATATCGCCTCCGGGCGACATCGAGGTCAATTCACTAGTTACTTTGACAGGAGTCAATTTCAATCGCGAACCTCGGCGAAACGTGGTTGTTGTCGGCAATGTAGCAGTGACTAATTTCCGATCAGGTTCGGAAACAAGCTTATCCTTTGCCATGCCCAACACGTTGTCAGGTCTACCGGCGACATTTGACGTTGTTGTGGAAACAGGAGGGCAAAGATCGAACGCACTTCCCGTGACAGTCGTGGCAGAACCACGTGAACAGGCGGGCAATTTCGAATTCGCGACAGTGTCAACACCCGACGGTACGATGATCGGTGGAGCAACAGTTAGTTTCACTTGGGATATCACCGCCAATACTACGCTTGACGATAGCCTCACTTTGCAACTTAGCGTGGGTAGTCCGGCGGGCGCCAGTGAATCGCAATGGCGGCAAAACTTGCAATTCGAGCCACCATCACCGTTGGTGATAGCTGCTGGCGCAACTAGGCGCGTTGTCGCGACAATATTTACGCCAGCTAGTGCGACTGCTGCTGATCTGGCGCTGCTTGTTACTGGTATTGATGGCACCACCCGAAACACCTCCAATCCAGTGCAGTGGCGTGCGGGCCAGGCTCTGGAAGTCTCAAGTTCCAACGCCATAATTGATTTCTCACTTCCTGGAGATGATGGTTCTGGCAGTTCGGATTTCAACGAAGTTGCCAATATGGATGTGTCTGGAATTTCGTTCCGAGGCGTCCGAGTACGGCGGGGCAGTGAAGCGTTCATAACTCTGGAGCTGATTGATCAACGAGGTGGCACAGCAAGGGCGAACTATAATTTTGCTGTTCGTACCGAATCGAACGATTCCGACTGGTCAGTTACGCTGGGACCACTGCCCCCTTCGGTAACGGACGTTCCACCTGGCGAGGATCGCGAGTTTAATATTCAGCTTCGTAACAATAGCGGGGCCGCCGGAGAAATTACGTTCCTGCGCATTGAGGCCACTCAGACGCGTGAGACAGCAACTCTCGACCAATTTACCTCGTTCATCACAATTCCGCTTCAGCTCTTTTAACAAAGGAAAATAATATGACAGATGCTCTCATCTTCCCCAATCATGACGGTATTGGCGGCACGCCAAGCGTAGATGGTTTTTTCGATCTTGATTACATGATCACCGGCGAAACCCCGGAAAGTGGTTACATTGGCGGCTCGGCGCTGACGATTGGCGCCTCGGGTATTCCGCCTGTAGAATTTCGCGGTATTCGCAACGGTTCCAATGGGCGGATCGTGATGGGTTTCTTGTGCCGTTTTTCGGGTTCGTTCGACGATGATAACGGCGTGGTGATTGTCGTAAAGCCAACGCATGCGAGCGTTGATCAGGCTGACCAGCGCAAAATTCATATTAAGCCTTTGCAGGATGGTACCGGGGCAGGACCCGGGGTCGGAACGGGGGCGCCAAACGAGATCAAGACCAATATTGATCCAGAAGATGTCGATTATTATCGCGGTGACGGATCAGGCGGTTGGACGCAATATAGTTCGCAAACCAATACAGACATTAAAGTGCGGTCATGGAAGCCTACGATTGCAGGTGGTTCCCCCGACGAATTTGCGTGGAGCGTCGAAATCAGTCTGCCGATGACTGCGACCGAAGGTGGTCCCGACTGGATTGACCTGACGAATGATTTCGGCCTCTATTTCAGTGTGATCAAGATTGTGCCGGTAGGAGGCGGTGCGGTGGCAGAATATGTGTTCCCGCTTACCGCCCCGGTTATATCCGGTTTTCCGGTTGCCCTCTACACCCCAACGGTATTTGGCCATGGCCTGGTTCCCGATATTGCCGGCCCTCCCCTGCCGAATATTTCCGCGGGCGTACAGTTTGTCAATGACTGGCAAGGTGTTGGTCGCCGGGCGGCTGGAAGCGGTTCACTGACCCTCGGTAGCACGATAGAGGCTGCCGTGAATGGTGTTGGTGATGACTTAGACAACGAATTGGTCGCTTTGATTGAGAATACGGGAAGTTCTGCAGCCAATTCGATCCGCGCTGAGTTCCGGATGAAGAATTGGGGCTTGCCACCAGCTACTTTTCCGGAATGGGATACACCGCTTGGCCTGCAGCCAAATCCCACAGATCCCGAGAATGTTGCAGCCAGCGCTACCAATGTTGCGCTTGTATCGGATTGGCCGATCATACCAAATCCACCCTCAGTACCAACTAACCAAGTGCCAATCGAGTATCAGACACATCGACACCAATGCATGTGGGTTCAACTGAGTGCAGCTTCGCAAGTCTATTTCCACCAGTCTAGTGTCCGTAGGAACATGAACTTCGAGCAGCTGTCCGAAGTCAAGCGGGAGGCTGAAGTCAGCGGAGAGGGCTATCCCGAACCCGCAAATGGCACCGGCGATCATGATTTCCTACTTCAAACTTTTTGCCGTCAGATCGTGGTTCAGGAACTCGTCGACAACCCCAAGAATATCGATCCGGAAACCGTCACGTTGGTACGTAATACTTTGGTAGCTACTGGTGCGCTGGATCGAGGCACTGACGATGACAAAGATGACAAAGACACGCCACAAAATGATGGACGAAATGTACCGCGTGATGTGGTCGCCACGCATATGGTTAACCGCATGGCTGCAACAGCAGGGGCAAGGGCGGGGGGATCGAGTCAGTTCAAGGATAGTATCGTTTATATCTGGACGACCGAGGGATTCCGGATGACGGATAAAACGATCACTATAGGCAACAACACCTATCCGGTGCTCGACAATGGTTGTGGAACATTCGGGATTGCCGCGCATCACAAAGGCGTGAAGGATCCATTGAGCTGGGAATTTTCCGGCAAGGGTATGTCGCGTTTCAAACCGGGCCTATATGCGCTTAAAGTTCCACATGGGGGGGTGACCACGATAGGGATTAGACTTGCTGCAGACAAAGGTGGGCCGAGGGGCGATCAGAGCAAAGACCTTCCGAGAATTAAAGAATTACCGCCGCAAAAACCCGGCGGCGGAAAACCCGGAGGTGGCAACGGCGGTAAACCCGAGAAAGGCGGCTGTCTCGGGGTGCTGCTGATTGCGGCGGCGGTGCCCGTAATCCTGATGGGCGCATCCTGGCTTTCCGGCGTGTCGTGACCTCGAATATCCTCATGATCGATCGTGGAACGCAGGGGCGGTGACCCACCACCTCCCTCTCGACGCCGCTTCCGGCACATCGCTCGCCATCGGGCGGGCGGTTGTGCACGGGGCCATGCGGCGGGAGCGGCTGTCGGCGGCGTTGGCGCGCGCGACGCTGGACGGCCTGGGTCTGGGGCGCGATGAATATCTGATCATACCCCATCTGATCATGGCCGAGTCGTTGCGATATGGTGAAAGCGGCACCCGCTATGCCAGCGCCGTATCGAAACGACTACGCAACTGCTTGGAAAAAGCGGAGCTTGACCCGGTGCGCGGCGCATTGGGAGGGCACCCTTTGCGTTTCTCATCCAAAGTGAAGCTGGCGCTCTGGCTCATTGCCGAATACGGCCGCGGAACCTCGGCTCTGCCGTCCGCGATCCGGCTGGTGACGGGTACACCTACCATTTCGCTGTGGTGGCAGCGCGAGCTGCTCGGCGACGCTCCATTACTGGTTCAAATCGCTGCAACGCTTTTTGCAAGAAAGATGCTCGGGGGCTGGATCGGCAACCTGTCGGATCGAGAGATTGAAACAGTGACCCGTTCGGTCGCGACCAGCTTTGGTAGCGATGCGGTGGTCGCGGCGGCATATGACCGGTCCGGATCACGCCCTGACTTGTCGCTACGATCTGGCGCAACCCGTTGGTCTCAATCTTCGCAGCCGCAGTCTATTGCCGGGACACCGGATGATGTCTCCCTGCTTCCGCCGCCAATACGCTCCGCAATCGCCAATGATCCTGCGCTCCGGACGCTGGATAGCAAGAGGCAGATGTTGGCTGCTACAATCCTGTTTCTGGCATTTTTTCCCGCGGCATCGCGCACCCGACCCCTGCGTGATTTTGCGAGAAAATTTCTGACCGCTATTGGAAACGACCGTCTTGAGGCTACAGCGCCACGATCAGATGTCGGTCAGGGACCGGGTTTGCCGATTTCGAAGAAAGCGCCACTAGCTTTCGCTGACAAACCGGAAACGACCGATTATGACAAGCTTGCTGGTAACGGCTCACCGAAAACTGAACGCCCATTAGATGTGCACCCGAACCCGAACCGCGATAATCCGCCACCGGTTTCGGCACTGGTTGATAACGAACCCGACGCGGAGACAGCAGCAGTTCGACAGCGGTCTGATGTGCGTTCCGACGGGGTGGTTGACCTTGATCGATTTGCGGTCGACGAAACGCGGTTTGACAGCAACTATTGCGGTCTGATGTTTCTCGTCAATCCTTTGATCCGCTATGGTTTTTGCAAAGACTTTGGTCTGTTTGCGGATGACGCGATGGATCTGTCGCCGTTCGCCACCATCAAGGCGCTTGGCTGTCACTGGTTCGGGAATAAATTCCGGGCCGATCCGATCTACGGACTTCTGTCGCAATCCCGACATCCCCCCCGTCGAAACAAGCATTTTATGCTGCCGCGGCCGCAAATGTTTGATATCGCCGATAGCGAACTCAAATTGGTGCGTGACCGGCGGTATTTTACCTTGTGGCATGCCGACGGCGTTCCGGTTCTGGATTTGCCCGCGACAAAGGCGCGCGGCCATTTCCGCGTGGCGGCAAACTTGCCCGGCATTGCAAAATTGCCGGGGCGCTGCGTGCGTCAACAAAAGGGCTTTCGGCTGCCACGAAGTTCGGCTCGACGCTGGACAGCGGCATTGGCCCGTTTGATGGAGTGGCAGCTGCGATCGGCGATCGTGAGACAGCCCCTTCAGGTCGAACAACTATGCCTCGCCGGTAGCATCGTTATCAGGGAAGGCGCGATTTCGATAGAAATGGCGCTCGACGATTTGCCATTCGGGGTCCGGATTGCCGGTCTTGACCGGGATCCTGGGTGGCTTGTCAGGGAGGGGCGCTCGCTCGCCTTCAAGTTTTTATGAGCGTGCCTCACCGTCTGGATGCAATTCCGCGCTCCGCTCAGGAACATTTCCGGCTGCAGGTGCTCGGCATCATATTGAAAATTTTGCACATCGAGCTACGCGAGCGCGGCTACGATGATTATCTGTCGCGGTTTCCGTTCCTGCACCATTATCAAGACCGATTGCTGGAACTCTGGGGAGCAGACGATTTGCCTGCTCCTGAAAAATGGGATCGTGCGGCGACCGATTGGGCAAAGTCCAGTCCAGCGCTTCCATTTTTGCAGCTCGGCCCTCTGGGGCTTGCGCCTCAGCATATCACGACATTACTTCTGGTGGCAGCACAGGAGGAGGATCCAAGGCTCAACATGCTAATCGAGCCCGAAGGCGGAGCGCCGACGCTGGGCGGTCTCGCTGTCCTACTGGAAGATATAGCTGCGTGCCCTGAGTCGCCGGCTTCGGCTCGTGGGGCAATCGAAACACTGGTCAATCTGGAACTGTTGAATTTCTCCAACCTTGATGCCCCGCGCATCGAATGGCAGCCGCGTGTGCCGTCTGCGATTTTCGGACTGCTTACCGGTGTTGGGGCAAATTTGCCGGGACTTCAGATGCGCAAACTGGAAACGCTTCCGGACCCGGAAAATTGGGTGACGCCTTGCAGCGGGTGCACCAGCCCGGCGATACTGAGTGAAATCATGGCCGCTGAACAATGTCCTGATATCATTGTCCGCAGTGACCGGCACAATGGACGCAAGACGTTTTTGATGATGGCAGCACGCAAGGCAAAACTCAACGTGCTGCTCGGCAGCGCCAGCCTGTTCAACGATGGAAAGGGATGGCAACAGGCGCTGCTTGCCGCAATGCTAACCCGATCTCTTTTGATGGTCGAAGCCGAACTGGGACCGGGAGATCGCTTGCTGCTGCCCCCAACGGCCCCCATTCCTGCGCGACTGGCAATAGTAGCGACCAGAGTTGGCAGTATCGAGTGTCAAAGCGAATCGGCACCGCTCGATATTGAACTGGCGCGTCCCGATTTGTCCGCTCGAAAGTATCACTGGAAAACCGGCGCGGTTGATATTGATGGTCTGGAAGACCTGATGCTCACGTCGGGGAATATCCGCCGGTCGGCAGACGCAGCACGGGCGCTCGTCAAACTGGAGAGTTCGGAGACTATAAGCGAATCACATGTACGCCGTGCTGTCCGGACATTGCGTGATCCCCGTCTCGACACGATTGCGGCACGCATGAACAGTGCGGCAGAACTGGACGCACTGTTCCTCGATGCTCTCGAGCAAGAAGAACTTGATAGTCTGGTCATGCGTTGTCGGTTTCGCGAACGTCTCAGCAAAAATAGCGACGCCGGTGTCAAAGCGATCATGACCGGCCCCAGCGGCACAGGCAAGACGCTCGCTGCCCGCCATGTAGCAGAGAGACTGGGCCGGGAATTATACCGGATTGACCTGTCTGCAACCGTCAATAAATATATCGGGGAAACCGAGAAGAACCTCGAAAAGGCGCTGTCTGCGGCTGAAGAGATGGACGTTGTCCTGCTATTGGATGAGGGTGACGCGCTCATGGCCAAGCGTACCGATGTCGGTAGCTCGACCGACCGCTATGCCAATATGGAAACCAATTTCCTGCTTCAGCGGCTGGAAAATTTTCGCGGGATCATTCTGGTCACCACCAATGACGGCGAGAGGATTGACAGCGCTTTTCGCCGCCGGATGGATGCGATCATCACATTCCGGATGCCCGATGAGGTCAGGAGGCTCGGGATTTTGCAAGCCCAGCTGGGAGAGCATAGAGTGCGCGACGCGATGCTTCAGGATATCGCGTGTCGGTGCATGTTGTCGGGCGGTCAGTTGCACAATGTGGCTATTCATGCGCGGCTATTATCGCTGGCCGACGATGCCGCGATTGGCAACGAGCATTTGCTAAAGGCATTGACCCGGGAATATCGCAAGACCGGCGATCATTGCCCGCTCAAGCCAGCACTTTCGGCTGTGGGTTGACCGGATGGCCGTCGCGGCGAAAATAGCCCGGTCTCAGACCGACGCGAAAGCCTCAACTAAACAACCTAGGCAGGCCAGGGGCAAGCGCGCCAAAAGCGCGGCGCAGTCTACGGCGACGGTGCACCGCAAACCGCTGGGTGATGAAGAGGCAAATCGCCGCAGCGGCCTGCTAGCTGGCGGAGCCGGGGTCCAGCGTAAGGCGCTTCCGGAAGAGGAGCAAGTCCAGCGCAAGGCGCTCCCCGACGAGGAAAAGGTTCAGCGCAAGGCGCTTCCGGAGGAAGAGCAGGTCCAGCGCAAGGCGCTCCCCGAAGAGGAAAAGATTCAGCGTAAAGTGATCCCGGAAGAAGAGAAGATCCAACGCAAGCCCGAAGACTATCTGGACGATAAAAAGAAGGCGCAGGTCGCGGCCGCCGGCAAGAATATCCAGGCTGCTTCCTTTATTTCCTCCCCCGAAGACGCCAGTGAACGGGAAGCCGATCGCGTGGCCGATGCAGTAACCGCCCCGCGTGCGGCCGGCAGCCCGCCGGTTGGCCGCTCGATCATGCGGGCATCGCGCAAGGATGCCGGCGGAGAGGGGCCGCCTGTCGCGGCAGCAAATGATAATGTCGAGGCGAAGATCAAGGCCGCTGCGGTGGGCGGGAAGCCGTTATCCAAAAAGACACGCGCGCTTCTGGAGCCCCGGTTTGGCGCCGATTTTGGCGAAGTTCGAATCCATGATGATGATCAGGCAGGCAAATTGTCATCGCGGATCGGTGCGCGCGCATTCACTTACGGTCGGCACGTCTTCTTCAACGCCGGGCAATATCAGCCCGACACGCCATCGGGGCAAAAACTGCTCGCGCACGAACTCACCCACACGATTCAGCAGCGCGCGGCGGTGCAGCGCAAATATGATGGTTTGACCAGCGGGCCGAAAGTCAGCGAGTCGACCGGCACCCAGGCCAGCCGCCTGGGAATAAGCGACGCGCTCGATTACTTTGCTGATGCAGCCTATAATATCCCCGGATACCGGATGTTCACGATAATGATCGGGATCAACCCGATCAATATGCGCGAGGTGGAGGCCACAACCGCCAACATCCTGCGCGCGATTGTCGAATTCCTTCCCGGCGGCGGGCTGATCACCACGGTACTTGACCAATGGGGTATTTTCGAAACGGTTGGTACCTGGGTTGACGAGCAGCTGAAAACCCTCGGCATCTCCGGAACGTCGACCAAGGCGGCACTGGACGAATTCATCGACAGTCTGGGCTGGAGTGACATATTCGATCTTGGCGGTGTCTGGGATCGCGCGGTCAGCATATTCTCCACGCCGATTGACCGGGTCATCGCTTTCATCGGATCGCTGTTCACGCAGATTCTGGAATTCGTCCAGCAGGCGGTCCTCGCCCCCCTCGCTGCGCTGGTGTCCGAAACAGAGGGCTATGCGCTGCTGACCCAGATTCTCGGCTTCGACCCGATTACCGGCGAACCGGTCGAACGCACCGCAGAAGGCATCGTTGGCGGCTTGCTGACCCTCGCCGGGCAAGAGGAGCTATGGAATAATATTCAGGAAGCCAACGCGCTTGATCGTATCTGGGAATGGTTCGGCACCGCGCTCGACAGCCTGATTGCTCTGGTCATGGGTATTCCCGACCGCTTTATCGAGGCCCTGGCGACGATAGAGATTACCGAATTCCTCGATCTGCCTGCCGCGATAGTCAAGGTATTGGGCGTGTTCGCCAATATCGTGATCGATTTCGGTGCATGGATACTCGAAACCGTATTCACCCTGCTGACAATCATCATCGATGTGGTGGCGCCCGGACTGATGGGATAT
>NZ_JBATHY010000043.1:0-1800 GCF_049667325.1 Parasphingorhabdus sp. | reverse complement strand
GTTTAATCCCTCGCACCAATGGGTGCACAATCAAATCACAGCGGGCGATTTCAATATCCAGCAAATGGATGTGCAGACCTACTTTTTCCGGCGGCAGAATATCAATGCAAAGGGTGAAGCGCGGTCCTGGACCGATCATCTGCTCTGGCATCATGCGGCGCATACCGTTGACCTGTTTGCCTATCAGGCCGGGCCCATTGTCCAGGCCAATGCCGTTCAGGGCCCGATTCATCCCGAACTGGGGATCGCGATGGACATGTCGATCCAGCTGAAGGCAGAAAGCGGCGCGATTTGTACGTTGTCGCTCAGTTTCAACAACGAAGGGCCGCTGGGCACATTCTTCCGCTATATCGGTGATACCGGCACTTATATCGCGCGCTATGACGATCTGGTGAACGGCAAGGAAGAGCCGATTGACGTGTCCAAGGTCGATGTGTCGATGAACGGAATCGAATTGCAGGACCGCGAATTCATTGCCGCAATCCGCGAAGGGCGGGAACCCAATAGCAGTGTTGCCCAGGTGTTGCCTTGCTACAAGGTGCTGCATGATCTCGAACAGCAGCTTGGGTGAAAACACAGGTCGTCATTATTGGCGCTGGCCCCGCCGGATTACTGCTCGGCCATTTGTTGCGCGCTGAAGACATTGACTGCATCATCGTCGAGCGCGCGTCGGCGGAGTATGTGCTTGGCCGGATTCGTGCTGGCGTCCTTGAGCAGACGACGACCGATCTGCTCCACCGGCTCGACATTGATGCCCGGTTGAATAGCGAAGGGCTTCTCGAAGAGGGCTTCTGCCTTGCCGATGGCGAGAGACTGATCCGGATCGATACTTACGGCCTGACAGGCAAGCATGTTACCGTTTACGGCCAGACCGAGGTCACGCGCGACCTGATGGATGCAGCGCCCCAACGGGGACTGGAAATCATCTATGAAGCAAATGTTGTCGTCTTGCATGATATTGACGGTAATGCGCCGTATGTCACTTATCGCAAGGACGGCTGCGAGCACCGAATCGATGCGCACTTCATCGCTGGATGCGACGGCTATCATGGTCCGTCGCGGCAAGCGATTCCGAAAAGTGTCGCACAATCCTATGAGCGCGAATATCCCTTTGGCTGGCTTGGTATATTGGCCGATGTCCCGCCCTGCCATGACGAACTGATCTACGCCAATCACAAGCGCGGCTTTGCGCTGGCTTCGATGCGGAGCAAGACGCGCAGCCGCTATTATATTGATGTTCCGGTCACAGAGAACGTCGAAGACTGGAATGACGATCGGCTCTGGGATGAGCTTGCCGTCCGGCTGGGTCCTCAGGCCGCAGCCAATATGACCCGCGGCGCAGCAATTGAAAAGAGCATCGCGCCGCTGCGCAGCTTTGTGTTTGAGCCCATGCGCCACGGCAGCCTTTTTCTCGCGGGAGATGCAGCCCATATCGTTCCGCCCACGGGGGCCAAAGGACTGAATCTCGCTGCCTCCGACGTGCATTATCTGTCGGAAGCCCTTGCCGGCTTTTTCAACCACAACGACAATGACGGCATCGCGGCCTATTCACAAAAGGCATTGGCAAGGGTCTGGAAGTCCGAACGCTTCAGCTGGTCGCTGACAAAACTGATGCACCGCTTTCCCGAAGACGGGCCCTTCGAACGACGGATGCAAATGGCTGAACTGGATTATATTTCCGGAAGCGAAGCGGCGCAAAAAACAATCGCCGAAAATTATGTCGGATTGCCGCTTTGAAGTGACGCCATTATGCCATTGCCAGGGATTCAGCCCTTTACAACCTGCTGATCAATCACACCA
>NZ_JBATHY010000042.1:0-24743 GCF_049667325.1 Parasphingorhabdus sp. | reverse complement strand
GCCGGATGATCTCCATTCGGTCGAGCAAGGCCTGGGGAAGATTGAGCGAGTTGGCGGTTGTCACGAACATGACGTCCGACAGATCAATATCGATTTCAAGATAATGGTCCTGGAACTTGTCATTCTGCTCCGGGTCAAGCACTTCGAGCAGCGCCGATGCCGGATCACCACGGAAATCCTGTCCCAGCTTGTCAATTTCATCAAGCAGGAACAGCGGATTGGATGTGCCGGCTTTCTTCAGATTGGAAACAATCTTGCCTGGCAGTGATCCGATATAGGTTCTGCGATGACCGCGAATTTCAGCCTCGTCGCGCACGCCGCCGAGCGATTGACGGACAAATTCGCGTCCGGTTGCCCGCGCGATCGAACGACCGAGCGATGTCTTGCCGACACCAGGCGGTCCCACAAGACAAAGGATCGGGCCCTTCAACTTGTTGGTCCGGGTCTGCACCGCGAGATATTCAAGAATGCGTTCCTTGACTTTCTCGAGCGCGAAATGGTCGTCGTCGAGCACTTTCTCGGCCTGCTTCAGGTCCTTCTTGAGCCGCGACTTCTTGCCCCAGGGCAGTCCTAGCAGCACATCGAGATAGTTGCGCGTCACCGTGGCTTCGGCGGACATCGGCTGCATGCCCCTGAGCTTTTTCAGTTCGGCACTCGCCTTGGTTTTCGCTTCCTTGGAAAGCTTCATTTCCTTGATTTTCTTGCCAAGCTCGGCAAGCTCGTCACCATCGCCGTCTTCGCCGTCACCCAGTTCTTTCTGGATCGCCTTCATCTGTTCGTTGAGATAATATTCGCGCTGGGTCTTCTCCATCTGGCGCTTGACGCGGCCGCGGATTTTCTTCTCGACCTGCAAGACGCCCAGTTCGCCTTCCATGAAGGCAAAGACCATTTCGAGACGCTTGGTGGGATCTCTTTCGATCAGCAGGCTCTGCTTGTCGGCGACCTTCACATTGATATTGGCCGCAACGGCATCAGCAAGGCGCGAAGCATCGTCAATCTCGCCCAGTTGGACGACCGTCTCGGCAGGCATTTTCTTGTTGAGCTTGGAATAATTTTCAAACTGGTCGACGACCGAACGCATCAGCGCGCCGGCTTCGGCGCCTTCGGCGACCTGCTCTTCGAGCAGATCGATATTGGCCAATACATAGCCTTCCGATTTTTCTTCGAGCGACCGGTGTTGGGCGCGCTGCTTGCCTTCAACAAGCACTCGAACCGTGCCATCGGGAAGTTTCAGCAATTGCAGCACCGTCGCTACCACGCCGAGATCATAAAGCTGATCGCGTGCGGGATCGTCTTCCGCCGGGTCGAGTTGCGCGACAAGGAAGATTTCCTTATCCGAATCCATCGCTTTTTCCAGCGCGACAACCGATTTGTCACGACCGACAAATAACGGCACAATCATGTTCGGGAACACCACGATGTCGCGCAATGGCAACAGCGGCAGGGCCTTGGATTCTGGGGCAGGATTGACTTCGGTCTCGGACATTTTTACTCCAACATGTTGCGCTGCAACAGCGCTTCTGCTCACTATATGGTGCCTGCCGGAGACACTTCAAGCGGAATGCGTCGGATTGGAAAAACGAGTTAAAAGGGCAGTTTAAAACCTGGGGGTAACTGCATACCGCTGGTCATCTTGCCCATTTCTTCGCTGCTTACCGCGTCCGCGCGGTTGCGGGCATCATTGAAGGCGGCTGCAACCAGATCTTCCAGCATCTGTTTCTCTTCGGCCTTCATCAGGCTTTCATCAATCGTCACGGCAAGGACACGGCCTTTGGCTGTCGCCTTGACCTTGACCAGCCCGCCGCCGGCTTGCCCTTCGACTTCAAGGCTATCCAGCTTCTTCTGCGCCTCTTCCATCTGGACCTGGACCTGTTGTGCAGCTTCCTGCGCGGCTTTCATCATTTCTTCCATCGATTTCACGGCTATGCGCTCCTTGATTCTTGTGGGCGGTGATCATCATCCTCGATCAGCTGGGCATCGGGAAAGGCTTCAAAAGCCGCTTTTACCAGCGGCGCATTCAGTATCGCCTGCCGCTCTTCATTTCTGATCTGCTGTTCCTGTTCGACGAGGCTCGGCTGGGCTTCGCCGTGCCCTTCGGTAATTTTCCAGTCCTGACCGGTTTCCTGCCGCAACGCGTCCGCAATTTTCCCGATATCGGCATCGGCAATCGTCCGCACCGGCTGATAGACTATGTGGGACGCTTCAAGCGATATCAGGCGCATGTCGGCAATCAATATGCTTTCCAGAACAGCGGAAACCCGACCGACGGCTTTGACAACATCTGCAAACACGTCTGGCAACGCGCTGGCTTGCGGCTCTTGCGCGCTGGCTTGCGCGGGAGCTGGAGGCGGAGGTGGAGCAGTCTGCGCGACAGGCTCGGCCACCGGTGGCGGCGCTGCCTGCTTGCTTTCCGGCGCGCTAGCGGGTGCTGACACGCCCTGCTCCAGCATTTTTGCGAGTTTGCCCGGATCGGGCATATCGGCGGCACAGAGCACCCGGAGCAACGCCATCTCGCAGGCTTCGCGGGGCAGATGCGCTTGCTGGACTTCCTGATAGCCTTTGAGAAGCAACTGCCACAACCGATGCAAAACCGGATAGGAAAGCTGCTCGGCCCAATCGGAAAATTGTTGCTTGGCCGCGTCCGACAATGTCGGGTCGCTAGCCCTGCCGACCTTGAACAGGGTCACCTGATGGGAAAGCGACAGCAATCCGTTCATCAGCGACAATGGCTCCACGCCAATTTTATATTGCTCGCCAATAGCATCGAGCAGCGCCGCAGAATCGCCTTCGAGCAATTTTGCAAATAGCCGCCGGACGGCGCCACGATCCGACAAACCAAGCATATCCCGGATCTGGACGGCCTTGACCTCGCCATCGCCGTCCATATCGGCATGGGCAATCGCCTGATCGAGGATCGAAAGACCGTCGCGGACAGACCCTTCGGCCGCCTGAGCGATCAGATCGAGCGCCTCCTGCTCCGCTGTCACGCCTTCTTTCCCGACAATCATCCCGAAATGCTGGGACAGTTGCCCGGCGCTGATCCGCTTCAGATCAAAGCGCTGGCACCGAGATAGAACGGTGATCGGAACCTTGTTGACCTCGGTGGTTGCGAAAATGAACTTCACATGGGGTGGCGGTTCTTCGAGCGTCTTCAGCAATGCATTGAAGGCATTTTTCGACAGCATATGGACTTCGTCGATGATGTAGATTTTGTAGCGCGCCGAGACCGATGAATAGCGCACCGCCTCGATAATCTCGCGTACGTCATCGACGCCGGTATGGCTCGCGGCATCCATTTCGATAACATCGATAAAACTGCCTTCCGCAATACTGCGGCAAGGTTCGCATTGACCGCAGGGATCGATCGTCGGACCGCCCTGCCCGTCTTCGCCAATGCAGTTCAGCGCCTTGGCAATCAATCGGGCAGTGGAGGTTTTTCCGACACCGCGGACACCGGTCATCAGGAAAGCGTGCGCCAGCCGGTCGCGCTTGATCGCGTTGCCCAGCGTCTGAACCATCGCGTCCTGACCGATCAGTTCGGAGAATTTCGACGGCCTGTATTTGCGAGCCAGCACACGGTAAGGTTGCGCTGCGCCGGGCGCGGGCTGTTCTGGTGCGTCGACGCCGCCAGCCGCAAATATATCTTGTGAATCGGACATGTGCGAAGAGTTTAGGCGAGAGGCCCCGGCTTGTCGAAGGCTATTCGCCGTCAATATCGAGTCTAACCAAAAATAAAGAAAAATTTTGTAAACCCGCTGTTTCGCAGAACGGGACAGGCATGATTAGAAACGCAATCTACGCCGCGACCGGATTTGGTCTCTTCTGCATCGGATATCTGCTGATTAACGAGCAGATTCTTGTGCAATCGATTCTCTATCGGGCAGCGGCCAGCGACGATAAAAGCGCGCTGATTGCACTTGCCTCGATGGCTTGTCAGGCGACTCTATTGCTTATCGGTCTGATACTCCTGTCCAACCGGCTGTTCTGGCTGGTCCTGATTCTGACCGGACTTTCTGCCGCCACCAACACGATCTTCAGCCAGATACTCAACGACATTATCGATCTCGCCAAATTTGACTGGCTGCTGACAGAAGCCCGCCATGCGCAAAATGCTGCTGGGCAATTTGCCATTCCTGCCGCCATCGGCCTGGCCAAGACCCTGGCTGCACTGGGGCTCTTCGCTGCTTGCCGCAGGCTGATCCGGCGATCCTTGCAAAGTCGCGCCCGCTTGACCGGCGCTCCCGGCGGCAATATCCCGGCAATCCTTATTCTCGTAATTCCTTCGGTTGCCTTCGGCCTTGGCCTTCCCGGGCAGCTTGCAGCAGAACGAAATATCTATAATTTTGCCGTCGAGAAACTCACCATTCCGCCACCGCCGCACAGACGCGTGGTTGAAATCCCTGTTTCGAAAACCGGACAATCCGTCGAGAAGATCATCTGGATCGTGGATGAAAGCATTGCCCATGATGCTTTCGCGAAGCTCGTCAGCCCGGATTTATCGCGCTTTGGACCGATTGATTTCGGCAAGGCATCCGCGATGGCCAATTGCAGCGCGCCTGCTCATGTCGCGCTGCGTTCGGGCATCGACGTCATGCGCGTAAATGCCCTTACCGACTTGCGCAGTACGCCGTCGATCTGGGGATATGCCAGAAAAGCCGGGTATAAAACCGTCCTGATCGACGGGCAGGTCTCCGGACCACCGCAAAATTTGCTGCTGCCGCCCGAAGCAAGCAAGATTGACGAAATCAAGTCGCTGGCATCGGGAATGCAAACTGATCTGGCAATTGCGAAAAATTTGAATGCGCGCCTGAAAACCGGCGGCAAAGAATTTGTCTATGCGGTGCTGCGCGGCGTTCATTTTCAATATTCCGACCATTATCCTGCGGGCACGCTCCCGGTGGACAAGGATTTGTCACAACAATATGGAGCAGCCATTACCTACTCCAAACAGGGCTTCTTCGAGACGCTGCTAGATGGTGTCGACCGAGGAAAAATCGCAATCCTCTATACATCCGACCACGGTCAGAACGTGAAAAAAGGCGTGTTGCCGCATTGCTCCGTGATACCGGAAAAGGAAGAGTTTGCCGTGCCGTTACTGGCATTTTTACCGGTAGCTGTTGCTGCGGATTTTCCCGCACAAAACAAATCCGGTCATAGCGCCAGTCAGATATTTCCATCAACCCTGGCATGGATGGGCTATCATAAAGCCACGGTAACCAAAACCTATGACAACACTCTTGAACAGCCGACCAAAAAGTTCGTCTGGTTCGGGCGGGCAGTCATCCCGCTCAGGGCGGGCGACCGTATCGAAGTCAAAGAGTCGCGAGTCTCTCTGGTCGATTGATTGAAACGGGGTTTGAAAATTATGATTCGCTACGAAAGCGTCGCGGTGATTCAAAGTAGGAGCCGGGCGACCCGCAGAAAAATCGTTACGGCTGCTTCCTTCCGGACCTGACCGGGTTGGCGAACACTACGTCCACCCGACTCCCGCTGCGCATATGGTGGGACTCTGGCCAAAATGCAAGCAACTAGATGATCTGCATATCGTGGCTTTCCGCCGGTATGTGGACGGTAAGTCCGTCCAGTTCCTGTGTCAGCGTGATCTGGCATGCCAATCGGCTGGTTCGCCGCGCGCCGGCAGCAAGATCCAGCATATCCTCTTCCATCTCCGTCGCGTCGGGCAATTTGTCAAAATCCGCCGCTTCCACAATCACATGGCAGGTCGAACAGGCCATCTGCCCTTCGCACGTACCTTCGAGAGGCTGGTCATGGATTTGCGCGACGGTGAGCAGATTATCACCATCCGATGCTTCGGCGGATGCCGTTTGCTGGCCGTCAGAGCTGACAAAATGGACCGTGACTTTCTTCATGATAGTTGCTGCTCCGCCGCTTGATTGATCAGGTGGGCCGCCTGTTCCACCTCTTCGACGCTGTTGTAGCGGCCAAATCCGAGTCGGATCGATGACTTGATCCGTGCCGGTTCAAGCCCCAGCGCAGCCAGCACGTGGCTGGGCCGACCCGAGCCGCTGGCGCAAGCCGACCCTGCGGAAAATGCCACGCCGCGGGTGTCCGACATCAATCGGGCGACATCGAGGCCATCGCGGCGTATATTCAGATTGCCCGGGTAGCGTTGATCGAGTGACCCGTTCACCGCCCAGTCGCCAAACAGACTGCGCGCTGTTTCGGAAAGATTGATGATGTGGATCATGTCTTCATCCCGGCGCTCGGCACAAATTTTCGCCGCCCTTCCCAGCCCCGCACATAAAGAGGGAGACAGCGTGCCTGACCGCACTCCCTGCTCCTGGCCACCGCCGTGGATCAGCGGCGGCAGATCGATCCCGTCACGGACCCAAAGCGCGCCAATGCCCTTGGGGCCGTAAATCTTGTGGCCGGACAGGGCGATCAAATCTGCTTGCTCGGGAATGGCGATCCGGCCAAAGCCCTGCACCGCGTCACAGAGCATCAGTGCGCCGTGCGCATGAGCCAGCGCCGCAATTTGCTCGACCGGCTGGACAACGCCGATTTCGTTGTTGACCAGCATCGCTCCGACTAGCGCGGTTTTCGGGCCAAAACATGCTTCCAAATCTTCCATTTTGACCAGACCCTGTCGATCGACGGGGAGCAGTTTTGTGTCAAAACCCTGAGTGCCATACCAGAGCGCCGTATCGCGCACCGCGGCATGTTCGGTATCGACTATGGCGATCTGGTCGCGCCCTCGCGGGGCCATATTCCGGACCGCACCAAAGGCCAGATTAATCGCTTCGGTCGCACTGCCGGTGAATATCACTCGCCCGTTTTCGGGCAGCAAAGCGGCAACCTGTTCGCGTGCAACCTCGACTGCGGCTGCCGCCTGCCGGCCGAAGACATGCGCACTGTGCGGATTGCCGAAATTCTCTTTCAGCCACGGCAGCATCGCGTCGAAAACTTCGGGTGCGAGTGGCGTGGTCGCCTGATTATCAAGATAGATGGTAGCCATTGGTCCGGCTCAGCTTCCCCCCGCTTCCGCGAATATCGACTTCCACTTGTCGATGAATGCATAGATATGTGTCCGGCTGGTGTCGCGTCCGATACTGACCCGAATCACTTCGCGCGCGACCTGCGGATCCGTACCCATGGCTTCCAGCACATGGCTGGTCTTGAGCGTACCCGAAGAACAGGCGCTGCCGGCAGAAACGGAAAATCCTGCCATATCGAATTTGATCAGTTGCGTATTCGCGGCGACGCCGGGCATATGGTAACTCGCGATCGTCGCGATGCGGGGTGCGTTCTCCGCAATCACGGCGCCGCCTTCCTTCCTGATCGCATCATCAAGATGCTGGCGCAGCTCGGTCGCCCGACCGGACCAGTTTGCAGGCGCTTCCAGCGCCGCAGTCATCCCCATGATATAAGGCAGATTCTGCGTACCGGACCGGTATCCCTGCTCCTGACCACCATCGGCGTCGAGCAGCCTTAGGTCCTTGACGAGCAGCGCACCGACGCCTGGTGGTCCTCCAAATTTATGCCCGGCCACAATGATCAGGTCGGCATCCGGCAACGGCATTTTTCCGATCGACTGGGAACAGTCGGCCAGAAGATGGCTGCCGCGATCGCGGACAACTTGTACCAGCGCATCCAGATCCTGGATCACACCGGTTTCGTTATTGACCGACTGGATGGCCACCAATGCCGGTTCTTCGATCCCCTTCAACAGATGGTTGAGGTTCATCGGAACAACCATCCCGCTCGTATCGACCGGAATCGGTTTGGCGTTGCGCGCGAATCTGAGCATTACATCATGCTCGACGGGCGAAACATATTGTAGGGTCGGCTTTGACTTGGTCAGCGCGATCTGGATCGCCTCGCTCGCTCCGCCAGTAAAAATAACGTCGCCATCCCAATCCAGAGCCGTCTTGAATCGCCGCCGCGCATTTTCCAGCATCGCTTGCGCCGCTCGACCATCGCCATGCGGCGAAGAAGGATTGGCCCAATGCTCAAAACCCTCCGCGCAAGCCTTTTTGGCCGCATCTAGCATCGGCGCCGTAGCGGCATAGTCGAGATAGATGCGTTTCGTGTCGGCGACCATATTGGCAAATTCTCTCTGGCGTGCTGGATTGAGTTGCGGATTTGTCCACTCTCCCTATATAGGCGCAGCATCCAGCGCAAAAGCTATTCTATTTTCTCGCGCTCTGGAAAATGTAATTTTGAGCGAAGAATCGAAAATCCATGCCAGATGTAGTTTTTACCGGACCCGAAGGCCGCCTCGAAGGCCGTTTCAGCCCAGGACCCCGTGACCGCGCGCCGGTTGCAATGATTCTCCATCCCCACCCGCAAGCCGGTGGCACGATGAACGACCGGATCACCCAGGCGATGTACAAGACATTCGTGAAGCGCGGTTTCGCGACTTTGCGATTCAATTTTCGCGGCGTCGGCCGTTCGCAGGGCACATTCGACAACGGCATTGGCGAATTGTCGGATGCCGCTTCGGCGCTCGATTGGGTGCAAAGCTTTCACCCGGAAGCCCAGACCACCTGGATCGCCGGCTATAGCTTTGGCGCCTGGATCGGTATGCAGCTTCTGATGCGCCGTCCTGAAATTCGCGGTTTCATCTCGGTATCACCACCAGCCAATATGTATGATTTCAACTTTCTGGCACCCTGCCCGTCGTCGGGCATCATTGTTCAGGGTGTCAACGACGAGGTCGTCACCCCCGGCGCAGTCCAGAAACTGGTCGACAAGCTGCGGACCCAGAAACATATCACGATCCATCATGACGAAATTCCCCGCGCCAATCATTTTTACGAGAATGAAATGGAACTGCTGATGGGTTCGATCGACAATTATCTCGACATGCGACTGGCACCGGATTCGCCGATTAAATAGGATCAGCCTGCGGACGGCGCCGGCAACGGCTGGTTGCTGTCCGGGACAGGGATCAGCGCAACGCCGACATTCGCGAACATCACCGCGGCCGCGACCAGCATTAGCCAGCCCTGCTTTTTGTTGATGCCCTTGCGCAGCACAAAAATACCGCCGGCGAACAGCGCGGCTCCGGCGAGCATCAAGATCGATAATATCAGGTTTGACATGGCTTGATGGTTACGGGTGCATCGGCAAACTGACAATATATTGTTTGGACAAATTTCCGGAACAATTGCGATGTCATGCCCGGTTTATTGTCCGTTACCAGCCAGCTGTCCTGAACGGTATTGCCATCGGCAGTCTTTTTGGTTAGAACATATAAAGAACAAATGGAAGAATCGCTCGAGAAACGGAACTGGCCGCGTGAATCCCGAACCGCCCCTTCTGATCATCGCCTCCATAGCGGACGATCTCGATCTGGCGCACCTGCCCTGGTCCGAACCGGCAAGAGCGAGAGTTTCGGTCAACAGCGCCAAGTTTAATGAACTGGAGATCGTCGAAGTCATCGTTGACGGCATGCCGTTCCTTCTATCCCGCCTGTCCACGGCTGAAACCGCGCAGAAATTTTCTGAGCAGAAGTTCGAGCGGCTTTTCTGCGGTGCGCCTTCTTCGAATGATTCAGCCATCGGCGTCGGCCCGAGAGATATGCTTATCAGCGCGCGGCATCTTCCGGAGGTCAACCACCGGCTGCTTCTGCTGGGCAAATGGATCGGAGAAAGCCTTGCAGCTTCTGCAGCAGCGTGGCTGCCGTCCGGCAGACTTGCAAGCTTTTCCTATTTTGAAGAGACAGTGGCAGAATATCTCGCTGGCGGACCATTTCCCTCTTTATTCCAGACTTCTTTCGCTGAAATTGAAAAAGGTCTTTTCGTGACCCGCGGGCTCAACTATTTTACCGGTCAGGAAGTCCGTTTGACTGCGCCTTCCGGCTATAGTGTTTCGGACGTGGCAAAACGACTGGTTCGAATCATCACCGATATCGCGACCCGCGGAAAGATTGACTCTCCCGCGCAAGCACAAGGCATCGTTGACGGCGAAACGCTGAACTTCTTGCCCAGCGATGATCTGGCCCATCTCGACATCACAATCACAAACCGGGCCATCAAGACCCCGCCGGCAAGCATTTGCTCCCAGACTAGGCGGCAGTAGGGGCTGCTTCCCGGACATTCTGATCGACATGTTCTGCAAATTGCTCGAAATTGTCGATGAACAATTTGACCAGCTTTTGCGCCGTCTCATCATAGGCTGCCGGATCGGACCAGGTCGAACGGGGATCGAGGATTGCACTGTCCACGCCGGGCACCGATACCGGCACTTCGAAACCGAAATTGTCATCAATCCTGAAGTCGCCGTCATTGAGGCTGCCATCCAGCGCGGCGTTCAGCAACGCGCGGGTCGCCTTGATCGGCATCCGGTTGCCTTCGCCATATTTGCCGCCGGTCCAGCCGGTGTTTACCAGCCAGCAACGGACTCCGCCTTTGGCGATCCGTTCTTTCAGCAGATTCCCGTATACCGAAGGATGCCGGGGCATGAACGGTGCGCCGAAACAAGTCGAAAAGGTTGCTTCCGGTTCGGTCACGCCTATTTCCGTGCCGGCGACCTTGGCGGTATAGCCGGAAAGGAAATGGTACATCGCCTGCTCCGGAGTCAGCCGGGAAATCGGAGGCAATATGCCGAATGCATCGGCGGTCAGCATGATGATATTCTTTGGCACCGGACCCATATTCTGTTCCGAGGCGTTGGGGATGAAATCGATCGGGTAGGCGCCGCGGGTATTTTCCGCTTTGCTATTGTCATCCAGATCCAGTTCCCGGGTTTCGGGGTCCATCACCACATTCTCCAGAACGGTTCCGAAGCGCCGGGTGGTTGCAAAAATTTCCGGTTCCGCTTCTTCGGACAACCGGATCATCTTGGCGTAACAACCGCCTTCGAAGTTGAATACGGCAGTATCGGACCAGCCATGCTCGTCATCACCGATCAGCACGCGACTGGCATCAGCCGACAATGTCGTCTTGCCGGTTCCCGACAGACCGAAGAAAATGGCCGTGTCGCCTTCGGGGCCTATGTTCGCCGAGCAATGCATCGGCATCACCGAATCGAGAGGCAGCAGATAGTTGAGCAGGCCGAATACCGATTTTTTCATTTCGCCGGCATAGGCTGTGCCACCGATCAGTATCAGTTTCTCGGTGAGGTTTACCGCGATCACGGTCTCGCTTCGCGTACCATGGCGGTCTGGATCGGCCTTGAAGCTGGGCAGATCGATGATCGTATATTCGGGTGCGAACGCCGCGAGTTCATCGGCTTCGGGCCGGACCAGCATCGTCCGGATGAACAGATTGTGCCAGGCCAGTTCATTGATGATCCGAACATTCACGCGGTGCTCCGGTTGCGAACCACCAAATAGATCCTGGACGAATAACGTATCTTTCCCGGCCAATGCAGCAAGAAAGTCCTCTTTTAGCGCGGCAAAATGATCCGGCGTCATGCCGACGTTGGTTTTTCCCCACCAGACCGTGTCTTCGGTTTCGCCATCCCGGACAATGAACTTGTCATTGGCGGAACGTCCGGTGTGCTTGCCGGTTTCCACGACCAGTGGACCGTCTTTCGCCAAATGCCCTTCGCCGCGCGATACCGCGGCTTCGACCAATGCAGGGGCACCCAGATTCCAGTGCTGCTCGGCCGAACTTGCAAAACCTTGATCATTTAAAGAAACAGACGAAACATTTGGCACAGGTAATCCCCTAAAGCTTGAAACAGGTTGAGTTCACGCCGATCTGGCATTTTGAATCGGCGCTTACTGAACGATATCGAGTCGGTCAAATTTCTTCCCGCTGACCAACGCAAAACTACAGAATTCCTCGCCAGATCGCGACTCCATCTATCGAAACCGTTACCGACGACTTATCTTGAAACATACTATCCCATCCCCTAGGTCGAATCCAGAGCGAGCGGCAAAGGAACGCAAATTTATGGCAGCCAATATTGCTCTTGTTGACGACGACCGCAACATTCTGACTTCCGTGTCGATCGCGATGCAGGCGGAAGGTTTTATCACGCGGGTCTACACGGACAGCGAGGCAGCCCTTCATGCGATCCTGGAGAATCCTCCGGACCTTGCAATATTCGACATAAAAATGCCGAAAATGGACGGGCTTGAACTGCTCAGAAGAGTGCGCGAAAAATCAAACCTGCCGGTCATATTTCTGACGTCGAAGGATGAAGAACTGGACGAAGCACTCGGCCTGGCGATGGGTGCGGACGACTATATCAAAAAACCCTTTTCGCAACGGCTGCTCATCGCCCGGGTAAAATCCATTTTGCGACGCACGGATTTTATCAAATCACTGGAAGACGGCCAGGACGACGGATCCGCCGAACCGATCATCCGCGGTGAACTGGAAATGGATCCGGCACGGCATCTGGTGAGATGGAAGGGGGAGAATGTCACCCTGACGGTCACCGAATTCATGATTCTTGAAACATTGGCGCATCGGCCGGGTGTGGTGAAAAGCCGCAACCAGCTGATGGATGCCGCCTATCAGGACGATGTCTATGTCGACGACCGGACGATCGACAGCCATATCAAGCGGCTGCGCCGAAAATTTCGCGAAGTCGATTCAGATTTTGATGCAATAGATACGTTATATGGAGCCGGATATCGTTACACGGAATGATGGCACGCAAGATAGTGAAAGCGGGCTGTCTCTGCGATGGTCGGCCCGGCTTTCCCTTACGACCCGCATATTGGTCGTCAATGTTTTGGCGATTGCGCTGCTGGCTGGCGGTCTTTTCTATCTCAACAATTATCGGGACAGGCTGACCGAAGAGCGGCTCGCGCAAGCGAGAATGCAACTCACGATAATTTCCGATGCCTTGGCTTCGGGCGATGTTCGGAACAGAGACGCACTGGTTAGCCAGTTTTCCCGTCATCTAAACGCCCGATTGCGCCTTTACGCTCCTGACGGCACGAAAATGATCGACAGTTTTGCACTCGCAAAGCCGACCTATCGATTCGTGGACCCGGATGCAGAGCCATTGCGGAAAGATGCTGCCCGGATGCTGGACAAAACCATAGAAAGCTTCGTTTTCAGCACCCAGATTCCGAATTTCAGCGAGCCTGCCAATGATGTCGCGGATGAGTGGTCCGAACTTGTGACAGCCCAACAGACATCGCGGGCGGTCAGCTCCGTCAGTTTTGCACCGGACCGTACGCCTGTAATCGTGGCCGGGAAACCGCTCCCCGATGAAACCGGCTCGATCCTGCTTACAGCCAACGCACGGGATATCACGCGAATTGTAAGAGCGGAACGATCCAGCGTGCTGCTCGTGATACTGGTCGCGGCAACAATCTCGATCCTGCTTTCGCTTTTCCTTGCGCGTACAATCGTCAGACCGATCCGGAAACTGGCCCGCGCGGCTGTGCGGGTCCGCATGGGGAGATCGGACGAAATCGCGATTCCCCGTATGCCTGGCCGTCGCGACGAAATCGGGCAGCTGAGCCGCGCGCTTTCCGACATGAGCGCGGCCTTGCGTCACAGGATCGATGCGACGGAGGCCTTTGCCGCCGACGTCAGCCATGAAATCAAGAACCCCCTCGCCTCGCTACGGTCGGCGCTGGAGGGGCTGGAACGGGTCGACGACCCCGATTTGCAGAGACGGCTGCTGGATGTGGCCAATGACGATATCCGCCGCATCGATCGGCTGATCAACGATATTTCCGATGCTTCGCGGGTCGATGCCGAACTGGCCAGAGCCAAGTTTGAACCTATCGATATCGGAAATATGCTGGAACAGTTGCTCGCTGCACGCGAACAACGTACCTCCAATCTAGGAGTTCATATTGCATTCGCGCGACCCGCAAAGGATGTTGCAAAAGTGATGGGAGACGGCGGTCGGCTTGAGCGCGTGTTCGGCAATCTGCTGGACAATGCGGTCTCTTTTTCGCCGAAGGGCGGGCTGGTGGAGATTTTGGCGACACCGGACGGCGACGATATTGTAATCCATGTCGCGGACCAGGGTCCGGGCGTCCACCCGGACCAGAGGGAAGAAGTCTTCCAGCGTTTCCACTCCGACCGCCCCGATGGCGAAGCTTTCGGAAAGCACAGCGGGCTGGGCCTTGCGATTGCAAAGACGATTGTCGAAGGCCACCAGGGCAAGATCCATATTCTGGACCGGGCGGGCGGAGAATCGGGAGCCTGTTTCGAAATTCGTCTTCCCAAGGCTCCGGGATGACAAACCGCGCCGACCAGAACGATCAGCTGATAACCCACGCAACTGCCGTGGCTATTGCTGGCGCAGGCGTGATGATTTGTGGAAAATCCGGATCAGGAAAATCCGATCTGGCATTGCGTCTGATCGACCGCGGCGCAATATTGATCAGCGACGATTATGTGGACATCAGGCGAAGCAACGGAAATTTATTGCTCAATCCACCGGCCAATCTCGCCGGCAAACTGGAGGTCCGGTCGCTGGGCATCCTGGGGTGTGAACATGTCTCCGGGGTTCCATTGAAAATGGTCATCAATCTAAAGGAAAACCCCGATCGCTTCCCGCTCGACAAGCAAGTCATGATTTTGCTGGGAATAAACATCTCATTCTGTACATTGGACGCGATGGAGAGCAGCGCGGCAATTAAGGCAGAATTGGCTTTGCAACGATTATCACAGGATATCGCAAGCCAATGACCACAGGTTCCACCAAACGGGTGTTGCTGGTCACCGGCCTGTCCGGTGCTGGAAAGACCACCGCATTGAAAACACTCGAGGATATCGGCTGGGAGACGGTGGATAATTTCCCCTTCCGTCTTGTCGAAGGCCTGCTGAAAACACCGCCCTCCAGTTCCCGGGGTGACAGCGACCCGCCATTGGCGCTGGGTTTCGACAGCCGGACACGGGGATTTGAACCGAACAAGCTAATCGCTAGCATCAAGCGTTTGCAACAAAATCAGGGTTATCTGATCTCGACACTGTTTCTGGATTGTAGCGGCGGCGAACTCGAGCGGCGTTACGGAGAAACCCGCCGCCGGCACCCGCTCGCCCTTGATCGACCGGCAAAGGAAGGGATCGCCCTTGAACGGACATTGCTCGAGCCTTTTCGTCGCTGGGCCGATCATGTGATCGACACCAGTGATCTGACGGCCAACGACCTGCAGCGCGAAATCCGTGAGCATTTTCTACTCGACAAAGACGCGGCTACTACCATCACGATAACCAGCTTCGGTTTTTCAAGGGGTCTCCCCAATAATATCGACCTGCTGTTTGACGTCCGCTTTCTGGCCAACCCGTTCTGGAATCCAGATCTCAAGCAAATGACCGGCCTCGATCCGGATGTGGCGGAATTTATCAGCAAGGATCCCGCCTATCTCGAGGCGATTGAGAAAATACTCGACATGCTCAAATTTCTGCTCCCGCGCTATCAGGAATCTGGCAAGGCCTACGTCAATATCGGTATTGGCTGCACCGGCGGGCGTCACAGATCGGTACATGTTGCAGAGCGGCTGAGCAAAGACTTGCGTGCTGCAGGCTTTTCGCCCAATGTCCTGCATCGCAACTTGGCATCACCGCCAATGGAAGCGCTGGAATCCATGCAGAATTTGAACGGGAACAGGGGAATTTAATCAGGATGATTGGATTGGTTCTCGTCACACACGGGCAGTTGGCAACGGAATTTGTCATCGCGATGGAACATGTCGTCGGCGCGCAAAAGGCTATCGCTGCGGTCGGCATTGGTGCCCGCGACGATATGGAACAACGCCGTCAGGAAATAGCAGATTGCATTGCGAAGGTAGATTCCGGCCAGGGTGTCATCATCTTGACCGACCTGTTCGGCGGGACACCATCCAATCTTGCCATTTCACTGTTGGAAAAAGGCAAGGTCGAGGTCATAGCCGGCGTGAATCTGCCGATGCTCATTCGCCTCGACGGCGCGCGCAAATCGATGGAAATTGGATCGGCTATTGCCGCGGCCAAGGAAGCCGGACAGAAATATATCAGTGTCGCTTCTGAAATACTGGGAAGCGATGCGTGAGCGAATTTCGCAAAACCGTCGAGATCACAAATAGACGGGGGTTGCACGCGAGAGCGAGCGCGAAATTTGTCACCTATGTCAGCAAATTGCCCGACGATCTGGACGTAAGGGTGGCGAAGGACGGTACCGAAGTAACCGGCATGTCGATCATGGGCCTGATGATGCTTGGTGCTGCCAAAGGTGACAGTATCGAAATCATTGTTTCCGGCGAACAGGCGGAGAGCGCGCTGGAGAAACTGGCCGGCCTGGTCTTCGACGGCTTCGGAGAAGACTGAGCCCATGCGCCACCAGATTACCGGCTTTTCCAATCCGACGATCAAGCGGCTCAAGAGCTTGCGCGAGAAAAAACTCCGCAAGCGTGAGGGCCTGTTTCTCGCCGAAGGACTCAGGATTTTGACCGAGGCGCTGGATAGCGGAAGAACCCCCAGGATGCTGGTGGTTGTCGAAGACACAGAACTGCACCCACTCGCGCGGAAAATAGAGGCCGCAACCGTGGCCGCTGGTGGCGACGTGATCGAAACCAGCGAAGCGATCATTGCCAAACTTTCCGGCAAATCCAATCCTCAATCGATCATCGGCATCTACCAGGATCATCCGGTCGCGCTGCAAGAACTGGATCGAACAAAAGCGGATATCTGGCTGGTGGCACAAGCCCTCCGCGATCCCGGCAATCTCGGCACAATATTGCGCACCGGCGATGCCGTTGGTGCTGGGGGACTGATCCTGATCGACGATTGCGTCGATCCGTTTTCGGTCGAAGCAGTGCGCGCGAGCATGGGCGCTATTTTCACCCAGCAAATTGCGCAGGCGCGATGGCCCGAATTCGAGTCCTGGCTGCGAAGCGGGCCGGGCGAACTGGTCGGGACCAGCCTCAATACCGAAAAAGACTATCAATCGGTCCACTATGCAGCGCCGACCTTTTTGCTGATCGGCAACGAGGCGCAGGGTTTGCCGGCAGAATATGAAGCGGCGTGCGACACGCTGGTCAAAATGCCGATGATGGGAAGAGCAGACAGTCTCAACGCTGCCGTCGCAGCTTCCGTCATGGCTTATGAAGTACTGAACCAAAGCCGGCAGAGATAGTTAGAGTTTTTACAGCCCCTATGATAGCTTCGCGACGGAGGGGAAATTTATGAAATATAGGATATTGCTGTCATCACTTGCCGCATTGTCGCTTTCGGGCTGTGGAGAACCTGCAGAGGAGCCTGTCGAGGAAGCAAAGCTGGGTGACTATAGCGCCATCGGAACCGAACCGGGCTGGGGTGTCGAGATCAAAGATGAAACTATCGCTTTTACGACGCAGGACGGCAATGATTTTTCGCTCCCGGTTTACCGTATGGACAAAACCGGTAGCGGCTGGGAAGTCAAAGGCTTTTCCGACGCCGACAATATCAATATCTATATCACCAGCGGCGAAACATGCAGCGACGGCATGAGCGACCGCAGCTATGCCGATACGGTAAAGGTGGAAGCAAGCAAAAGCGGTAGTTTGAGTGGATGCGGCGGCGCGATTACCGAAGGACCGAATGGACCGCCCTAAGGTCTATTCTGCCGCTTCGTTGCTGATCTCGCGATCGTCTTCGATCAGCTTGTCCGTTACCTCATCGCTATAGCGGGGTAGTGCCTCTATTTCCGGCACCGGCTCCAGTTCCTTCTTGCCGGTTTCGATCTGCAGCTCGGCAAATTTGCGTCCGGTCGCCATGATGTTGCGCTCGAAACTGCCGACAAATTTATTGTAATTGCCGACCGCGCTACCAAGCCCCGAACCCATCCGCTTGAGATGCTCTCCGGCAACCGCAAGCCTGTCATACATTTCCTTGCCCAGCTGCCCGATCTGCTTGGCTTCGGCAGCCATTTTTTCCTGACGCCAGACGCCGGCGACGGTACGCGCAATCGCGACCAGATTGGTCGGCGTGGCGAGCAACACTTTCTTCTCGAAAGCATGGTCCCACAAGGCCGGTTCATGCTCCAGCGCGGCGGCCAGGAAATGTTCTCCGGGAACGAACATGATGACATAGTCCGGCGCGTCTTCAAACTGGTCCCAATAGGCTTTTTTCGACAATCCATCGATATGTGCCTTCATGCTGTTGCAGTGCCGCGCCATAGCAAAGGCCCGTGCATCTTCTTCTTCCGCCTCAAACGCGTCCTGATAATCGTTGAGCGAAACCTTGGCATCGATCACCAGCTTGCGACCACCCGGCACATTGATCACCGCATCGGGACGCAGGCGCCCTTCGTCGGTGTCGATGCTCTGTTCGGTGACAAAATCGGTATGTTCCGAAAGCCCGCAGGTTTCGAGGACATTCTTGAGCTGCTGCTCTCCCCAGCGTCCGCGGGACTTCGGTGCATTGCGGAGCGAATTGACCAGGCGTGCCGCTTCCTGCTGCACCCTGTCCTGCCCTTGCCGCACCTGTTCGATGGTCGCGCTGATCCCGGCGTAGGATTCGGTTCGCTCTTTCTCGATCTTGGTGATCGAGGCTTCGTAGGTTGCAAGACGCTCGTGGACCGGCTGGAGCAATTTGGCGATTTTCTCGCCGCCTTTTTCATTGGCCTGATCAAAGCGCTGGTCGGCCCGCTCGAGAAACTGTCGCTGGGCGGTCTCCAGCATCTTGGCGCCGATTTCGGAAAATTGCGCCGACAAAGCCTCTTTCGCTTCGACCAGCTGCTGCATCTGCTTTTCATGATTGCGGGCATCGGCCTGCAGCGCCGCGAGCTCGGTCTTCGCCGCATCGCGCTCGTCGCGCACCCCGTCGAGAGTTATCCGCAGCGCATCGGTTGCTTGCACCGCTTCTTTGGCTGGCTTGCCACCGATAATCCATCCCAGCGTCAAACCTCCCAGAAGAGCGATGACGATAGCGATTATGACGATAATGGGGTCCAAGACATCTCTCTTTCAACAGGAACGAAAAGAGAACTTAGGCCGTGTTGCGGTCTAACTCAAGCGCTGAATTCGGCATATTGCGCCCTATCGCAGGAGCACAGCTTCAGGCAGCGATCCCGTGTTCTTTACGCAGTTTCGCAAGCTTCTTGAGCACCATCTGGCGCTTCAGCCGGGACAGATGGTCGATGAACAATATCCCTTCGAGATGGTCCATCTCGTGCTGCAGACAGGTGGCCAGCAGGCCTTCGATCTGCTCTTCATATTGCTTGCCCGTTTCATCCTGCCAGCGCGCGGTAATGCTCGCGGGCCGCTCGACATCGGCATATTGGTCGGGCACCGAAAGACATCCCTCGCTATAGACGTTTACTTCCTCGGACGGATCCAGAATTTCGGGATTGATGAAGACACGCGGATCGCGCACCACTTCATGTTCGTGGTGGCAATGTTCGCCATGTTCATGATCGTGGTCATGCTCGACCGGTTCCTGCAGGTCGATCACCAAGATCCGTTTGGGCACGCCAACCTGAATCGCGGCGAGGCCAATACCCGGCGCTTCATACATGGTTTCAAACATGTCCGCGATGAGCGTCTTGAGCGCATCGTCAAACTCGGTGACCGGTTCTGAAACGGTTTTCAGCCGCGGATCGGGAACTTCAAGGATCGGTAAAATAGCCATGGTCCAAATTTAGGGATTTTGCCGGGATTCGTCAAGCAGCTGAAGCAGGACTTCCGCACTGCACAAAATTTAACCAAGTGCTGATTTCGGTCGTGTGCTCCGGCAAGGGGTTACGGTCGAGGCAGCTTTTTCAATTCTCGGGCCCCTAATACTCTCGTCCTGTCTGATCAGGTCTGCCTAACGGCATATTTGTTGTGATCATAGACCAACCGGACATCATCAGTTCAAGGGTCCGCACAAAACCGGCAAACCGCCATCTTCCGCGGATAATCTATAGTTTCCGGGTAGAGATTTCACGACAGGCCGATCAACAAGTCCAGAGAATAGGCTTGACTGGTCGATTGATTAAATTGCACGTTGTAAAAAAAAAGTAATCTGGACCGCCCCAAGAAAAAAGAAGTCCGGTTAATCAGGGAGGAAAAACTATGACCAAGTCTGCTTTACGCCAGAAATGCGCCTTAGGTACGTTGGCTATCGTTATGGGAATTGCGCCAGGCACGGCCTATGCACAGGACACTCAAGAAGCCGAAGACGCCAAGAACATCATCGTTGTTACCGGCAGCTTCATTCGCGGCACGCCTGAGGATGCAGCCGTTCCGGTTGATGTTTTCACGGCGAGTGATCTGACCCAAAGCGGTGTGTCCTCTCCGCTCGAATTTATCAAAAGCCTGCCTTCTGTCGGCGCAGTGCTTGGTGATTCAAACCAGTTCTCGACCGCCAGTCAGGGCTTTCAGGGCAATGGTTCTATCAACATGCGCGGCCTTGGCCCCACACGGACATTGGTGCTGTTCAACGGACGGCGCGCAATCTCGGCGCCGGGCGACGGATTTGTCGACACCAATTTGATTCCGTTTTTTGCGGTTGACCGGATCGAACTGCTCAAGGACGGCGCGGCGGCGACATACGGGTCCGACGCGATTGCCGGAGTGGCAAATTTCATCACCAAAAAGGGATTTGACGGCGTTGAAATGCAGGGTGATTATGAGTCGATAAAAGGCTCTGACGGCAACTGGACCGGTTCCATCGTAATTGGCAAAGATTTTGGCAATGCGAATATCCTTGCCGGTTTCGGCTGGCAACATCGTTCCGAACTGGGGACAAAGGATCGCGACTTCACGCTGGTCCCCTACGAGGTTAACCCGTCGGGCTGGTCTGCTGTCGGCAATCCGGCCACATATACGCCGCGGCTTGGACCCATTTCACAAGGCCGGGCCGGGACAACTATCGGGATCGGACTGGATGGTTCTGCTGTCGGTGCCTGCGAAGCATTGAGCGGGGTTGTCGACAGTATCGGTTTTCCGATCTGTCGCTTTTCATTCGTACCATTTGACAATCTGATCGAGGAGGAAGACCGTTATCAGGGCTATCTCCAGGCCGATGTCGAATTGAGCGATACATTCCGCTTCCATGCAGAAGCGCTTTATTCGCGTACAGATCTGGAATCGCTTGCCTATTCACCAAGCTTTCCGGCGACCCAGGGACCATCGGGCTCAGGAAGCGCAAACCAGTTTTTCGTTCCCTCCAGCAACCCGGGCTATGCAGGCTTTATCGCCCAGTCGGGCCTGGCCGGTGGCATCGCCGATCCGTTCACTCCGGGAACGCTGGCCAATACCTTTGGCAGCTATGCTACAATCATCCTGACCCGCCCGGTCGCGTTGGGCGGCAATCCGCGTGATACAGAGCGCGGCGCTGGCCGAGGTAGTGCGAAGAACGAAGCATGGCGCTTTTCAGGCGGGTTTGAAAAAGATTTCTCAGACAGCTTCCGCGCGCAACTTTACACCACATGGTGGCGATCGGAACGCGACGCTTTTGCTCCGGGTGTGATTGGATCGCGTTTGCAGTCCGCGCTTGAAGGCTTTGGCGGACCCAATTGTGTTCGGGCAACCGGGACGGCGGGCCAAGGCGATTGCCGTTATTTCAACCCGTTCATCAACAGCTCTCCGTCTAACCAGCCATTTAATCTTGCCAATCCGGCCTATATTCCAGGCAATGACAATGACCCGGAACTGTTCTCCTGGATTCAGGTTCCAAATGGAACCCACCAGGTGGAAGAGCAAACCGTGGTCGATCTGATCTTCTCCGGCGAACTCGGCATTGATCTGGGCGGTGGCGCGATTGGCTACGCGTTCGGTGGACAATATCGCGAAAATGACTTTTCTTCGCGCCCGCTCAACGACACTACCAATCTTAACGTAAACCCTTGCTTCATCGAAGGGGACTTAAGTTGCGTAGGAACATCGACCGATGGCGTCGGTTCGTTCATCTTCCTCGGGGGCACAAGGCCGGACAGCGTTGGCCAAAACGTCAAGGCGCTGTTTGCCGAAGTCAACATTCCGATCAGCGACACGTTGGAGATCAATGGAGCGATCCGGTTTGAAGACTATGGCGGATCGGTGGGGTCGACAATTAATCCCAAGGGCGCAATCCGCTGGGAACCAACCGACTGGCTGGTTCTGCGCGGTTCGGTCGGAACAACATTCGCTGGACCTCTGGCAACGCAGGTTTCGCCAAACGGGGTGACAAGCCTTGCCGGCATCCAGGCTGCCAACAACAATTTTAAATCGGTCGATATTTTCGGTAACCCCAATACCCTGGGTCCCGAAGATGCTTTGACATATAATATCGGTGCGGTGCTCGATTACGGCGGCTTCACTTTCTCGGTCGACTATTGGACTTATGACTTTAACGGGCGGATCACGACAACACCGGCGCAGGCGATCGCCAGCAATGTGGTGCCGACACCAGGCGGCCTTGCCAATTGCGGCAATGTTTTCGTCGATCTGGTCACCTTCCAGGGCGGCTGTGTTCAGGGCGTAACCACTGGCCTTGATATATCGCGCGTGCGCACGGACTGGGTCAACGGGCCTGGCGCCAAAACTAGCGGGCTCGACTTCGCGCTCGATTTCACTACCGAAGTCGGGCCGGGCGTCTTTTCGATCGGCGGCAATGCCTCGCACGTGCTGAAATTCGATTTCGAGGATTTCGTGCTGCGCGGCGTCGTTGTTCAGCCCGGCTATAGCGCAGACGGATTCACCAATTACTTCCGCGATCCGGGCACGATCTCGAAGTGGCGGGCCAATGGCTACGTCAATTATAATGTTGGCGGTCTGAACGTGCGGTACGGGCTTAAATATATTGACGGTGTTACCGATGATCGCTGCGTTGGACTAGCTGCCTGTGCCACGACAAGCTTTGGACCGACAGAATTTGGCAGGGAAGTTGATGCTTATACGCAACATGATTTCCATGCTACTTACGATTTGCCGATCAGAAGTTTTGACGCTCAGTTGCAATTCTCGGTCGAGAATTTCACCGATGAGGATCCGTCGGCGGCGCGGCTGGAAGTCAGCTATGATCCGTTCATTGGCAACCCCTTCGGTCGAATCTTCCGCTTTGGTATGAAAGTGGGTTTCTAAGCACCTTCAAATTGAATGAAAATCAGGGCTTGCCGGAACTTCCGGCAGGCCCTTTTTTTGTCAGCATCAAATGGGCTTCAGAAGTTCATAACTCTGCATTTTGGGGGCGTGGGCCATCGAAACTTCAAATGAACCACCGCTTACGGAATCTGGCTCAATCCTGATTTATCGGTCTTCTTGAACGCAGCGCCTGGGCCAGCGTGCCTTCATCAAGATAATCCAGCTCCCCGCCCACGGGTATGCCGTGAGACAGCTGGCTGAGCCGCAATGGATAATTTTCGAGCCGTTCCGCGATATAATGAGCAGTGGTCTGCCCCTCCAGTGTGGCGTTCATCGCCAGCACGACTTCGTCGATCCCGCCCTGCTCGACGCGTTTGATCAGCTTGTCGATCGCAATATCTTCGGGACGCACGCCGTCCAGCGCAGACAACCGTCCGCCGAGCACATGGAATTTTCCGGGAAACAACCGGGACTTATCCAGCGCCCACAGGTCGGATACTTCCTCGACCACGCAAAGCGCCTTTTCATCGCGGCGGGGGTCATTGCATATCTGACAGGGGTCCTGTGTATCGACATTGCCGCAGATTCCGCAGGTAACAAGCCGTTCATCGACCTTAGTCATTGCCGCCAATATCGGCTTCATCGCTGTTTCCGGACGCTTCAGCAGATATAGGACCGCCCGCCGCGCCGAACGCGGACCAAGGCCGGGAAGCTTGGCGAGGGCCTGAACCAGATTTTCGATCTCTTGCGATGCCATGGCTTAGTCATTAGGAGCAGCCGCACGAACCTGCCAAGCAGAAAATGCCTGTCCTACACGAACACGATTGGATATCATCGCGGCCATGTCGGGCACAGGTCAAATATTTGATGTAGATTGCAGAACCGTTTGAGGGGGTTCGTTTTTCCGGGAAAATAGATTCCGGATTAGGGGGTGTGACCCTGTGTGACCCGGAGAAAGATAGATTATGACGTCTGGCGTAAAATCTCTGCGCATTGCTTTTATGGGAACCCCTGATTTCGCGGTTCCGGCGCTCAAGGCGCTCCACGTCGCGGGGCACGAAATTGTCGCGGTCTACTCGCAGCCGCCCCGACGTGCTGGACGAGGCAAGAAATTGTCTCCCTCCCCGGTACAACTGCTGGCAGAAGAACTCGGCATCGAGGTGCGCACGCCGGTTTCATTGAAGAATGAAACCGAACAAGCGGCTTTTGCCGCGCTTGATCTCGATGTCGCGATTGTTGCCGCTTATGGTCTGATCCTGCCCCAGGCGATATTGGATGCGCCGAAAATGGGCTGTCTGAATATCCACGGCTCGTTGCTCCCCCGCTGGCGCGGTGCTGCGCCAGTCCAGCGCGCCATCCTCGCGGGAGATACGGAGACTGGCATCACCATCATGCAAATGGAAGCGGGGCTCGACACCGGCCCGATGCTGCTGAAATCGACAACCTCGATGGCTAATAAGACCGCCGGAGAACTGACCGACGAATTGGCCAAGACAGGCGCAGAGCTCATGGTCAAATATCTGGCTTCCCCGTCGGAATATCCTGCGGAAATACAGGATGATACGCTGGCGACTTATGCGAAGAAGATCGGGAAACAGGATGCGCGGATGGATTTCAGCCAGTCTGCCGAACAGGTTGGACGCCAGGTCCGCGCTTATAATCCTGTGCCCGGAGCATTCTTCGAATATCAGGATGTTCGATACCGGATTCTCTCTGCGAAAACCAGTGATGGCGAAGGACCGTCGGGTGCGGTTATGGACGACCGTCTACTGATTGCCTGCGGGATCGGAGCAATTCAGCCTGAAATCATTCAAAAAGCCGGCAAGCCGGCGATGGATCTCAAATCCTT
>NZ_JBATHY010000041.1:0-24336 GCF_049667325.1 Parasphingorhabdus sp. | reverse complement strand
GCGGGCGATTTTTCTTTTAATTCTTTTAAATGCATGGAGGTTTATCCAGATAAATTGGGAAGCTATTTTTTTTGTTTTGCATGTGTGCAGCTGATGGCTGTCTACGATGTACATGAAAATTGAGCCCGGACGGGCGTTGGCGCTCAATTACGCCTTTGTTATTTGACTGTCAACTAGAGCCGATCAGAACGGCCTGACTATCACCAATATGACTATGATTGCCGCCGCAATACCCGGTACTTCATTGGCCAGCCGCAAGTTCTTGTCTGTCATCGTGCGCTCGCCTTTCGCCAGTTTCTTACCATAGCTGATCATCCAGCCATGATAGCCGGACAGCGCCAGCACCAAAAGCAATTTGGCGTGGAACCAGCCCTGGCTGAACGCGCCAATATTGTAAGCAAGCGCCAATCCGACCACCCAGACGATGATCAAAGACGGGTTCAAAATGATCTTGCGCAGCTTGCCCTCGCGCTCGATCCATTTGGCATCTTCGTCCGAACCGACGGCCGATTCCTGATGATAGACGAAGAAACGCGGCATCATGAACAGCCCCGCCATCCAGAAGATCACGAAGATAAGATGGGCTGATTTCAACCAGAGATAGAGCATGGACAGAATTTCATTCATTGCCTGACAAGTGTAAGCAGCTTTTCAACATGTTCAATGGGCGTGTCGGGTAAAATACCGTGGCCGAGATTGAAAATATGCGGGCGGTCTTCAAACACTTGCAGGATATGGCGGGTCGATTTTTCCAGCGCCTCGCCACCGGCTATCAGGGCCAGCGGATCGAGATTGCCTTGCAGCGGAAGACCAGCGGGCAGATTTTGATGGGCCCAGACCGGATCGACCGTTTCATCCAGGCCGATCGCGTCAGCACCGGTTTCATTGGCATAAGCGACCAATTTGGCACCGGCGCCTTTGGGAAAACCGATGACCGGCAAATCGGGATGAACCGCCTTCAGCCGCGCTATGATTTCGGCATTGGGCGCGATCACCCATTTTTCAAATTGCGCTGGCGACAAGGATCCGGCCCAACTGTCGAACAGCTGCACCGCATCGACGCCAGCCTCGATCTGGCCGAGCAGATATTCGACGGTATTGTCGATGATCGCATTGATCAGTTCCGAAAAAGCCGCTTCGTCCCTATAGGCAAAACGCCGCGTAACACCTTGATCCTTGCTGCCTTGCCCGTGGACCATATAAGTCGCGACGGTCCAGGGACTGCCTGCAAAGCCCATGAAGGTGGTTTTGTCGTCGAGCCGTTCGGAGACCCTGCGCACGGTGGCGTATATAGCTTCAAAATGCTCGGGAGCACCCTCTAGAGACGACAAAGCAGCATCGACCAGCCTTGGTGCCAGCCGGGGTCCCTCTCCGGTCTCGAACCATAGTTTCTGGCCCATCGCATGCGGGACGATCAATATGTCTGAAAACAGGATCGCACCGTCGAAACCAAAACGCTTTATCGGCTGCAATGTGACTTCGGCTGCGGCCTCCGCATCATAGCAAAGCTCGAGAAACCCGCCTTTTTTCGCACGCAATTCGCGATATTCCGGTAAATAGCGGCCTGCCTGGCGCATGAGCCAGACCGGCACCCGATCGGTTTTCTTGCCGAGCAATGTCTGGAGGAGAATTTTCTGGGAGTCGGTTCCGTTCGGCATAGAAAGACGGTCATCCATTATATTATATAAGTATTAATTATAAATTGTTGTTGATGATAGGGCGTGGAAAAGGCGGTAACCCGCCAGCGCCGCAAATACAAACAGATTGACAGAAGGGCGTTAACGAAAAATTAACCGATTCCAAAATTCGATCCCCGCTATCCACAGACTGTGGATAGAAACGATCAATGTTGGTTAGCTGTGGATGAAATTGCGGGAGTCGGGGAAGAATATTCTGGAACCGGTTATCCCCAACTTCATCCCTTGCTTTATCCCCCGTGAAATCACAAAGCTTAGTCCATGAACCGGCTCCACCTCCATATGCTATCGGATTCCACCGGCGAGACGCTTGAAAATATCGCCAAGGCGGCGCTAGCCCAGTTTGACGGTGTAGAGATTATCAAGCATTTCTGGCCCATGGTCCGTTCGGAGAAGCATCTCAACCGGATTTTGACTGAAGTGGCGGATAATCCCGGGCTGGTCATATTCACGATCGTCAACCGCGAAATCAGAGCGAAGCTCGAGCGCGAATGCCGGCATTTGGGCCTGCCATCGGTCCCGGCGCTGGATACGGTGACCGATGCCCTGTCGAATATGCTGGGGCAGGAAGCCAAGGCAAGACCCGGCCGTCAGCATATACTGGATGCTGCCTATTTCGCCCGGGTCGAAGCAATTCAATTCACCATTGCCCATGATGATGGTATCGGTTGGGAAAACTGGGAAGAGGCCGATATCGTGCTCGCCGGTGTGTCCCGTACGTCCAAAACTCCGACATCCATCTATCTGGCCAATCGCGGATTCAAGACCGCGAACATACCGATTGTCCCGGAATCACCACCGCCCGACGCCCTGTTTCACTTGAAAAATCCGCTGATTGTCGGCCTGATCACCGGTGCCTCGCGGCTGGTCCAGGTGCGGCGGAACCGGTTGCTGTCGCTCAATCAGGCGCCGGAAACCGACTATGTCAATGAAGAGAAGGTCAAGGCCGAAACCCAATATGCCCGGCGGATGTTTGCCGACAACGGCTGGTCGATGATCGACGTGACCCGCCGTTCTATCGAGGAATCGGCTGCGGCCATTATCAACCTCTATAACGAGCGCCATGTTGCCGCTGAAGATAGTGTGAAGGCCGGTTCTGGTGAGTGAAGTTTCCCCGACTGAGGTGCCCCTGATCCTGGCGTCAAAGAGCCAGGCGCGGCTGGCAATGTTGACTGCTGCGGGGGTCCCGGTCGAAGCGATCGCCCCCAATGTCGACGAGGAATCCCTCAAAGAGGGGTTGAAGAGCGAGGGGGTGACCGCCCGCAATCTCGCTGATGCGCTGGCTGAAGCCAAGGCGGTCAGATTGTCGCGGCGAACTGGAACTGCGCTGGTGCTGGGTGCCGACCAGGTTCTGGCGCTCGAAGACGGCGTGATGCTCGACAAGCCGGTCGATCCCGCCGATGCCATCGCGCATCTGAAATTGCTGTCGGGCAAGAAGCACAAGCTGTTCAGCGCCGCGGTGATCGCCGAACAAGGGCGTCCCGTGTGGCGCCATATCGATATTGCGACGCTTTCGGTCCGAAATCTGGGCGATTCTTTCATCGAACAATATGTCGAATCGGAATGGGACAATATCCGTCACTGCGTCGGCTGTTACGAGATCGAGGGCAGGGGAGCCCAACTGTTCTCCGCCATTACCGGCAGCCAGTTCACGATCATGGGGCTGCCTCTCTTGCACCTGCTCGACTATCTTCGCATCCGGGGTATTTTGACGTCATGACCACATCCGTTCCATTTGCTGAAGTGATCGGTGATCCGATAGCCCAGAGCAAATCCCCGCTGATCCACAAATTCTGGCTCGAACGGCTGGCGATCAAGGCGGACTACCGCGCTCACCATGTCGCATCGGCGGAATTGGCCGATTATGTCGAGCAGCGTCGCGCTGACCCCGCTTGGCGGGGCTGCAATGTGACCCTGCCGCACAAGATAGACATCATGGACCTCGTAAGCGATCCAGGCGGGGTCCGCGACAAGATCGGGGCGATGAACACGATTGTGCGGCAGGAGGACGGCAGCCTGATCGGTACAAATACCGATGCGGCTGGTTTCCTGGCGCCGATTGCCGATTCAGACTGGTCGGGGAAACATGCCGTAATGATCGGGGCCGGGGGAGCCGCGCGGGCCGTGGTGTTCGCGCTGAAGCAGGCAGGAATCGGCCAAATAACGATCATCGCGCGGAGTGGTTTGAAAGCGACGGGCCTGTTGATGCAAGCATCGGTAAAGGGCAGTGTCCTGCCGATGGATGCAATATTGCCGAAAGCCGACCTGCTGATCAACGCCAGTCCGCTCGGCATGACGGGAAAGCCACCGCTCGAAGTGGATCTCGATCCTTTGCCAGCCGATGCACTGGTCTATGACCTTGTTTATGCGCCGCTGAAGACCAGTCTTCTGCGGGCCGCCCTGAAGCGCGATCTGGCGGTGGTCGATGGTCTCGACATGTTGATTGGCCAGGCGGCACTGGCATTCGAGCTGTTTTTCGGTACCACGCCACCGATGGAACATGATGCCGAACTTCGCAAATTGTTGACGGCATGATGGCACGGGACAAGCCCTTCATAATCGGTCTGACAGGTTCCATCGGCATGGGAAAGTCCACGGTTGCCCAGATGTTTGTCGATGAAGATGTCCCCTTGTTCGATGCCGATGCCGCTGTGCACAACCTGCAGGGACCCGATGGTGCTCTGGTGGATGCTATCGAAGCCCTGTTTCCGGGCACCACGAATAGCGGGGGAGTGGACCGGCGAAAGCTCGGAGCGGTGGTACTTCACGATCCAGCGGCCTTGCACCGGCTGGAACAATTGATTCATCCCGCGGTTGGCGAAATGCGAACGGCCTTTCTGGAAGAAAACCGGGATCGTCCCATGATCCTGTTTGACATTCCGCTGCTGTTCGAAAAATCGGGCACCGCGGGCATCGACCATATTGTGGTGGTATCGGCCGGCGCGGAAGACCAGCGCACCCGTGTTCTCGCCCGCCCCGGCATGACGGAAGAGCGGTTTGAGCAGATAAAAGCATTGCAAATGCCGGATGCGGAAAAACGGAAAAAAGCCGATTCTGTGATCGATACGTCGCTGCCGGAGGTGGAAACACGACGGCAGGTTCAGAAACTTGTTCAAAAACTGAAAGCATCCCTTGCGTAACCCCGAATTCAGTCCGATATTGATCTCATGCGGGAAATAATTTTCGACACTGAAACCACCGGCTTTGATCCACAAAATGGTGACCGGATGGTGGAGATCGGTTGTATCGAAATGATCGACCGGATCGAGACTGGGCAGACCTTTCATTGCTATTATAATCCAGGACGGGCGATGCCGAAGGCTGCAGAGAATGTGCACGGGCTCTCCGACATGTTCTTGTCCGACAAAAAACTGTTTGCTGACGGTGCGGAAGAGCTTCTGGCTTTTCTGGGAGAGTCAAATCTGGTCGCCCACAACGCGCAGTTTGATTTCAATTTTCTCAATGCCGAGCTGGTTCTATGTGGCCAGCAACCGATTTCGCGCTTTCGCATGGTCGACACATTGGCGATTGCAAAATCCAAACATCCCGGCGCCAAATTGTCGCTTGATGCTTTATGCTCGCGCTATGGCATCGATCGCAGCCACCGGGTGAAGCACGGTGCCCTGCTCGATGCGGAATTGCTGACCCAGCTCTATATCGAATTGACAGGAGGGCGCCAAATCGGTCTTGGTTTGGCAGAGGAGGCCAAACGCCAAAATTCTCTTGCCAACATGCAGCCCACATCACAGCGGGCAGAGCGCAGAGCGTTTATGACGCCGCGCGAACATAATGCGAGCGCGGATGAGCTGGCGCGGCACAAGATATTTATCGAGGGAATTGAAAACCCTCTCTGGACAGAAGTTTAACGGATTTAGCTGTGCCGCCAATCGTGCAACGGTACAGAACGAAAAGGAGAATGAATATGGAAGTTCGTGTTTCGGGACACCAGGTCGACACCGGTGATGCGCTGCAAACCCATGCCGAGGACCGGATGAACGCAATCGCCAGCAAATATTTTGCCAAGGCCATTTCAGCCAATGTCACGGTCAGCAAGGCGCCCCATCAGCATTTCAGATGCGATATTGTGAATCATGTGATGCAGGGTCTGATGCTGAAAGCCGATGCCGAAGCCGGCGATGCCCATCAGGCTTTTGAAAAGGCTGCCGACAAGATCGAAAAACAGCTGCGCCGCTACATGCGGCGGCTCAATGACCACCATGTTCAGGCGCAATATGCGGCGAAACAGGAAGAAGCGGCATATCGGGTGTTTGAATCGTTCGAAGAGGAAGAGGACAGCCCGGTAAATGGCGATTCCCCTCCGATCATCGCCGAAACCAGCACTGATATTCCGGAAGCCAGCGTGTCGAATGCGGTAATGATGATGGATCTGCGCAATACTAGCGCGCTTTTGTTCAAAAATTCTGGCACTGGTGCCCATAATATGGTCTATCGCCGCCCCGACGGCACAATTGGCTGGGTTGAACCACATAGCTGATAGGGCTTCACCGCCGTCAAAAGGCAGATAATCGGCGATTATGCCGATCGGCCCAAAGCGCACCGGCGTCCAGATTCTGCGGCAGTTGCAGATTTTGGCTGGATAATGCCGGGACAAAGGGAATGAATGATGACTATCTTGTCCGTTCGATTGGATGTTGCTGCCGTTCGGGATTGTTCCGGCGTCGGCGGCAAAGACGAACTTCTCCGCAGAATCAGCAAAATCGGGCAGGAATGCTACCGTCTCGATGCCGAAACCGTGCTGCAGGGACTGACCGCCCGCGAAGCCCTGGGGTCAACTGGTTTTGGCAGGGAGATCGCCATACCGCATACCAAATTGGCCACTCTTGACCGTTGCGTCGGTATTTTTCTGCGGCTTGCCGAACCGGTTGCGTTCAATTCGCATGATGGCAAGCCGGTTGATCTGATATTCGCCCTGTTGTCGCCGGAAAAAGCCGGGATCGAGCATTTGCAGGCATTGGCCGCCATTTCCCGCTTTCTGCGCGATGACAATATGGTCGCGAAGCTCCGCGGAGCGGCGGGCCAGGATGCCTTATTTGCACTGTTGAACAAACAGCGCGAACAGCGGGCGGCCTGAACCCTGGCCATGGCAGATGAACCTCGAAATGGAGCGGAAAAAGACGGCGCACAAGGGCATTTCCGGGCGTTGGAACGACTCTATGCAGAAGCGCCGATCAACCGGCTGTTCAATTCGCGTCTTGAAATAGCGAAAGCCGGCACGGCGAGCATCTTTTTTAATGTCGACGAACGCTATTACCACGCAGCCGGCGCAGTGCACGGCACTGCCTATTTCAAAATGCTCGACGACGCAGCCTTTTATGCTGCCAACAGCCTGGTTTCCGATCGCTTCATCCTGACCACCGCCTTCAACCTCCTGTTCACCAAGCCGCTCAAGACCGGGCCGGTGATCGCGGAAGGTCGCTGGGTTAGCGGGAAACGCCGGGTATTTGTCGCCGATGCACGGCTGATCGATAGCGATGGTGAAGAAATAGCACGTGGAACCGGGACATTCATGCGCTCGCATATCCCCTTGGCATCACTGCCCGGTTACAAAAATAATGATTGAACCGCGACTCTCTGCGGAAATGAAAGTCCAGTCTCTTCTCAGACTGGTCAGTCAAAATGGCGGGTTCGGCGCCATATTGAAAAAGGGTGACCGGATATCCGGCGCAATACTGATTCAATGCGTTGAAAAGGGCGAAAACCCTAGGCTCCTGGAGAATATGCCTTCGCTCGACGGCTTACCCAATTGGCAGCAAATATGGCCACAAGACATTGATAATAAAAAGAATTTACCAGATTACATTGCGCAAAGATTCGGTTTTGACCCCGATATGTGGTTAATTGAACTGGACATCCCGGAAGCGGAACGGCTCATCGCCCAAATGGGTCAGTAAACTTGACTTTATTTCCCAGACCCATATTTGGCGCTCAACTTTGATGCGTAGGTTACTGCTGAATTTGTCGTGAATGACAGGCGGAAAACACGCAGACGGGGAGAACAGAAATAGACCTTCGCTTTGATTTCCGGGTCTGTTTTTGGCGGTTTTGACTAGAACGTCATCATTTGCTCTGGTCTCACCGCATAAAAAAACAGGTTTATGAGCAAAATTTTTCGCACCGCAAGCGCCTTGTCGCTTGCTATTACTACGGTTGCAGCCTTGTCAGTCACAGATGTATCCTTCGCGTTGGAAGCATCCGATGAGGTTCCGGAAACCGAGATTTTTGTCGATCCGGCCCTGCTGGAAGATGACGAATCGAACCAGGCTATTATATTTGGCGAGCAACAGGAAGTTGTCGCAGAAATTCCCCAGGACGTTGTCGAATCAGACAAGTTTGCCAATGCGGAAGCAGAACGCGATTCAAGCGAAAATGCCGACTTCGTAAACGATGACGCGCTATCCTTGCGAGAGCTTGTGGGCCAGCAATCGGTCGACGGTTCGCTTGATGCCGAGATGCAGTGTCTCGCCGGAACTGTCTATTTTGAATCCAAAGGCGAATCGCTGCAAGGCCAGCTAGCTGTGGCCCGTGTGGTTCTGGCCCGCGTCGAATCATCGCGTTTTCCCGACACCATTTGCGGTGTCGTATATCAGCGCAGTCAGTTTTCCTTCGTTCGTGGCGGGAAGATGCCTCACATAAAGACCGGACGTCAGACTTGGCGCAATGCGGTGGCAATTGCCAAAATCGCTGCGAACGATGGCTGGGAAAGCTCTGTCGAAGGCGCATTATTCTTTCATGCACGTTATGTTTCTCCGGGTTGGAGGCTCAAACGGCTCGCAACGATCGACAACCATATCTTCTATCGTTAATCGTTCCCAAAATACCATATTCTTAAAGGCTCCCTTACGGGGGCCTTTATTTTGTTCTTTTTATGTTCTAGCCAAGTGCCATGACAATAATCGATGATTCGCTGGGCCTGTTGATCGATCACGATAACCTGACCGGCGCACAGGCAGTCGCCCGTGGCGTGGCGCGGATGTTTCTCAGGCACGACATCATGGTGTTGCCGGAAGTCGGTTTGCGGAACAGGCGCCGGGCGGATCTGATGGGAATTGATGCGAAAGGGCAGATTGTCATCGTCGAGATCAAGGTTGCGCGGAGCGATTTGCTGGGCGACGCAAAATGGACGGAATATCTTGATTATTGTGACCGCTTCTACTGGGCCTTGCCCGTCGGATTTGATGCGTCGCCGGTTGATGCCCCGGATTTTCTACCCCAACGCACCGGATTGATCATTGCCGATGCCTATGATGCGGAAATGGTGAGGCCGGCTGCGACCAATGCGCTTGCTCCGGCGCGTCGCAAGACAGAAACCATGCGGCTGGCCCGCCGCGCTATGCGACGCGCAGCGATCTCCGACGGCTGGATCAGCCCCGACCCGGGATTTCATGTACCCGGAGGGCAATAATCGATTGTCAGCCTTCCGGCCCGAAGAACCGTCCTTCGGTTTCGGGTTGCTTAACGGCGTCCGACTTTTCAATCTCCGACAATATGGCTGCTGTCCGGCGATCCTGCTTGGCGTAGTCCCGCGCCGACTTGCCGGCGAGCGTATCGGTCCGGTCCGGGTCGGCGCCGTTTGCAAGAAGCAGTCGAACCAGTTCCGCATCACGGATATGCACCGCGAGGATGAGTGCGGTCTCGCCTTGTCTATTCGTCTCGTCTACCTTGGCTTTTTTGGCCAAAAGCGTTCTGACGCCATCCACAAACCGAAGCTGGGTGGCCAGAATGAGCGGCGTAGTGCCTTCCTTGTCCGAGATATCTGGATTGGCACCTTTTTGCAGCAGGAAACCCAGCCAGGTATTGTCGCGCCGCTCCACCACGATATGCAAGGCGGTCTGGCCTGAGGAATGTTCGCGGGTATTGACGATCACTGTTCCGGGCCGACTGAGATATTTGGTCGCTTCCTCGCCATCACGGTCTTTGACAGCTTTGAGAAAATTATAGCTGTCCGAAAATTGCGCCGCGGCGGGCGCCGACAAAGACGTTGCTGCGGCCGCGATTCCCGCAATGCGCAGGAAAAGGATGAACTTGCCGGCCCAGAAAGTGCCTGAAGGATTGTTACTGAACATTATTGGCCCCATTTCGTTAACCGGTGATTCTTTGCCCCGGCTCGCTGCAATCGTCACCTATCAATTATCTGTTGAATTTGATCAAGTAGCAGACCATGTCTGGCCCCGTAATGAACAATATCAAAAACATCGCAAAAATGATCCTTGGCGGAGGATTACTGACCATCATGGCAGCCTGCAACCCCGTGTCAGATGGAGAAGTGTCAGCGGACATGGAACCTCCGCTTGCGGGGGCAAAAATAGGCGGCACATTCACGCTGACCAACCAGGATGGCGGCATAACCTCGGAAGACCAGTTCAAGGGCCAGTATCGGATCATCTATTTCGGCTATAGCTATTGCCCCGATGTTTGTCCGGTTGACCTTGCCAATATCATGCTCGGCCTCAAGCAGGCTGAAAAAGAAGATCCGGCTCTGGCCAGCAAGATCCAGCCGATTTTCATATCGGTCGACTCCAGCCGGGATACGCCAGCGGTTCTGAAGCAATATGTTTCCGCGTTTCACCCGCGTCTGATCGGACTTACCGGCAGCCCTGAAGAGATCGCGGATGTCGCGAAAAAATATCTGATCATCTATGATATCAGGAATGACGACGGAGCGACTGAATATCTCGTCGACCACAGCCGTCAGGCCTATCTTTTCGGTCCGGACGGAGAGCCACTGGCGCTGCTGCCCTATGACGGCACGCCGCAAGATGTTGCGGCTGAAATCATCCGATGGGTGCGCTAGTCCCCGAACCTCCGTTCTGGGAATTGCCTCTCGAATCGCTCGATCGCGGGCAGTGGGAAGCATTGTGCGACGGTTGCGGCAAATGTTGCTTGCTGAAAGCGGAAGACGAGGATGACGGCCAGATCTACATGACCAACATCGCCTGCAAACTGCTCGACCTCAAGGATGCGCGGTGTAGCGACTATCGCCACCGGAAATTCCACGTTCCCGATTGCGTCCGGCTGACCCGCAACAAGCTTGAGGAATTCGACTGGCTGCCCGACAGCTGTGCCTACAAATTGCGTGCCCGGGACCTGCCTTTGCCGACATGGCATTATCTGGTCTCTGGCGACCGCGAGTCGATTCATGCGGCTGGCCAGTCGATCCGCGGCAAGGTCATTCCGGAATCCAAAGCGGGACCGCTCGAACAACATATTCTCGATGCTCCGCTTTAGCAGCGCGCGTTCCGAAACGCTGGCCATCCGGCTGGATGGCGTAAGCTATCCACTCCAAATCCGACGATCGAAACGGGCCCGTTCGATCATAGTTTCGGCAGACACCGTCAAGGGAATTGTCTGCCTGACGGTGCCCGCCTATGCGTCGGAGCATCAGGCGCTCCGGTTTGCCCAGTCAAAATCGGACTGGCTCAACGCCCGCTTTGCGGAGGCTTTGCCGCCGATAGCGATTGAAGATGGCAGCCAGATTGCGTTTTTGGGCGAACCCAACATCATCCGCTGGTCCCCGGATTTTCCGAGGGCCCCCTTGCTGGCGGAAGGCGAAATCCGGCTTGGCGGTCCGTGGGAACATATCGAATCCCGCATTCTGCGCTGGTTTAAGGCACAGGCCCGGGCCATCTATGCGGATGATCTGGAATATTATTGTGTGCGGGCCGGCACCGATTTGCCCAAATTGGCAGTCGGAGATGCACGGCGGCGCTGGGGTAGTTGTTCTGGCCATAAGTCTATCCGTTTGAGCTGGCGGCTGGTCATGGCCCCGCCCCACGTGCGCCGGTCGGTTGTTGCGCATGAAGTGGCGCATCTCATCCACATGGATCATAGCCCGCGCTTTTACGCACTGCTCGACGAAATCTATGAATCAGACCGGCGGATCGCAGATCGCTGGCTCAAGAAGCATGGCCGTGGTCTGCATATGGTGGGGGTGGCACGACAAACTCCAGCCGCCGAATGAAGCTATATCCTATTGCGTTTCGGAACGAATGGCTTCGGGAAGCAGTGATTCCGGCTGTTTCTGGGGAGGCAGCGGTTTGGGTTTTTTGACCGGAGCCGGCTCCGGTTTGCGGGGAGCGGGATTGCCGCCGCGGCCGATCACTGAATCGATCCATTCCTGATCCAGCCGTGGCCCATCGGCCGCTTCCCCGCCTTCCAGGTCATATTCAATTCCGCGGCCGGTTTCGATCGGCATGCCGTTTTCGTCAACGTAGATACCGTCTTCCGGCGCACCGAACAATTCGTCTTCGTCCGGTTCCAATTGCCACTCCGGCAAGACCAGCTCGGTATCGAATTTCTCCACTTTGCGACTGGCGACTGCCACTTTCATGAATTGCGCGAACGCTGAGGCCGGAGCGCGGCCTCCTTGCAGACCGCCAACCGGCCTGGCATCATCGCGGCCCATCCAGACGCCGGTGGTCAGGCCACTGGAGAAGCCCAGAAACCAGCCGTCCTTGTTGCTGCTGGTGGTGCCGGTCTTGCCGGCAACAGGTCTGCCGATTTGCGCCGCTCGCCCGGTACCGGTGTTCACCGCAGTCTGCATCAGATCGGTGATACCGGCAGCCACCCAGGGATCGACCAGCACACGGCTACCGTCGAATTTGCTTTGATAGAGAATATCCCCCTTCATTGTCTGTACCTTGGTGATACCGAACGGTGTGATAGCGACGCCCTTGGCGCTGATCGAGGCAAAGGCCCGGGTCATATCGAGCAGCCGTACATCGGAAGTGCCGAGCACCATCGAGGGGTTGGTGTTGATCGGTGTGGTAATACCGAAGCGGCGGGCCATATTGGCAATTGTCGACGTACCGATATCATTCCCGATCGCTGCCGCGACCGTATTCTTGGAAAAGGCGAAGGCCGTACGGACATCAATATCTCCGGCATAGCTATTGCCGCTGTTGCGCGGTGTCCAGCCGCCGATCGTGATCGGCGCATCGGTCACCGTATCGTCCGGAGCATAGCCCGCTTCGAGCGCTGCCATATAGACAAATACTTTCCAGGCTGATCCGGGTTGGCGGACGGCCTGCGTCGCGCGGTTATAGTTTGATGTCACATAGTCCGTGCCGCCGACCATGGCGCGCACGGCACCATCCCGGTCGATGGCTACAAGCGCACCCTGGGCGCCGGACGGCACCCGCGACTGGATCGCGGTCGCGGCTGCGCGTTGCATGTCGAGATCCAGAGTTGTCCAGACCTCGATCGGTTCCACCGTTTCGTCGATCAGCAAATCCAGTTGCGGCAGGGCCCAGTCGGTAAAATAGCGCACACTATTCTGCCGCGGCTCCGGTGCCAGCTTGACCGAAGCGGGTTTGGATTTCGCAGCTTCGGCTGCGGTAATCGCTCCGGCATCCTGCATCACCTCGAGGACCACCGTTGCCCGTCCGATAGCTGCCTTGGCATCGGCTGTGGGCGAATAGCGGGATGGGGCCTTGACCAGACCGGCGATGATAGCGGCCTCGGCGAGGTTGAGGTCTCTGGCACCGTGCGCGAAAAACCGGCGGGAAGCGGCATCAATGCCATAGGCACCGCCGCCATAATAAACCTTGTTCAGATAAAGCTCGAGAATTTGCTCTTTGGAAAATTTCCGCTCCATGGCCAGCGCGAGCAAAATCTCCCGTCCTTTTCTGCCAAAGGTCCGGTTGTTGTTCAGAAACACGTTCCGCGCCAGTTGCTGGGTTATGGTCGAACCGCCCTGTGCCCAATAGCCGCGCTCTACCCTTACCTGAAGCGAGCGCGCTATGCCGATCGGATCGACGCCCAGATGACTGTCATAGCGCCGGTCCTCGACCGCGATCATCGCGGATTTCATGACTTCCGGTATGTCCGAATAGCGCAGCCACTCGCCGTAGCTCGGGCCCATCGAAAACAGCTCCTTGCCGTTGACATCAAGCACCCGGATCATCTGCCCGTTGGGGGAGGATTTCAGATCCTCGAAGCCGGGGAGAGAGGAACGGACGACCAATATCGCAACCACCAACGCAATCGTTGCCAGAAAGCCCGCGACGAGGCCGGTCTTGACCAGCCGCCACAACCATTTGCGCGCTGGGCCCTGCTCTGTCTTGCGTTTTTTGCCACGCGCCATATTAATCTATCCACCTAATACGCTGAATTTCAGATTTTCTAGCGTGTCGGCGCCTTACTGCAGGCTGAACGCAGGGAAAGACAGAAAAAAATCAGTCTGCCTTGGGTTCGAAAGCCATCGCGGCGCTGTTCATGCAATAGCGCAGGCCGGTTTCGGTAGGTCCGTCGGGGAAAACATGCCCGAGATGGCCATCGCAGGTTGAGCAGCGCACCTCGACCCGGCGCATGCCAAGGCTATTGTCTTCGATCTCGGTGACAGCTTCAGCATCGGCGGGTATCGAGAAGCTTGGCCAGCCGCACCCGCTGTCGAATTTGCTTTCCGATTCAAACAATTTGCTGCCGCAGCCCGCACAGTAAAACTCACCGTCGCGATATTCGGCGTTCAACTCTCCGGTGAACGCCCGTTCGGTGCCTGCTTCGCGCAGCACATGATATTGTTCAGGCGATAGCTGTTGCCGCCATTGTTCGTCGCTCAATATTGTTTTTTCCATATATGACAAATGGTGGCTTGATCGCAGTCGGTCAAGGGACCTGTCGTGGAAGATCGCCACGGCTCGTGCCTGTTCTTAACCGGATATTCACCATATTCGCGCAAAATATACGGCTATGAAAATGGTCGTGAAATTCTTGCTGACCGGAGCAATCATGATTGCTCATCCGGCCTTCATGCCGGATGAAGCGAAGGCACAATGCCGCCTTTGTGCGGACAGCCCGACTTCCGAGAGTCTGTCGCAAGCGGCCGCAGACAAGCGGGAAATCCCGTTGCAGATCGAAATTACCGCCAATCTGGATTTTTCGCGCATGGCGTTGCTCGGCGGCAATGGCGGCGTGGTCAGCATAGATCCGGTGTCCGGTGCCAAGCAAATCAGTGGCAGTATCGCCAATCTTGGTGGCATGTCGCTGCACGGCGAAGGACGGCTGACCGGCGAACCGGGCCGGAACGTCCGCGTGTCCCTGCCAGACAGAATTCAGCTGAGCGCACCCAATGGTTCGACGGCGGAGCTGGAGAAACTGGAAACCAATCTACCGGCTCTGGCCAGACTGGACCAGGCCGGACGGCTGATCTTTTCTTTCGGCGGGCAATTGCGGGTGCGCGGGGACGCCAGCGGTCAATTCCGCGGCCGGATCGCGATCACCGCCGACTACGAATAAGCTATCGGCTGCTCGCCGCCTTGCGGGCAATCAGCAGCAATTCTTCCTCCAGCAGCACCTGATCCGGTTGACCGCTGCTTTTTAGCGCAATCTCCAGCTGCAAAACGCGATCAATCAGACGAGCGATATGGGCAGAGGACCATATTCTCAGCTGCCGTTTGAAATGTTTCTGCTCCTTGAAAAAGACGCTTGGATGGCCGGCGACTGAATCGATATTGCCACCGTTGTCGACCTTGCTGCGGAGCTCCGCCAGCTTGGTCAGATGGCGCAGCATGATCCGGATCAGGCCGATCTCGTTCATGCCCTGAGCGCGCGTGGCGGCGATTTCCTGCGCCAGACGGGGTGCATCTCCATTGAGCGCGGCATTGATCAGCACGCTGATATCCTCTTCGTCATTCTCCGCGCCGAGCAGTAGAAGAATGTCGGATTCCGGCGCTTTTGGATGGTCCGGATCGGCGTCCAGATAGAGCGCAATCTTCTCCACTTCCAGTCGGGCGAGCACCAGATCATTGCTGGTCAATGCGGCAATTTCCTGGGCCATTTCGCGGCTCAACCGCACGCCCTCCGCCTTCGCCATGGTCTGGATGGCCGCCGCCGCCTGTTCCGGCGTGGTTTCATAGCAGGTCGCGATCATCGCATCCGGCGCCGCGATTATCGACTTTGCCAGCGCTGTCTTGTCGCCCATGCCGGGTGCGATGACAAACACCGGGTCGCCGCCGGGTGCGCTCGCCAGCAAGGTTTCGATTGCGGTCGTCGCCCGGACCGCTTCGCTGCTGTTGAGCCGCAGCACGATATAGCGCTTGTCGCCGAACAGCGATGCGGAATTCGCCTCGTCGTTCAGCCGCGCAGCACTTTCGCTAACATCGGCGATGGTCATATCGACCCGCTCTGCGGATTGGGCCAGCGGTTGCACCAGTTCGTCGACCAGCGCCTGGCAACGGGTAACATTGGGCCCGCATAACAGGATCAGTCGACAATGATCGGCGGCGGCGTGATAGCGCCTGACAATCTCTTCCGGTTTGACCTTCATGGTTCCGGTGGCGCGTTGGCCTCGGTCCGGGCAAAGAGAGACAGCCGGGTTACAATCTGGTTGGCAACCCGGGTTGCCAGATTTTCCAGCGCGGTGTCTTCCGCAGCGACCGTCGCGAATTCCGAGGACACAACATCGATGCCGGCGTCCGATCCCGCGGTCGCATCGAGCACGACGACCGAATCAGTGACCCGGACAAGCTGGTAGCGGGCACGTAACGTTCTGCGTTCGCGGGTGATCCGGTCGTCGCTGCGCACGCCAAATCCGGCAATCTTGTCGTCGAGTATCACGGTCAGGCGGTATTTTGCCTCTTGTCCTTCGAACGCCTCGAGTTGGTCCTTGAGCGCATTGCGCGTCAGCCATCCCGCCTTGCCCGCGATTGGTTCGATTTCGACATTACCGAGTTCGCGGGCGACGACACCTGTGGTTCCGCCCGCATAAAGCTGCCGCAAATTACAGGCGGCCAGCATTGCGGACAGTGTCACAACCATGGTGATCCGGGCGATCATAGTCGTCATATTACGATATTGACCAGTCGGTCGGGCACGACAATCACCTTCTTTACCTCGGCCCCGTCAAGACTGCGCTGCACCTTCTCCGATGCCAGGGCCATTTCTTCAAGATGCTCTTTGCTGCTGCCCTTGGCAACGGTAATTGTATCACGCAGCTTGCCACGCACCTGAATCGCGATGGTCACTTCATCCTCGACCAGCAGGCTTTCGTCGACCTCCGGCCATGGCGCATCGGCGATCAGCCCGGTTTCGCCAAACAGCGCCCAGGCTTCTTCGGCGATATGCGGCACCATCGGCGCGACGATCCGCGCGAGTGATTTGATCGCTATTGTCCGGTCCCCGGAAGGCCCGGATTTCTCGATCAGATTTACCAGTTCGAAAATTTTCGCGACCGCCTTGTTGAACGACAGGGCTTCGACGTCAGCCGCCACACCCGCAACTGTCTGGTGGAGCTTGCGCCGGAGCGGCTTGTCCTCGCCTGTATCGTCGCTGTCGGCAACCGCGATGAACAGACGCCATAGCCGCTGGACGAACCGCCAGCTGCCTTCGATACCCGCTTCCGACCAAGGCAGGTCGCGCTCGGGCGGGCTGTCGGAGAGCATGAAGAAGCGCACTGCATCGGCGCCATATTGTTCGATGATCGGATCGGGGTCGACGACATTTTTCTTTGACTTCGACATTTTTTCGACCCGGCCGACATCGACTTCGCTGCCCGTCGCAATCTCGAAAACTCTATTTCCGCGCTTTCCGACTTCTTCTGGAGAGAGCCATGGGCCGATATCCGTTGTTGTTACAGACGGATCAAATGACTCTCCGGGCCAAAATGCATTCCATTCGACTTCGGTCATTGACCGCACGGCATTGGGCCGCTTGTAAGTTTCGTGCGTCACCATCCCCTGGGTGAACAGGCTCTCGAACGGTTCGGTAAAATCCAGCTTGCCGATGCTCGCCAGCGCCCGGGTCCAGAAGCGCGCATAGAGCAGATGCAGGATCGCATGTTCGACGCCGCCGATATATTGGGTCACTGGCAGCCATTGTTTGACCACTTCTGGGTCGAACGGGCGGTCGTCGGGCTGGCTGGCAAAGCGCAGGAAATACCAGCTGCTGTCGACAAATGTATCCAGCGTGTCGGTTTCGCGCCGGGCCACCGCGCCGCATTTCGGGCAGTCGACATGTTTCCAGCTGGCATGCCGCTCGAGCGGATTGCCCGGCGTTTCAAAGTCGATATCTTCAGGCAGGACGACCGGAAGCTGATCTTTTGGCACCGGCACCGGACCGCAGGTCTCGCAATGGATGATCGGGATCGGCGTGCCCCAGTAACGCTGGCGCGAAACGCCCCAGTCGCGCAGCCGCCATGTGGTCTGTGCCTTGCCCCAGCCTTCCGATTGGGCCCGCTCGATGACCGCTTGTCCGGCGGCTTCGACCGTCATGCCATCAAGAAACGCGCTGTTCACGATCTTGCCGGGGCCGGTATAGGCCTCGTCCCCGACATATTCAGCGGCGGTTTGGTCGCCATCGGCGACCACGCGTTTGACTGGCAGCTCATATTTGCGGGCGAAGTCCAGATCGCGCTGGTCATGGGCCGGCACGCCAAATACCGCGCCGGTGCCATAATCCATCAGCACGAAATTTGCGACATAGACCGGCAGTTGCCAATCGGCGTCGAGCGGATGGGTGACGGTCAGGCCGGTATCAAAGCCCTTTTTTTCCATCGTCTCGAGCTCGGCGGCGGTGGTGCCGCCGGCTTTGCATTCCTTGGCAAAGGCGGCGAGCGCCTCGTTTCCTGCCGCTAGCTTTTGCGTCAGTGGATGATCGGCAGCCAGGGCGACAAAACTCGCCCCGAAAATCGTGTCTGGCCGGGTCGAAAATACTTCGACGCTGGCGATATCGCCCTGCGCTTCGGGCAGAGCGAAGTGGAATTGCAGGCCCTGCGACTTGCCGATCCAGTTTTCCTGCATCAGCCGCACTTTTTCGGGCCAACCTTTGAGATCTCCCAATCCAGCTAGCAGATCCTCGGCAAATTCGGTAATCTTCAGAAACCATTGGCTGAGTTTGCGCTTTTCGACCTGGGCACCCGAGCGCCAGCCCTTGCCATCGATCACTTGCTCGTTGGCGAGCACGGTCATGTCGACCGGATCCCAGTTCACCGCCGATTCCTTGCGATAGACAAGGCCGCCCTCGAACAGATCGATAAACAGCGCCTGTTCGTGGCCATAATAATCCGGTTCGCAGGTCGCCAGTTCGCGGCTCCAGTCAAAGGCAAAGCCGAGCGTTTTCAGCTGGCTGCGCATCGATGCGATATTGGCTCTGGTCCACTCGCCGGGATGGACTTTCTTTTCCATCGCGGCATTTTCCGCCGGCATGCCAAATGCATCCCAGCCCATCGGATGGAGCACTTCATAGCCCTGCATCCGCCGGAACCGGGCGAGCACGTCGCCCATCGTGTAGTTGCGGACATGACCCATGTGGATCCGGCCCGATGGATAGGGAAACATTTCCAGCACATAGCTGCGCGGTTTGCTGCTGGCGTCGTCCGCCTCGAAAGTGCCAGCTTTTGCCCAGCGCTCTTGCCAGCGTTTGTCCGCCGCCAGTGGATTGAATCGCTGATCGGTCATTGCGGCCCCATGATGTGGCAGGAAAGTTTAGTTGGAGATCACGCCGCGCCGTAAATCGCGCGCCTTGGTGAGAATGATCTGTTCCAGTTTCTGCGTGGTTGCCGCCTTGACGGGGGCATCCACCCACGTGCCGTTGGTCGCAACCTGGCGTGATGCCGCGACACGCAAGGCATCGGCGCGCAAATCGCGGTCGAGAATCGAAACATTGATTTTCATCCGTTCGCCAGGATTTTGCGGATTCACGTACCAGTCGGTCAGGATCACACCACCATTGCTGTCGGTCTGGGTCAGCGGCATGAACGACAAGGCGTCCAGCGAGGCGCGCCACAAATAGCTGTTCACACCGATGGTGGTGACCTGGGATGCGGCAAGATCGGCTTTGGGCCGTTCTTTTCCGCCGCAGCCGGACAGCAGTGACAAGGCCAGCAGGCCGGCGGTTACAGAAGGCAATAGACGGGTTGTGTTGAGGCGGGACATGAAGCGCTCCTGGTTACATTTTGCGCCGATACGAAATCTTTTTTGCAGGATTTGTTCCGGACATAATATCATTTCAGCGCTCTCTATAAATGCTTTGCCGCAAGGGGCAAGCACAAGCGCATGTTTTGCTCTTGTGCAGCAGGGACTGAACACCAGTTGAATGGCGGTGAAATCATCCGGGGTTCATCTTTGCCGCGCTAGTCTGGGCGACGATGTCCGGGCAAAAGCGTTACCGATCTGCAACAGAAAGGTGACGGTTATGTAAAATCGGACAAAAACAACAAGTTGACTCGTGCAGATAGCCATTCTTTGGTATATCTATGATCTCTTAAAGGGGAATTAGGCTTCGTCATGACGAAAAAGGGCAATCATTTGGGCTGGTTAGCGACGGGACTCGCGATCTCCGGCCTTGCCATGACCCCTGCCCTGGCGAGAGTGCTTTCCAGCGATGAGGGGATGGTATCCCTGAAAACCCTGGGTTCAGTCGGTTCCTTTACCGTAGCCGGTGCTGATCCTGATCTTGTAGCGAAGTACAAGCTGACCACCTTGCGCGGAAACGCGAGCTTCAAGTTTACACCAGCGGGCGGTACGCTCGACGGAGAACGGTCGGTCACTGTGGTGGTTCGACAGAAGTCGGACGCCGGGGCCGTGTCCATCCGTGAAAATCTACTCGCTGCCGCACCCGGATCGGGTGTCACGAGCGCAGCGAAAATTGCGCCCGTTTCGTACAGCCTCGGCTCTGCGAAGGGCTTGAAGAGCTTCGCCATTCCGGTCAGGAAACTGGCTGGCAATTTGCCCGACCTGTCGGAAATTGGTGCAGGGCGTCTGGCTGGCGAGGAAAGTACCGGCAAGAAGAGCCGTTTCAACACCCGCATGTCACTTGATGCCTCGGCACCGATCAACGCTGCACCGCGCGCACTTGATGCCAGTCAGAAAGATTATACCCTCGATGTTGGCGGCAGCTACTCGCTGACCCGCAACCTCGACGTGACCGCCGGTGTCCGGATCAACAACGAGCGTGACCGGATGGCACCGCTGACTGACAATCGTCAGGATAGCCAGGCAGTCTATGTCGGAACCCAGTTCCGCTTCTAGAAACTAATCAGTTAAAAGCATCGATCGCCGCCCAGCCGTGGGTCAGGTGGTTTTTACGTGCATGATATCGATGCCGGTCCATCCCACCGAGCAATATCACCGCGCCGTTGCACAAAGCAGCCAGACGCCGGACCTGCGCAGGATTTAGCGGGCGCTGGCCGGGGTGTGACCTGGTCCGGAAAACCGGCGACAGAAAGAAAATCTCCGCACCAGCGCGATTGGCCTGATGGATTTCCCGGGCATTATGGACGGGCGCGCTATGACGCAGTCGTCCGGTTCCGGACTGACAGGCTCCCCGCCCGTGAACGCCATCGGCCCGCCAGAGAGTGGCCAATGCGTGTGATCCGGCCAGAAACACGATATGCCCGCGACGTCGCGCAAGTTTTCTGACGGTTTCAAATCGCGCCCGCCTTGATGATTCGTCCAAATGATAGTGACGAAAGATTATCCCGCTCCCGCGCGGCAGTCGTTTGATGGTTTGTTCGAGACTTTCATCATTTCGCTGATCGGTAAACAGCCATGTCCGGGGCAGGCTCGAATCGATCGGGTCAGGCAAAACGGGGGAGGGCTGGTCTCGCAACATATGCACGCCTATAGACACAAGCTTGGCGAAAGAGAATGATTGTGACAGGCATCAAATTGGCAAATCCCGCACTCCAGGACATCCGCAGAAAGATTGAAAAATCTGCAAAGATTGCGAATCGTAAAATGCCCGCTATTGCGCTCATCGCGGTATCCAAAACCCGCAGCAGCGATGAAATCCGGCCCCTTCTGGAGGCTGGTCATCGGATCTTTGGCGAGAACAGGGTTCAGGAAGCGGCTGAGAAATGGCCCGCACTGAAAGCGGAATATCCCGATATTGAGCTGCACATGATCGGCCAATTGCAATCAAACAAGGCCGCAGATGCCGTGGCTCTTTTCGATTATATCCATTCAGTTGACCGGCATTCTCTGGTCAAGGTGCTGGCAAAGGAAATGGACCGGCAAGACCGGCGCATCCCCTGTTTTCTGCAGGTCAATATCGGCGAAGAATCCCAAAAAGGGGGATGCGACATCAAGGCGGTTCCCCAACTGCTCGAACAGGCACGGGAAGCGGGCATAGAGGTCGCCGGCTTAATGGCGGTCCCGCCGGAAGGAACCAATGCGATGCCCTATTTTGCCCTGCTGGCAAAACTCGGTCGCGATCACGGCCTTGACGGACTCAGCATGGGTATGTCGGGAGACTTTGAAAAGGCGATCAAGCTGGGCGCCACCTATATCCGGGTCGGCACGGCTCTGTTCGGGCCGCGTGCAAATCAGGACGCATGATCAGCTTTCACCGTTTTTTTCGCTTTCTCTGGCCGCGCGGTCCGCTCTGCGTTCCTCCGGTGTGTCCGGCGCGACAAAGCTGATCACGATATCACCATCCTCGATGACCGGTCGCGCATCGGTAGCAAAAAACAACAGCCTCCGGTCCGGCTTCAAAACAGCAAGCGGCTCCTCGTCCTCTTCGAGATTTTTACGATAGTCTTCGACGGTGAACTTCTCGGTGATATTGGTTTTGCTGAATCGCCAGCCCGCCAGGTCACGGTCGAGCAAAGTGCCGAACTCCGCGCCCGATTCGAACAGCAATCTTCCGTGTCCGACCCGGCTTTTGCTTTGTCCGTCATTGGCCAGCCGGCTGATCTGTTCATAACCCATTTCCGGACCAAGGTCGGCGGTGATCAACTGGTTCTGGCTGTCATTGTCGGTGGCCGCGATAAGATGCTGAAATTCGCCCATATCGATATTGTCATTATGGGCCTCGTCCAGCACATCGCCGTGACGTATCGCAAGACCCTCGCTCCGTGCCCGGCGCAAGGCGAATTTGCTATTGTCCGTCATCAGCACCTCGATATCGAGAGATTTCAGCATTTTGCCCAGCGCAATGGACCAGCGATTGGCACCGGCGATCAGGACGCCCTCGCCTTTTCCTTCCGAAATTCCCAGTCGTTCGGCGACCCATGATGCGGAAAAGCCATGGGCAAAAATAGTCGCAATGACGACAGCAAAGCTCAACGGGACAAGCGCTTCTGCTCCGGGGAACCCGTAATCGACCAGCCGAATCGCAAACAGGCCGGTGATCGCGACGGCGACAATACCGCGCGGTGCAATCCAGGCGATAAACAAGCGCTCGCGCCAGGGAACGGAGCTGAACAGCAGGGCGACCAGCACCGAAATTGGCCGCACGACAAACAACAGCAATATCAGGAAAATGACAAATTGCGGCCGGAATTGCTGTACCGTTTCCCAGTCCAGAGTCGCGGAAAGAATGATAAACACACCGGATATCAGCAGCACCGCCAGATCTTCCTTGAACCGGTAGAGCGCCTGACTCGAATAGATTTGGCGGTTGGCCATCACGATGCCCATCACGGTAACTGTGATCAATCCCGTTTCATGTTTGATCAGGTCGGCGATGACAAAGCCGGCTATCACCGTGACCAGCAGAAAAGGAGCCTTCAGATATTCCGGCACCTTCCCCCTCGGAAATAGCCAGGTGACAGCGAAGCCAAGACCCGCGCCGATTAGTCCGGCAATGAAGCTGGCAGCAAGGACATCCATGCTGATGACTGCGATATTGGCGTCCGGTCCTTCATAGGTGATATAGGCATAGATACCGACGGCGAGCAGAGCGCCGATCGGATCATTCACAATGCCTTCCCATTTCAGGATGTTGCGCACTCGTGACGGTACGCGCAGCGTGCGCAGCATCGGACCGATCACGGTAGGGCCGGTGACGATCATGATACCGCCGAGCAGCGCGGATATTTCCCAAGACAGGCCAGCGCCATAATGCGCCGCAGCGGTACCCAATACCCAGGCTATCGGTCCGGCGACAAACACCATCGCCGTGACGGCACCGCCCGCTTGTCGCAGCTCGCGAAAGTTCAGACTGAGGCCACCTTCAAACAGGATCACGGCAACCGCTAATTTGATGATTGGTTCCTGCAGCGCTCCAAAATCCCGTTCGGGATCAATGATGCCAAGCACCGGTCCAGCGATAATGCCGACAATCAGCATCAGAGCGATAGCGGGACGGCCCGTCCGCCAGGCAATCCATTGCGCGCCGATGCCGAGCAGGCCGATCAGCGCGATCTTGACCATTAACGAATCTACTATTTCCATGTTCTGTCCTTGGCGGGTTTTCCGGATTTATGCAAAAAACTTTCCGGGGCCTGACGCTCGGGAGTTATCGAAATGGTCGATCGCTTGTCGAACAACACCATAAACGGATTCCAGATTCCCGGGGCCGACACGAAAAAGCATGATATAGATCGAATTGACCAGCGGTCGAAGCAATATGTTGCGATCCCCGAAAAAACCGCGGAGCGCCGGGCCAAGACCGTACAAATAGTCACCCGCAATATCACGTCCTTTCGGCGGCGGCCTGTTATCCGTCAGCGGGCAGTGGTGGCGAGAGGCAGTGCAAGCTGTGATTCATCGATCATTTCCAAGGCGGTATCCTTGAACGGCAACGGGAATCGCACCGCCTTCTCCTTCAGCCCGATAATCGCCTCTGCCGGGCCGCCGACGCAGGCCTCGATCGCGGGGTCCGCTGCCGCCATACCGCCGGTTAGCGCGCCAAAAGCGGGCATGATCAGATGATGGAGGCCTTTGACAAAGCAACGTCGCGA
>NZ_JBATHY010000040.1:0-4772 GCF_049667325.1 Parasphingorhabdus sp. | reverse complement strand
AACGGCTGGGCCAGATCGAAGAGCAAATCGCGGGGTAGAGTCAGCCTTTCACGAAACGCAGCACCAGCATCGCGGTGACCGCCGACGTCGTGCCGGTCGCGAAGGTTCCCCAGATCATGTCGATGATGGTCAGCTTGGTCGACCAGGTCTTGAGCACCGCCTGGCTGGTCAGATCGAAGGTTGCGTAGCAGAAAAAGCCGAGCAGGGCGCCATTGAGCAGGGCGGTCGTCCACTGTCCGTCGATAAAAGCGGGCCGCACCGCAAACCACATCATCCCGACCAGATAGAGCGCATAAAAAGTCAGCGCCGGCGCCAGACGGAACTGGTCGGCCATGATATCGCCAATGATCGGACGGTAGAGCGAAGGCGCGGCATTGCTCAGCCAGATGGCGTCGAGCACACCGAAAATGACGGCGGCGATGGCATAAGCGGCAATATATTGGGTCATGGTCGATCCTGTTGTCATGGCTGTTTCAATCGGCGTGTTCCGCCCGCCCACCAGGCGGCGAGGGCAGCGACTGAAAAGGCGAGCAAGCCGGTCCATTTCATCGCTGCATCCGCCACCACCGGTTCGGGTCCGAACCAGTTGACCGATTGCAAGACCATCAGCAATACGGCCAAAAGGCCAAGGGCATATTTTGACGTGCCCGAGATGGCGCGGGTTTTGATGATGAAGAACGCCAGTGCGCCAAATGTGATCGCGAGCTCCAGCGGCATCTCGACCACCGGGTAATTCCAAAGCCCAAAGCCCATCTTTGGCGGTGAGCCCGCCAGTGTCAGGTCCGGCGCATGGACCAGCAGATCGAGAAACCAGTGCGACAGGACCACCGCTCCGCCGATCAGCGCGCCGGTCCGGTTGCGGGTGAACAGCCAGATCAGCAGCGCAAATCCCGCGGCCCAGATGCCGCTCCCCAGCAGGCTATGGGTATAGGGCATGTCATAAAGGTCCAGCGGCACCATCCTGGTGATTCCGGGCGTAATCCGAAAATTTTCGATGCCGACCAGCGCGAGACCGAAAAAGCCGAAATCCAGGAGCTGTCCGGCGACAAAAAGGGTGCCAAGCCCCGGCGCCTTGGGATGGGTTGCCGCGACCATCGCTGGCGCAAAATGACCGATGAACATATTTTTCTCCCATCCCTTTTCTTGAGCGCTACACCGGAACTTGACGATAGTGAAGTCCAAGCCCTTGACCGCGACCCAAAGCACCGTCATTGAATTTCGCCATGAGCGAAACCAAAGAAGACCTCTCACAGCTGAACTTCGAGGACGCGCTGAAGCGCCTCGAGGATATTGTCCGCAAACTTGAAAATGGCGACGTGCCGCTCGACCAGTCGATTGCACTATATAGCGAAGGCGAGAAACTGCGCGGTCTCTGCCAGCAACGACTGGAAGCCGCACAGGCCAAGATCGAGAAGATCACTCTCGATCGGGATGGCAAGCCGCAAGCCACTGTCCCGTTTGACGCGGACTGAATCGGTGGCCGCCAACAATAATTCGGATCTTTCGAAGGAAATGGCGCGGGTCGCTGCCGCTGTCGACCGACAGTTTGAGACGCTATTGCAGGTCCCGGACGATCCGCGGAGCGAGTTGTATGAAGCGATGCGACACGCCGCGATTGGCGGCGGCAAACGGCTGAGACCCTTGCTTGTGATGGCCACTTCCGGACTTTTCAATGTCGACGAATCCTGCGCGATCCGGGCAGCCACCGCGGTCGAGGCGCTGCACGTCTATTCGCTGGTCCACGATGATCTGCCTTGCATGGATGATGATGATCTGCGGCGGGGCAAGCCGACCACCCATATCGCCTATGGCGAGGCAACCGCGGTGTTGGCTGGGGATGCTCTGCACGCTCTGGCCTTCGGATTGCTGGCAGACGAACGGACCCATCGTGATCCTTTTGTGCGCGCCGAGATGACCGCCTGCCTAGCCAAAGCGGCGGGGCCTGCGGGCATGGCGGGCGGCCAGATGATGGATCTGGTCGCAGAAAACTCCTCTTTCGATCTGCAGACCGTGACCAGACTCCAGCAGTTGAAAACCGGTGCCCTGATCACCGCCTGCGTTGAAATCGGTGCGATATTGGGCCGGGTGTCCAACGAGGGCCGCACGAGCTTGCGTGGCTACGCCCATGATCTGGGCCTCGCTTTCCAGATTGCCGACGATATCCTGGACGTCGAGGGCGACGAGGAAAAGGCCGGCAAGGCGCTGCACAAGGATGCCAAGGCCGGCAAGGAAACCTTTCTGAGCCTGATGGGGCTGGGCCGGGCAAAAGAGCAGGCACAGATGCTGGTCGATCAGGCCAAATCACATTTAAGCGGCTATGGCGGAGAAGCGGATTTGCTGCGCGCCATCGCCGAATATACGATCGCAAGGGACCGCTAGGCGGAGGGGACGGGATATGAGAATCGGCGTTTATCCGGGGACTTTTGACCCCATCACACTGGGCCATATGGATATCATCAAGCGCGGGATGGCTCTGGTCGACAAGCTGGTGATCGGTGTCACCACCAACCCTTCGAAATCACCGATGTTTTCGGACGAGGAGCGGCTGGAAATGGTGCGCCGGGAAACGGCCGATCTGGGCGATGGTGTCGAAGTGGTCGGGTTCAATATGCTGCTGATGAAATTTGCAGAAAAGCGCGGTGCCAGTGTGATCGTTCGCGGACTGCGTGCCGTGGCCGACTTTGAATATGAATATCAGATGGCGGGCATGAACCAGCAGCTGAATGATGATATTGAAACGGTGTTTCTGATGGCCGATGTCTCGTTGCAGCCGATCGCCTCGCGTCTGGTCAAGGAAATTGCGATGTTCGGCGGCGAGATTCACAAGTTCGTCACTCCGCCGGTGGCCGATGAAATTACCGCAAGGGTGCTCAGGATCGGCCTCAAGGGAGATCAATAGCGTTCACCAGCAATTCATTGCAGAGACAGCTATAATCGTCCAAAGGCTAGTTGCTTTCCCATCCCGCTTTGCCAAATGAGTATGACATGCTGCGTAATTTTTTTCTGACCATTTCCGCTCTGTTTCTAGTTTCCGCTGCCGCACATGCGCAGGAAGCCCAAGAACAGACACCGGCTCCCGCATCGGTCCCTGCTGCAGAGAATATCCTGCATCTTGACCTGTCGACCGGTGGCCGGGTCACGATTCAGCTGTTCCCGGCGATGGCGCCCAATCATGTCGAGCGGATCAAGACGCTGGCGCGCCAGGGCTTCTACGACGGCATCGTTTTTCACCGCGTGATTGAAGGATTCATGGCACAGACCGGCGATCCTACAGGAACCGGCACCGGCAGCTCTGAACTGCCCGATCTGAAAGCGGAATTTGGCCGGTTCCCGCATGTTCGGGGCGTCGTCTCGATGGCCCGGGCGGAGAGCGAAGACAGCGCCAACAGCCAGTTCTTCATCGTCTTCTATCCCCGTTTTTCCCTCGACGGCAAATATACTGTTTTCGGCCGGGTCACCTCGGGTATGGAATATGCCGATACGATAGAACGTGGCGAGCCGCCCCTGAATCCGAGTCGCATATTGCAGGCATCGGTGGCTGCAGACAACAAGCCGCCGGTTCTGCCGGGTGCGCGGCCCAATATGTCCGAAGCGCCGATCACGCTGGATGACCTGAACGCGCCGTTGAATCCCTAGTCCGGCCCGTGCGCGTTGATCTTTTCGACTTTGCGCTGCCACAGGACTGCATTGCGTTGCGACCTGCGGTTCCGCGCGACAGCGCGAAACTGCTGAGAGTCGACGGCAAGAAGATATCCGACCATGTCGTTAGCGAACTGCCGCAATTGCTGGGGCCAAAGGACGTTCTGGTCTTCAACGATACCAAGGTCATTCCCGCGCAATTGCAAGGGACGCGCGGCGAGGCCACGATCGGAACTACGCTGCACAAGCGTGTGGACCTCCGACGGTGGCAAGCGTTCGTACGCAATGCCAAGCGCCTGCGCGTCGGAGAGACGGTCAATTTCGGGATGAATGTCTCGGCGCAAGCAGAAGCAAAGCTCGATGACGGCAGTTTCATTTTGCACTTTCTGGGCGATGAGCCGGTCGAATTGCTTCTCGAGCGCGCCGGGACCATGCCGCTGCCGCCTTATATTGCCAGCAAGCGGGCAATCGACGAGCGCGACGTTGATGATTATCAGACGATGTTTGCCCGCGAAAAGGGCGCCGTGGCTGCGCCAACAGCAGCGCTGCATTTCACAGACGGTCTGTTGGCCGCGCTGACCCAGGCCGGCGTGAGCAGCGAAATATTGACCCTGCATGTCGGGGCGGGGACGTTCCTGCCGGTCAAGGTCGACGAAACCGACGACCACCAGATGCACAGCGAGTGGGGTCGAATTGACGCTGCAACCTCAGACCGCCTGAATGCTGCGCGAAAGGCGGGAGGCCGGGTGATCGCGGTTGGCACAACCAGCCTGCGTCTTCTGGAAAGCGCGACGGGGAAAGACGGGGTCATCCGTCCGTTCGAAGGTGACACCGATATTTTCATCACCCCCGGCTACAGGTTCCGCGCGATCGACGGCCTGATGACCAATTTCCACCTGCCCAAATCCACCCTGTTCATGCTGGTCAGCGCGCTGATGGGGCTGGAGACGATGCAAGCGGCTTATGCCCATGCGATTGCCGAGGGTTTCCGGTTTTACAGCTATGTGGATTCGAGTCTGTTGCTTCCCTGAATAGAAAAGGGCGGCCCAATCGAACCGCCCTTTCCCAATATCTTTTGCATCTGGTCTAGCCTTCGGCAGGAGCCGTTGCTGGAGCAACCGGAGGGTCGTTGT
>NZ_JBATHY010000039.1:0-29125 GCF_049667325.1 Parasphingorhabdus sp. | reverse complement strand
GAACCGGTCGTCTCGTTGGGAGAATGAGGAGCAGGAATAATGACCAATAAACATGGTGATTTCATCTGGTATGAATTGTTGACCAGCGATGCCGACGCGGCACAGAATTTTTATGGACCGCTGGTCGGATGGGATTTTGCCGATAGCGGTCAGGCCGACGTCGACTATCGGGAAATTTCGATGAACGGCGGCGGCGTTGGCGGCCTGATGCCTTTGACGCCCGAAATGACCGCCAATGGCGCTCGGCCCTGTTGGCTCGGATATATCAATGTCGAAGATGTCGATCGGATGGCGGAAGCGATATTGTCTGCGGGCGGCAGTGTCCATTTTGAACCAAAGGATATACCCGGTGTCGGGCGCTTTGCTTTTGTTGCCGATCAGCAGGGCGCAATGTTCTACGTGATGAAGCCGACCCCGCCAGCCGGCGATCCGGATGCTATCAGCAAGGCCTTTGCCGCGACAGAGCCGATGGTCGGCCATTGCGCGTGGAACGAGCTTGCCACCAGCGATCCCGAAGCAGCGCTCAACTTCTATCACGATCTGTTCGGTTGGGAGAAGGATGAGGAGATGGATATGGGGCCGATGGGAACCTATACTATGCTGCGGCATGACTTCATGATGGGCGGGATGATGGCCAAGCCCGATGGAATGCCGGTCTCTGCCTGGACCTATTATTTCCGGGTGCCCGATATTGATGTGGCGGTTGATACAATCAAGGCCAAGGGCGGCGAGATCATCGTGGAACCGATGGAGATACCGGGCGGTGACTTTTCGGTGAACGCGATGGATCCGCAGGGTGCGGCTTTCGCTCTAGTTGGTCCGCGGCACTAGACAATTCGCACGCGTTTCACCAGTTCCTGAAACACTACTGACATGATGCTGTCAGTAGGGCTATGATATCTGGTGCTTGTTCAACCAACAAGAAGGAGCAGGCAAATGACCGAGACGACCCGTGACAGACTGGTTTGGGTAGAGATACCCGCAACCGACCTTAACCGTGCCAAAGACTTTTATGAAGCCGTTCTCGAGACAAGTCTCGTCGAGGATAATAATGGCCCGCAGACTATGCAGATGATCCCGAGCAGCGATGGCGCGATGTGCGGCCATCTTTACGAGGGCAAACCCGCGACTGCCGGCGACGGGGTCACCGCGCATCTCTCCGCGCCCGGACAATTGGTCGACGCCATGGACCGGATCAAGGCCAGCGGAGGTGAAGTGGTTTCGGAAACCATTTCCATCCCGTCAGGCGCATTTTTCTATGCCAGGGATACAGAGGGCAACAGCCTCGGTATCTTCAAATATAACGACTGATGCGCAGAGCCGACCGCCTTTTCCAGATTGTCCAATATCTGCGCGGTGGTCGGCTCGTGACAGCGGCCAGTCTGGCCGAGCGACTGGAGGTGTCCGAACGCACCATCTATCGTGATATTGCCGATCTCCAGTCCACCGGCGTCCCGATCGATGGAGAAGCAGGCATCGGCTATATCATGCGCAGCGGCTTTGACCTGCCGCCGTTGATGTTCACCCGCGACGAGATTGTCGCACTGGTTACCGGCGCAAGGATGGTCAAAGCCTGGGGCGGTACGGCGATGATTGCCGCGGCAGAGGAAGCTTTGGTCAAAATCGAGGCGGTCTTGCCCGAAGCCGAGCGCAGGCGCGTTGGCGACACAAAGATATTTTCACCGCGCATGGGATTGGCAGGACAGGCCAGAGAATTAATCGACCGCTGCGAACATGCGATTGATGCTCGAGAAATAGTGTTCCTGGACTATAGCGACGAGGACGGCACCACATCCGACCGAAATGTCCAGCCGCTGGGACTGTGGTTCTGGGGCAAAGTCTGGACCCTGGTCGGGTGGTGCGAATTGCGCAACGACTTCCGGGTTTTCAGACTCGACCGCATTACCGACCTAGTGCCGACCGGTGAAGTCTACAAACCGGAACCCGGGAAGTCGCTCGAGGAATTTTCGCGGCAGCAGAGAGAAAAATACAAGACGCATATAGCCAAGACAAACCAAGGAGAAGAATAAGATGACCCTGAAATTCTATACCAATCCGATGTCGCGCGGCCAGATTGCGCGCTGGGCGCTGCACGAAGCTGGCGCCGACTATGATCAGGTGCTGCTGGAATATGACACCACCATGAAGGCAGCTGCCTATCTTGCGGTCAATCCGATGGGCAAGGTGCCGGCGATTGACCATGACGGCAAGGTCGTGACCGAAGGCGCCGCCATCTGTGCCTATCTCGCCGAGGCCTTTCCCGACGCCGGGCTCGCTCCGACGGCTGAAGAACGGGCCGATTATTATCGTTGGCTATTCTTTGCCGCCGGCCCTCTGGAATCTGCAATCACCAACCGGTCGATGGGCTTCGAGGTCGAGCAGGACAAAGAGAAAATGGCTGGATATGGCAATTATGATCATGTTGTCGATGTGCTGGAAAGCAAATTCCAGACCGATGACTATGTCTGCGGCGCCCGCTTTACCATGGCCGACGTCTATGTCGGCGCACAGGTAGGCTGGGGTACTCAATTTGAAACCCTGCCCAAGCGGGATTCCTTTATCGCCTATGCAAAGCGGGTGACCGATCGTGAGGCTTATAAATCGGCCAAGGCCATCGATGATGCATTAATTGCCGGGAACAGCTGATCGGTAGACCAGGACATTAAAAAGGCCAGATGGTCATCCCATCCGGCCCTTTTTATACTAATTCAAAAACACGCTCATTCGCCGGCGGGAACCTGTTCATCATCAAGGATTGCCGGCCCGGCAACTGCGGCAGCCGGCTGTCCGTATTGAACGTTCCAGGCTTCAAGATCGCGTTCATATTCCTCGTAAGCGAGATAAAAATCGCTGAATGGTTTTTCCAGTTCCATCAAGGCTTGCGCGGCAAATTCGTCAAGTTCTGCAGACTTGGTCACGATCGCCCGCTGGCTGATCTGAACGGCCTGATCGCAAAAGGGACGCCGAAGCGGAGAGAAAGACCAGTAATTATAGAGCTGGGTCTGATGACGATCATGCTCCGTCTTATATCCCGCACCGATATCGCGCTGGAATTTCCGGATGATCGCGTTGTTCGCGTTGCGCAGCGAGGCACTGTTGTTGCCAATGAACGCATTATAGTCGCCGACAAGGCGCTCGTAGAGCGGTCCGGTGCAGCTCAGCGCCGCCACGTTCATCGCCGCCCGGACATGCCACAGGGTCTCGAGCGGTCCGAGATCGCGGTTGATGGTTTCGCGCAGGCCGTCGGCCCGAAGCACGGGAATGACCGACAGGGTACTAGCGCCGAATGGCGGGGTCGGCGCGCGCGGCGTATATTGCGGCTGGACAACCGGAGCGGGTGGCGGCGGCGGCGGTGCCGTTTGACAGGCGGCCAGAAAGGCCAGTCCGCCCGCTGCCAATAGTAGACGCAAATCCTTCAAACGCGGCATCGTATCACTCTCCCAAAACAACAGCCGTTTCCTTATGATTCGCGCTGACGCTTGTCCAGTATTTGCGCTCAAAACTCGACGAACCGCCAAAAGAAAAAGCCCGACAGTTACCTGCCGGGCTTTTTCCATATTCTGGAACGGGATTATTGAGCCTATTCCCGGCCGCCCATGAAGAAGAGCAGGAACTGGAACATGTTGATAAAGTCCAGATACAGGCTGAGTGCGCTCAGAACGACTGTCTTGCCAACCATGTCGGTACCGGCAACATAGGCATACATGCTCTTGATCCGCTGCGTGTCATAGGCGGTAAGGCCGGCGAAGATCAGAACACCGATCGCGCTAATGACGAAGTTCATCATCGTTGACTGCAGGAATATGTTGATCACCATCGCGACCAGCAAACCGATCACGCCCATGATCAAGAAGCTGCCCATGCCGGACAGGTCTTTTTTGGTCGTGTAACCATAGAGGCTAAGGCCGAGGAAAGCGGCTGCGGTTGCGAAGAATGTCTGTGCAATCGAAGCGCCTGTATAGACCAGGAAGATCGTCGACATCGACATGCCCATCAGCGCGGCGAAGCCCCAGAACATTGCCTGGAGGGTAAAAGTCGAGAATTTATTCTGGCCAAAGCTCATCGCGAAAACGATCGCCAATGGAGACAGCATGATCACCCATTTCAACGGACCGCCGCCGAACATGATGTCCTGAGCAAGACCGGAGCTGGCAAACAGCATGGCAACCAAACCGGTGAGCAAAACACCGCTGGCCATGTAATTGTAGACTTTGAGCATATAGGTGCGCAGGCCGGCGTCAAACGCGACCTCCGTCTGCGGCGCGGTGCCCACAGCGGGCTGCCCGAAGGTTGTTCTTGGGTCTTGCCAAGCCATAATATGCATACTCCTCAAATTAGCGAGCCGGTGAATAGGCCCTATTGCTCTCAATATCGGGCAATGACATGTGTTTTTCAAGGAAAACCGGTGGAATTTCTCAAAATAATATCATCAAATATCATAGATAAAATCTATCATCTGGACGCAAATCTGGTTAATTTCACAATCGCAGGACCGGTTTCGGCAATTTGCATTTCCCGGCTTTGGCCTACCGGTTCGCTATCATGCCGCTGTTTGCCGCTTGAAATCAAAATATTCTATCCGCTTTCAAGCAAAAGGCGGATGGTTCTTGCCGCTTCCGTAACCTCTGCCCAGGTCCGGTCAAAACCGTCCGCGTCTCCATAATAGGGGTCGGCGACATCCTCGCCCGCCCTGCCCGCAATATGATCAAACAACAGCGACAGCTTCACCGCCGCATTGGTCGGCCGCATCGCCGTCAAATCGCGCAAATTTTGATTGTCCAACGCGATTATATAATCGAAATCATGAAAATCCGATGTCGTGACCTGCCTTCCGCGCAAATGGCCGATATCGACGCCGTTCTTCGTTGCAACCGCTTGCGCGCGCTCGTCGGGGGCATGGCCGACGTGCCAGTCACCGGTGCCAGCAGAATCAATGACGACATTCAGCCCCGAAGCGGCACATTCCTCGCGCAAGGCAGCTTCGGCCAGAGGAGATCGGCAGATATTGCCGAGGCAGACAAACAGGACCGACTGGTTCATAAATTCACTCTACACTTCATGACAAATTACCAATCAACCCGATCGGTTCAACGACCGCCGGCAAATACGCCGCAGGCTATCCGTCCGCCGCTTTCTCCAGAGGGGTCGGTTTTCAGATCATCCGGGCCTTCATGTACGACAAAAGCCGCACCATCCGCGTCAAGCAGGGCCTTGTCGCCATCGCTGAGCGTCGCCCCGGGAATCATCGCCTCGAGCGCGCCGGTCCCGTCCGCACCAATATCGAGATTGAAGAAATCGCCGGCATGCGCCCCTTGCGGATTGTCAAAGCCATGCGCTTTCAAGGCGGGGTTCCAGTGGCCCCCAGCGGATTTGAAATCGGGACCTTCGCATTTGCCGGTTTCGTGAATATGCACACCGTGCGCGCCCGGTGTCATGCCCTGCGCCGTGATATTGACGAGCAGGCCATTGTCGCCCTGCGCGACAATCACTTCGCCATATTGCGCCTGATCCGCGCCAACCAGCGTCGCGCGCGCAACATTGCCGCTGACTTCGCCGGGAGATTCCGCTTCCTGACCGCATCCGGCAGCGATAAGGGATAACAAGACCACGCCCGATAGGCCGATGTGATGCTGACGCACGAAGCTTCTCCTTGATTTTATTGCTATTGATTGCATGGTAGCAGCCGATCCACCCGCTTGGAACCATTTGTTCTTCTGGCTCCCTCTCGCCGTCTCGCAGGAACCCCGTTGCCCCTATGCTCTATCTGATCGCCCTTGGCTCGAACCAGCGCCACCAGCGCTTTGGGTTGCCGCGCGACATAATTGCGGCGGCATTGCAGCGACTGGCGGGGCAAGGCCTGATCATCGCCGAAGCCTCCGGCGTGATTGCATCCCGCCCGGTCGGACCATCGCAGCGATCCTATGCCAACGCGGTGGCGATCATCGAAACGGCGCAGGAGCCGACCGCCCTGCTGGCCATGCTCCAGCGAACCGAAGCAGAATTCGGTCGGCGCGGTGGTCAGCCATGGTCGCGCCGGGTGCTCGATCTGGATATCCTGCTGTGGAGCGGCGGGGCCTTTGACAGCGGCGCCCCCGACCTCACAATCCCGCATCCGCTGTTGCGCGAGCGCAGCTTTGTTCTGGGCCCTGCAGCGGAAATTGCAGGCGATTGGCGCGATCCCCTGACCGGCCTCACGATCGCCCAATTGGACACCCGCAACCGGCGCCCCAAAAAACGACCGGAAAAAGCGCCAAAGCCGCTTGACCATGCACCAAAGCGTCCCTAGGGAGGCGCTTCCCGAAGGCTTTGTGCACTGCATCAGCCGTTTGAGGGGGCCCTTAGCTCAGTCGGTAGAGCAACTGACTTTTAATCAGTAGGTCGCTGGTTCGAACCCAGCAGGGCTCACCATTTTTATCAATTGCATGACAATAATATGGTGCGTGTCGCTAGCGTGATGACCGCTCCGTCGCGAGCAAGGCATTGGCTGGCGCTGGATGAGAAATTCTCCCCGCCATAAATCGTCTTCCAAATCCAGGCTAGCGACATCTCGCTACAAACTTCAACGAGCATATGGTTCGCAGTTCATGTCCTCCAAACGGATAGTAGCGCTTTTTCCGAAATATTCCCGTTGCTTCACAAAGCGGAATTTGACACATTTCAAATTGATACTGATTCTGAATCGTCACAGCTCGCTCGTCAACAAGAAGCTGGACCGAAAGAGAGGATAGAATATGTTCCGTCAAACCACAGCAAGTCTGATGATCATCGCCGCCGCGCTGGTCGTGCCAAATGCGGCACAAGCCGGGTCTGAGGCCCATCACACCGAGGCGATGCCGATGCCGGCGTTGACAATCTATCATCTCGAGGGCCGACGATCGGAGCGGATTGTCTGGCTGATGGAAGAGCTGGAGCTTCCCTATGAGCTGGAATATGTGCGCGGTGATCTGGGAGCGTCGATGGCAAAAGTGCACAGTCTTGGCCATGAAATGCCGATGGTCCCCACGGTCGTCATCGGCGACCAGATTCTGGTCGAATCCGGCGCGATCATCGAAACGATCCTCAACCGATATGCACCCGGCAAACTGGCCCCTGCCCGTGACAGCCAATATTATCCGGAACATCTGATGTGGATGCACTATGCCGAAGGCTCACTCGCCGCCCGGCTGTTCAGCGATTATAGGGCATGGCGCACCAATCCGCCGACCGTCCGATCGAGATTTGTCGATAGCGAGGCAGTTGTGCAATTTTCGGAAAACCATCTCGCCAAAAACCCCTGGTTTGGCGGATCTGAATTTTCCGCAGCCGACATCATGATGGTTTTCCCGCTCAACGTGGCCACCGGCCTCAATCTCGTCGACGTGGAAAAATTTCCCCATATCGCCGCCTGGAAAGAAAAGATCGCAGCCCGACCCGCTTATCAGAAAATGCTCGCTGTGGCGCGCCCGGACGGGATGATCGGCAACCTGCCGCCGGTCAGCCAGCGCCCTCCTTCGGAACGGTAACCAGGGCTGACCATTCCGGACAAGTCTGATTGGCTAGATGCGCGGCCCGAGCAGAGAAATCCTGCAGCAACGAATTGATAACGCCAAAGGCAAACGAACTGTTTCTTCATCTTCCTGCTTCTTCATCTTCGCCCAGATCGAAAACGACTAGGAACTGGAACAAGCTTTTGGTTTCGTTGTACAGATTTTGCGAACAGGCTGTGTATTGCTTGGCCATCGCTGCAGCTGCTGAGGGGCCTTGCCTATCGAAGCATCCATTGCGGCCAACCCCATCGACCGGCCATCCTATCTAGCTAAGCTGGGCAATCGATGGTCAGCTCGTTCTGCGCCAGATTTAGGTGATCCCTATCGTAGATGTCCGGATAATAGCTCACCGTACCGTCAGCAGATCCCTCCGCTGTAAAATAGGCGACATAGACAGGAAACGGCTTTGTTGTAGACAATGTTGTGGTCTTTCGGCTGGCCAAAATATCATCGACCTGCTCTGCTGTCGCCGATCCCGCGAGCAGTGTTTTTACCAGGTCAATCGCTCCACCGACCCGGATACAGCCGTGGCTGAATGTCCGCACGGGTTCGGAAAACAGTTTTTTGTTCGGCGTGTCATGCAGATAGACGCTATAGGGGTTTGGCATAACCAGTTTCATCTGGCCAAGTGCATTGCCGGGTCCGGGGCGCTGGCGGTACCGGCCATTCTGAAAAACATAACCCCTGCTCCGCGCCCTGGCCGGATTGTTGCGCACCATCGAACCAATTCCTTCCGCAGCAATCGATGCCGGGATTTCCCACCAAGGATTCAGGATCACGCCGCTCACCGTCGCTTCGAAAATCGGTGTTGGAGACTTGGTCTTGCCAACGATGATCGGCCAGGTTTCAAGTTTCCTGTCATTTTCCCAAAGAGTCACTTCAAAGCTGGCGGCGTTCACCAGCAGATATTTTTCGCCCATGATGAGCCGCATCCAGCGCCATCGTTCCAGATTTACCGCCAATGTGGCGCGTTTCTCTTCATCGACTTCAGCAGCATAAGCTTCGCGCAGCGCTCGATAATGGGGGTTGCGCGGACGAAGCGCGTCAAAATAGGCGGTGAGATCGTTGCGGACCAACGCCGTCAGAAGCAATTGCTGCGTGTCGATATGCCGGTCATCACTTTTGATCCGCCATTTCGCCCGAGCCGATGCCGGAGAACATCCTTCCAGATAAGCCATCATCAACTCGTTCGCAGCGACCGAGGCAAGGCGCGACCGGCGGTAAGGATCGGTGGCCGAATTGGGCTGGCGAAAATCGGTTATTTGGCAATTTTCCAGACCGTCAGATGCTCTTGTATCTACCAATTGCCGCAACTCGGAAATCTGGGATTGGGTCCAGATAAGATGATCTTCGGTCTGGGCGGAAGCGGAAGCTGACAGCAAAATTCCGCCTAAAATGGTCAATAACAATCTCATCTGAGCCTTATCCGGACTATTCGCCGGACCGACAATAAGTATTGATACTTAATCCTGTGTACAGGAAAAATCTGCTATGAACGGTGAATGAAGAGAAGAAATTTTATTACCGCCAGTCTGCTGGGCATCACCGGCGCAGCCTATGGACTTGCTTCCCGATCACAGGCCGCCAGCAATAGCGTAACGCCGAATCCGGCGCGCCCCAAAATCGCACCGCCCCCCGGCCCGTCGACCTTGATCGACCGCGCCAAGGCGGCAATGGCGATGCATGAAACATCGTTATTGCACACCGACAGAATCGGAATCGCCGACTATTCGCTCCATTCCGCAAAGGAGCGTTTTCATATTGTTGACCTGTTAAACGGAACGAGCCAGTCCTTTCTGGTCGCGCATGGCAAAGGCTCCGATCTCCGGCATACCGGATGGCTGCAGGAATTTTCAAATGTACCGGGTTCCGAAGCGTCCTCCGGCGGCAGCTACGTCATTAGCGAGACTTATGTCGGCAAGCATGGCACTTCCCGGCGGCTGAAAGGTCTTGATCCCAGCAACAATCTGGCGGAAGCACGCGCGATCGTGATCCACGGCGCCTGGTATGCCGAACAGGAAATGATCAGCTCGCATGGCAAACTGGGGCGCAGCCAGGGCTGTTTCGCCTTTTCTGAGAGTGATCTAGCGATCATATTGGAACAGTTGGGCCCGGGTCGCCTGCTATATGCCGACAAAATATAGCAGGAAAACTAGCTGACTTCGGGGCTTCTGCAATTTTTTGCTATATCGGGAGATTCCAGCGGTTCGTCCGAACGCAACACGTCTGGGCCTGTTCACTCCTAATAAAGCAAGAAGCCATCCAACTCATCATCCGTCTTCGGGTCGTTTGATCGATGGCTCGAGATCCTCGAGAACCTTCCGCGCGTCAAACGCTCGGGATTCGTCCGCACGCATGGTACCGCGGCGCATCACAATTTCAGCTTCCGCCTCGAACCGCTCCACAGTCCGCACGTCGGTATCATAGGACCAGAAGGGATCGCGGCCATACGGGTGCCACGTTGACCAAACTCCACTGCGATAATAGCGCCAGTGCGGCCGCCAGTTAACATAGCTCGAACCGTACCAGGGCTCGTAGCGTGGGACGCGGTCCACATAAGTCCGACGATCAGTTTCGGTCGTATGGTCGGTGATCCGGAACCAGTCATATCCGCTCTGAACCGTGAGTTCGGCAGCCCGATACAACAAATAACCCTCCACCGTTTCACGCGAAGTGAGCGTATTCCCCGCAAAATGCACGCGATAGCGTTTGTCACCAAGCCGGGTTTCAGAATAACCGCCAGAGATCCGCTGCCCAGGGAGTTCCGGCTGATAGGGTGTTGCCGTAGCGCAAGCGAATAGCAGCAATGTCGCAAGCAGCCCGGTTGCTGTTGAGACGGGTTTGTAGAAGATTTTCCGATCCATCATGGTCTGTCCCTTCTGTGATCGCCGGTGCAACGGCTCAGAATAGGGGCATTCTCGAATTTCGCCCGCCAATTGTCGCTACGTAATTATTCGTAAGTCTTATTGTCTGTGAACGATGGTCGTTGGGAGAATGGATTCAACACACAGACTTATGATTGGTGGACGGTCGCGCTCATCTTTGCACCGGGCGCGGGCGCTCAGGGTCCGTAACAATACCTATCGTCCGAAGTGCCTTCACAACCTACAAAGTCTGCAGCTAAATCACGTGATGGGAGAATGATATGCTGGTGCGCAAGGATAGCAAGATAATAGCGGTCGATGGCTCCCGCATGGCGATGTTTAAAAATGTCGGAGAAGCCTTTGCACCTGTGCTCGAGCTTATCGAGGAACATAAAAACCCTTCGCTGCGTACGTCTGAGCTCGGGACCGATAAACCGGGCCGGAGCTTTCAGTCCAAATCGCCGCACCGCGGTACCCATGAGCTGACGGATTTACAGCAGCAGGAAGAAGACCGCTTCGTGACCGAAGTGGCGCATAGGATCGAGAAAATTGTCGCGAACACAAAAGCTGGCGTCGTGCTGATCGCCGCGCCGCGCGCACTGGGCGTTATACGCAAACATCTGAAATCCGATACCAGCGCAAAGCTGCTCGCAGAAATTCCGAAGGCCTTCGGGCCGGATGAAGCCAAATCACTCGCGAAAATGCTCACCAAACATGAGGTCTGATGGCGCTGTCGCCAGGTGCTCTTTGCCGCTGCTTTTCCGGCCTGTCTCCGGTTGATCCTTCAATCAGTTTTCTTTTCAACCCAAGGCATCGGTTATGACACATTTTGACGAATATAATTCCCGACTTGGTACCCCCGACGAGGCGGTGCGCGGATTAAAATCCGGAGCGCATATTGCAATGGGTATGGCCACTGCAGAGCCGCCAGCATTGCTTGGCGCGATCGCGGACATGGCAGACAATGGCGATATCGACGATCTCAAGCTGTGGTATTTCCATTCGATGGATCATGCCGGTAAAACGCTGTTAAGGCCAGACCTGCTGGGTCGTATTCGCCCGCGCTGCATGTTTCTGAGCTCGATTGAACGCAAGTTGCTGGGAGCGCAGGGGTCGGTGGAGAAAAGCCCGATCGAATTTGTTCCGGTCGCGTTCAGTGATTCCCCCCGGCTATTCAAAGAGCAGGTCTCGCTCGATCTTTTTGTGACCACGGTGTCGCCGATGGACAAGCATGGCTGGTTCACCTTTGGCACCAGCAATGACTATTCGACCGCCGCCGCCCGCAGCGCGAAAAAGCTGGTGGTCGAAGTTAACCCTAATATGCCGCGGGTATTCGGTGCTTCCCTGCTGCATGTTTCGGAAGTCGACGCGATTGTGGAAAATGATACACCACTAGCCGAAGTTCACGCTCCCGGCACATCGCCGGAAGAAGCAATCGTTGCGGCCACTATCGCCGATATGATCGATGACCGCTCCTGCCTGCAAATGGGCATAGGCGCGCTTCCCGGCGCGGTGTGCGCCTTGCTGCAGGACCGCCGCGAACTCGGTATCCACACCGAGCTTATGACCCCTGCCCTCGCCAGCCTGATCCAGTGCGGAGCGGTCACCAATCAGGCCAAGACCACCTATCGCGGCCGCAGCGTCTTTACCTTCGCTATGGGCGACCGCGCGTTCTACGAATTCCTCGACGACAATCCTGCGATGCACAGCGCGCCTGTGAATATCGTCAACGATCCGCGGCATATCGCGAAGAACAAGAATGTCGTTTCGGTAAATGCAACACTGCAAATTGATCTCGGCGGTGCGTGCAATTCGGAGCATCTGATGGGGCGGCAATATAGCGGTTCGGGCGGTCAGCTCGACTTTGTCCGCGGAGCAACTGCATCGAAAGACGGCAAGTCGATCATCGCCTGCCAGTCCACCGCCCGCAATGGCACTGTCTCTCGCATTGTTCCCCGACTGGACGGGCCGGTGACGACGCCGCGCAATGATACCCATATCGTCGTTACGGAATATGGCACGGTTGACCTGAAGGGCAAATCGCTCAACCAGCGTGCAGATGCGCTCATCGGGCTCGCGCATCCCAGGTTCAGGGATGAATTGGCTAACGGTTTATGAAAACGGTCCATTGCAGGCCGCCTGGTCTTCGACGGCAGATATACTAGCGACCGGCTCCGACGTCCGTATAGGATTGAATCAACGGAAATAATGCAAATGCAATCTGAGCGCCAAGCCCGACCCGGTTTTCGGGCAAGTCAAACGTCATGATAAAATCCGTCAACCGTCCTTCTTGCAGCAAGATCGCGATCAACGCCTCTCCGGTCATCAGAAAAGCAAAGGCTACGAGGCCCATCACCAGGCGTTGATTTGTTTCCGGCGGAATTTCAAATCGTCCGGTCAGGAACCGGCAGAAAAACCAAGCAAATAGAAGCATCAGCGGGATTTCGATCAGGATCGCAACCACCGGACCTGTAAATGGGACCAAGAAGAATAGTCGCATCGAACCCAGAATGAATCCCAGCGCAAAAACGCCGAGAAAATAGAACATGCCCGCTTTCAGCAGATTGGCCATTCTTGGCCACTAAGTCGCTTTGCGTTGAAGGGGCTATACGTAAACTCCCTGATATTAAGCCGATACCATGCCAATTATGATATCCGTTTTCCGGACGGGGCGATGTAATCCATTGAAGCATTTCAATCTTCCAAATTTGTCGCATTGCACGAAAACACCGGCGCCGGAAAACGCCGGTCTCTCGGTTGAATCCATCTACAAGAGTTTCGGCAAGAAAAAGGTCTTGAACAATGTTTCTTTCGATGTCGGCCGGTCAGAGGTTGTCGGCTTGCTCGGCCCGGATGGAGCAGGCAAGACAGTAACCTTCTATTCAATACTCGGGTTGTTACAGGTGAATTCGGGTCATATTTTTCTCGATGGTGAAGATGTAACCAATTTGCCCCTCGACCGGCGCGCGCTCCGCGGTCTGGGATATCTGCCGCAGGAACCCTCCATTTTTCGCGGGCTGACGGTCGAACAGAATATTATGACTGTGCTCGAGTTGTTCGAAAATGATCCGGTTTCAAAAGCGCGGCGGCTTGATAGCCTGCTTGCCGAATTTCATATTGAATATGTCCGCAAGACCCCGGCGCGAGCCCTTTCGGGCGGTGAAAGACGCCGTTGTGAAATTGCCCGGGCGATGGCAGCCAGTCCCAGCATCATGCTGTTCGACGAACCATTTGCCGGAATTGATCCGCTTTCGGTCAGGGACATCAAGGCGATGATCGCAAAACTGGAAAGCCATGATGTAGGGATACTGATCACCGATCAGAACGTGCGGGAGATGGTCGACCTTCTCGACCGGGTCTACGTCCTGCATGAAGGGCAAATCGTATTCAGCGGCACGCCAGCGGCCATGTTGGAGGACGAAACAGTCCGCCGCTTGTACCTCGGCGAAGAATTCTTCCAATAGAAGATGGGGCGTCATACGAGCAAGATCCCGACGGGAAGCTTGTTTGGAATTGTCTTCGCGGCAGTGACTTCATCATAGCGGTCGGTTCATCGATGGCATATCCTGCATCCGTATAATCCCTGATACAGCGAACAATGCCGGACAGATAGGATGTGAAATCTGCCGAAAGGTTGGCCAGATCAGGAGAAATCATATGAAATCCGTGCTATTATATGTGAATGACGATTCCGGCCTTGATGCACGATATCAGGCATCACTCGATCTGACCCGCGCGCTGGAGGGACATCTCCATTGCCTGCGCGCCAATCCCTATAATCCACAAATGGCTTTCGATGGCGTTACCGGCATGTCGGTGATGTACGACATCGGCAAATATGCGCGTGAAGCCGATATAGAATTGAAAGCAGAAATCGAGAAACGGCTGGCGGGCGAAGATGTGCCGTGGGATTATCGGGAAGCCAATGCAGAACCGGCGAGAGCGCTGTCACGAAACTCCGCGCTTACCGATGTGATGGTCCTCAGTTCGGGCAGCGGCGTAAAAGATAACAGCTTGCCCCTGGGCATATTGGGTGACGTGGTTTTCAACACCAATATTCCGGTTATCGTCCAGCCGGACGGCGTCAAGAAATTCGACGCAGCCGGTCCGGCTGTGGTGGCTTGGAATGGCAGTTTCGAGGCGGGCAATGCCCTGCGTGCTGCAGTGCCCCTGCTCAAACTGGCCAGTGATGTGCACATTGTCGTGGTCGAGGAGGACAAGGACCACGACCTGCCGCCTCTGGATGCGTCTGAATATCTGTCACGGCACGGGATAAAATCAAAGATTCACGATCTCGCTGCCAAGGGTTCGTCGGTGCAGGCCGTTCTCCTCTCTACCGTCGATACCCTGGGTGCCAGCTACATGGTGATGGGAGCCTATGGCCACAGCCGGGCGCGCGAGTTTCTGTTCGGCGGTGTCACACGAAATCTGTTCCGGGATTGCCCGGTCCCGCTGGTTGTCGCGCACTGATCTTGGGAACATGCTTTCCGAGGGGAAGAATTGAATGAGCGGAGTAACCTTGAAATTTCATGGCGCGGCAGGAACGGTTACGGGTTCCTGCTTTGAATTGCGAGGAGCGGGCAAGACAATATTGGTCGATTGCGGCATGTTCCAAGGCACCCGTTCGCTCGAAGCACTGAACCATGAAGAGCTGCCGTTCGATCCGAAAAAAATCGATGCCGTGCTGCTCACCCACGCGCATCTCGATCATAGCGGAAGGCTGGCCTATCTCTACGCCAATGGCTGCAAGGCGAAAACATATTGCACCGCGCCCAGCGCGGACATTATCAAACCGCTTTTGCAAGATTCTGCCAAATTGCAGGCAGCCGACGTCGAGCGCCGGAACCGGCGGGCAGACCGGGCAGGCTTGCCGCCATTCATCCCGCTTTATGATGGCAAAGACATCGCCAGACTGCACAAGAATATCCGCACAGTTTCCTATTGCGAGGAGAATAATCTCGAAAATGGCGTGTCTTTCCGCTTCTGGGATGCGCGGCATATCGTGGGATCGGCGTCGATCGAAATCAATATCGCCGGCCAAAGGTTGCTGTTCTCGGGCGATATCGGACCAGGGCGAGCGATCAATTGCACCGCCTCGGAAATCGGCGGCTATGATCATGTGATCTGCGAATCCACTTATGGCGACCGGGATCGCGAACTTATATTGGTCAGCGAGCGTCGCGAAACACTGGCGCGGCATGTCGAGGAAGTGATGGCGGCTGGCGGCAATTTGCTGATCCCGGCCTTTGCGCTGGAACGCACCCAGTCAATTCTCGAAGATTTGGATGCCCTGTTTGAATCAAAACGTCTTGCGCCGGTGAATGTTTTTCTCGACTCTCCGCTGGCGCAGAAAGTCACTATGGCGGTGATGCGCTACCGGGATAGCGGAACCGACATATTGAAGCGGACCAATATCCGGTTCATTCAGAACACTGCGGAATCCAAGAAACTGAACCGTATGAGCGGAATTGTCATCATTGCCGGATCGGGCATGTGCGAGGGTGGTCGGATAAGACATCACCTGATCCGAAACCTGCCGCACCGACATTCTCGGTTATTATTATCGGGTTTTCAGGTCGCCGGAACATTGGGGTCGGTGCTTAGAGACGGGGCGAAGCGCGTGCGCATTTCCGGCAATGATGTCGACGTGAAGGCGCAGGTTGTGATGCTTGATGGCTATTCCAACCATGCCGATCGCAGCGGGCTGGTGGACTGGATCAAGGATCGCACGCCGATCAGAGGCTCGCTTTTTCTGGTCCACGGCGATCCGACCGCACTCGCAAGCATGGACCAGACTATAAAGGAATTTCCGGATTTGCCAGCCGCCATCGTTCCCGCTCTGGGCGAGACTTGGGCATTGCAGCCAGCTGCACCGGCTACCCGTCAGTCTACCGGTCGTGCGGATGCTGCAGAACTGACCGCTTCACGGGACTGGATATCCAAACTCGCAGCGCTGCGCGCAGAGGTAGAAGACAAAATATCCAGACAGACGACCAATCAGGATCGTGAAAAAATGCTCGCGGCTCTTAAACGGGCGTTGGACAGTGTAAACTGATCGAGCCGCTATTTTCTTTCGCGGACCATCAGCACATCTTCGCCAACCCAGCCGAGAACATGCTGCGCATTGCTTCCCAGTGTCGCACGAGAAAGCGCGCCGCGTCCATGGGTTCCCAATACCACCAAATCCGATTTGGTTGCAGCGATCTTGCGGAGTAACACCGCCCCCAGATCGCCCTTTTCAAGCGATCCGTTCACACGGTTGAAAACCGCCTCGGAAATTGCGCGTTTGGCAAGGAAACTGGTCAAGGCCGTCTGTTCCTCGGACTTTACATCCTGGGCGACCTGATCTGAACTCAGCCACGCGCTATAGGGTTCGTGGTAGGCGTGGACCAGATGCAACTTGGGGTCGGGGAATAATTCGGCGGCGGCGTTTAGTGCCTGCAGCGAACAATCCGAGAAATCGGTTGCGATCAGGATATTTTTATAAGCATTTTGGGGCCGGCGCTTCACAACCAGCACCGGAACAGACGCGTTTCTGATCAATTGATCAACTGGACCTCCAAGCAGAACGTCGCCAACGCTATTATAGCGCGCGACTCCGGTCACGATCAGATCGCATTTTTTCGACTTTGCAGTTTCAACGATGGTCGCGGAGACATCGCCGGTCTTGACCAATATCTCGACGTCGACCTTGTGCTTGGGCAACTCATCGGCAATTTGTGTCTCGATTTCGCGGATATTGGTGGCAGGATCCTTCGCTCGGCCGGCATCCAGGACGTGGAGCAGGATCAGTTTCGTGCTCCACTCCTTGGCAAGCATCAAAGCCCGATCAAGCGGCCGATCGCAACGTGCCGATAGATCGGTGGCTAGAAGAATTGCCTTATGGCTCATGATAATGCTCCCTCAACGGCATTTTATATCCATATCGAGCCGAGCGCGCAGTTGCACTCGCCCAATCTGGTCAGAATAATATCTCTAAACTACAGACTGAATCGGTGGTGTTCCCTAGGTATTGTTACCTATTCAATCCTTTTGGCCAGAACATGAGGAGAGGTATTCTGCGCCTGAGAATAAGATGCTGATTTCCCGCTATGGCGGGCTCATTGTTCAAAGGATCGGACCGCCATTCTAAACTCCAGCAGACCCAATCTACAAACAGCCCATATCGTTGATGGCAGTTTTCATTGATTGTTTGCGATCGCCGCCAGAATCGACTGGGCAAAAGCGTGCAACGTATCATCGCGCGCGCCCATGATGACGATCCGGTCCCCCGCTTGCGCGATTTCCACGATCCTGTCGCCGCAATCCTGCCGTCCGGCAAGATGTTCTGCATTGCCACCAGCGGCAGTTATCGCATCCACGATGGATTCACTGCCCAGAGACCGATCAACCGTGCCCCCGAAATAGACCGGATCGCATAATATGATCCGATCATCACCGTCGAGATTTTCGGAGAAAACCGCGGCAAGCTCTGCGCCCATTTTTTTGATCGGTCCAAATCCGTGCGGCTGGAAGAAAGCTATGACGCGGCCGGGAAAAGCCTTCAACGTGGCGAGCGTCGCCGCAATTTTATCGGGATTATGACCAAAATCGTCGATCACCGTGATGCCATTCTCGGTTCCGACAATATCGAACCGCCGGGCCAGGCCGACAAATGTTCCAATCGCCGCAATCGCGCGATCGATCGGCACAGCAATCGCGCAAGAAGCCGCAACGGCCGCCAGCGCATTAGCGATATTATGCCGGCCAGGCACTTGCAGAGCGACTGGATAGTCTTGGCCCCCAGTCCGCATTGTAAAACTACTGCCGAGCGATTTTTCCTCAACGTCAAAAGCCCGATAGTCCGCCCCGTCGGAAAATCCGAAGCTGCAGGTTTCTGCAGGTTTGCGGGAGTCGACAAGCGCCCGCGATTCCTCATCATCATGGTTCCAGATCACTTGCCGCGATTTGGCAATAAAATCTCCGAACAATATTCTCAGCTCTTCGAGGCTTTTGTGATCGAGGCTGACATTGTTGAGTACAGCGATTTCCGGATTGAACAGAGCAATAGAACCATCACTTTCGTCAACTTCGCTGACCATCAAATCGCCAGCCCCGACACGGGAGCTGGCGAATGGGGAATCATCATCAACGAAATTCTTCATCACCGCACCGTTCATGATTGTCGGGTCCCAGCCTGCCTCGGTCAGGATCCAGCCGATCATGCCGGTGACGGTGGACTTGCCGCTGGTTCCGCCGACCGCGATGCTGCGCGGTGCCGCGTTGAAATGCTCGGCCAAAAGTTCGGCCCGGGTCATCCGCTTGCAACCCAATGCGATGGCCTGCGCGACATCCGGAACGCTGTCTTCGATCGCAGCGGAAGCGATCAATATCTGGCCGCTATCGACGAGACCGCTGCCATCCTGGTGAAACAGCTTGATTCCCCGGTCCTGCAGCCATTGGAACTTGTCCGCCAATCGCCCCTGGTCGAGCGCCCGGTCCGACCCAGAGACCCGCGCGCCTGCTGCTTTGACAATCATCGCCAGTGGCAACATTCCGGAACCGCCGATTCCACAAAAATAATAGGATTTGTCTTCGCTCATTTTTTCGCGCTATTGCTTCTCCAACTGTTTGGCAATGGCGCAAGGAACAAAATCTATCTCCTCACCAGTCCGCATCGGTATTTGTGCACCGTCGACCCCGTTCACTCGGGAAGGAGCTGAACGCGTCGTCGCGCTCGCCACCGAGAGCCATCCACAAGCCGAATTGATTTTCGATGAGCAGTGTTTTTTCGAGCATGGTCATTTTGCTGGCAGCGACGAACAACGCCTAGAAAGTTTCGTCGCATTGGCCAACAATCCGGCCATTGATGCGATATGGTTTGCCCGCGGCGGCTATGGTGCGGCGCGTATAGCGGAAGCTGCCATCAGCCGATTGGACCACAATGCAAATCACAAAACATATCTGGGATATAGCGATGCAGGGAATATGCTGGGTGCGCTATATCGCGCTAATATTGGCGTAGTCGCTCATGGTCCGATGCCATCGGATATAGGCAGAACAGGCGGTGAGGAGGCCGTTCGGAGAGCCCTGGACTGGATTGTCCGCAAACAAGCCAATGCACTCGAGCCCGGCCTGGTCAGTGGTCAGAAACATGCTGCTTTTAATGTCATGACCCTCGCGATGATGACCGGCACAGAATTAATGCCCGATCTAAGGGACCATATTCTCATCGTTGAAGAAATATCCGAATATTTATACGCCTTCGATCGCGCCATGTTTCATATCTGCAGCAATCTAGCGGAGCACGGCCTGTCCGGGATCAAGTTGGGTCGGGTCAGCGATATCCCGAAAAATGATCGACCCTTTGGCGAAGATCCGGAAGCGATTGCCAAACGGTGGTCGGAGGATAACGAGATTGCCTATCTGGGCCGGGCGGACATCGGACATGACGCCCATAATCGAATTGTACCATTTGGGCTGCTGGAAATCTGAAATATCAGTCGGGATAGCGGTTGCAACAATTAGCGGATACTCTGGCTTCAGGAAGCCCTTTCCAACGCATCATTGTCTCTCCCATGTGCAAATTCTGGCACCAGAGAATTGAGCAGTATGATTGCGGCCTCCGGATCGCGACAGTTCATCAGGCTTGCAATCAGGTCATTAAGTGCGTCAGCCTCAATATAAGATTCATGGGCCTTCATTATTCGAGCATGCGAAGTGGATTGCGGGTCGTTTCCGATGATCAATTCTTCATAGAGCTTTTCACCGGCACGCAGTCCGACTTCGACAATTTCGATATCGCCTTCCGGATTGACGTCATCCCGTACGGTCAGACCGGACAGCCGGACCATCGTCTCTGCCAAGTCAAGAATCTTGACGGATTTCCCCATATCCAGCACAAATACTTCTCCGCCTTTGGCCATGCCAGCAGCTTGAATGACCAGTTGCGCCGCCTCGGGTATGGTCATGAAATACCGGGTGACATTCCGATCTGTCAGGGTGATCGGGCCACCTTCCTCGATTTGCTTGCGAAATAGCGGTACCACGGAGCCACTGGAACCGAGGACATTGCCAAATCGTACCATGGAAAACTTCGTCGCACTGTTCTTCGCGGCGAAATTCTGGATCACCTGTTCGGCCGCCCGCTTGGACGCGCCCATGACGTTGGTTGGACGAACCGCCTTGTCGGTGCTGATCAGAATGAAATCTCTTACCTCGGCCGCTTCTGCTGCCGCAGCCAGAGTTTGCGTTCCTAGTATATTGTTTCGAATACCTTCGATCGGGTTGGCCTCAACCAGCGGCACATGCTTATAGGCAGCCGCATGGAAGACGGTGTCCGGCTTCCATTGCGAGAATATCTCTCGCAGTCTGATAGCATCAACGACCGAACCCAGGATTGGTATTAATTCCAGCTTTTGCGCGTTTTGTGTCACTGACAATTCTTGCAGCTCTTTTTCAATCCGGTAGAGAGAATATTCGGACAGATCGAATAAGATCAGGCGATGGGCGCCCGATACAGAAATCTGTCGGCAAAGCTCCCCGCCGATCGATCCCCCGGCACCGGTCACCAGCACGGTCTTGCCGACGATTGTCCTTCCGAACAGCAACTCGTTTGGCAAAACCGGTTCCCGACCAAGCAAGTCTTCGATGTCGAGTTCGCGAATATCACTGAATGCGATTTTACCGGAGATTATTTCCTGCATGTTCGGCAAAGTTTGAACGTGCACCTTGAACTCGCGAATCTGCTCCACAATCTTGCGGCGTTTCTTGCGATTGATCCTGGGCAATGCCAAAAGGATATCGGTTATATTCCGTTTCTTGATCAGTTCCGGCAGACGCCCACTCCAGAATACTTTGTCTCCGTCCAGTCTTTGGCCGTCTAGTCTGCGGTCATCATCAACATAACCGCACAACCTCATCGCCGGTTGTGACCGCATTGACACAGCAAGTTGCTGTCCCGCGCTGCCCGCGCCATAGATCACGACATTTTTTACGTCGCCGGCAAAACGATTGCGTCCGAGTATATCAACCATCAAATATCGTGCGGTTACCCGCGCAAATCCGACCAGCATGAAAAAGACGACCGGTTGAATGACGCCGATCGTTCGCGGCACACCGTCTATCCCGATAACGGCGAATAAAAACGCGATCACCACAGAATAAGCCGCAAAAGCACGGACCAGAGTTTTCATCATTCCGGTGCCGGCATAGCGGAAAATTGCTTTATAAACGCCGCTAAGGACAAAGACAGGAACCATCGCGAGAAGACAGATCAGCACGATTTTCTGAACTGCGATATCCCATAGGATCCAGACGCCAATGCGAAGAGAATAGGCTATCCAGATCGACTGCACGCATAGCAATATGTCGAGCAGAAACACGATTCCCTTTTTCTTCCAGCGCGCTAACTGGGCGATTTTTTCAAGGAACGATGTGATTAGGCCGGTGATATTTTCAATCATTTGATTCTCAAAGCTGGTATTCGATCTACAAAACTGCGACGCCGAACGGCATATTTACCGATCTGAGCCGATTTGGCCAAGCACTTTAAAAAACGCTTATTTAATCAATGCTTGTCGCAACTAGATAACAATAAAAATGCAATGGATCTGCCTTCCGACTATCATCGCGAGATGCCGCCAGACAAGCCCATGCAAATGACATTCGATCGCGATCTTGTTGCGGCAAACTTGACCTGTGATAGTCAGCAGGCCACAAGCCGCCAGATTTTCATAGTACGGTGCCAGATTTTCGTAGTACGGCGCCAGATATTCAAGGGAGTATAAATGAAACTTGCAATGATAGGTTCTGGCTATGTTGGCCTGGTTTCCGGCGCATGCTTCGCAGATTTCGGGCATGATGTCGTTTGCGTCGACAAGGACCAGAAAAAAATATCGGACCTGAACAAGAATATCATGCCGATTTTCGAACCGGGCCTCGCCGATCTGGTGAAGCGCAATGTTGACGCCGAGCGCTTATCTTTTTCAACCGATCTCGCCGCGTCGGTGAAAGAATGCGACGCAATTTTTATCGCAGTAGGAACCCCGTCACGAAGAGGCGATGGCCATGCTGACCTGAGCTATGTCTATGCCGCGAGCGAAGAAATCGCGGATTCGATCACCAAACCAACGGTGATCATAACCAAGTCGACCGTTCCCGTGGGAACCGGCGACGAAGTTGAGCAAATACTCGAAAAGAAGCAGCCGCGTGACCGTTTTTCCGTGGTTTCCAATCCAGAATTCTTGCGCGAAGGTGCGGCTATTCGTGATTTCAAACGGCCAGACCGTATTGTCATCGGGACGGAGGATGACTGGGCGAAAGATGTGATGACCGAGATTTACCGCCCGCTTTTCCTCAATGAGTCACCGATTTTATTTACCGGCCGACGCACGGCGGAGCTGATCAAATATGCAGCCAATGCATTTCTCGCGACGAAGATCACATTTATCAATGAAATCGCAGACCTTTGCGAAAAAGTTGGTGCCGACGTCCAGGAGGTTTCCCGGGGAATTGGACTCGACAACCGGATCGGGTCGAAATTCCTCCACGCCGGCCCTGGATATGGCGGCAGTTGTTTTCCCAAAGACACGCTAGCCTTGATGAAAACGGCGCAAGACAATGATAGCCCGGTTCGGATCGTGGAAGCGGTCGTGCAAGTGAATGACCAGCGCAAACGCGCGATGGGCCGCAAGGTCATCCATGCACTTGGCGGCAATGTACGCGGCAAGAAAGTGGCTTTGCTGGGCCTTACGTTCAAACCCAATACCGATGACATGAGAGACGCCCCGTCGATCGCCATTGCGCAAACATTGATCGATGGGGGAGCGGAAGTGGCCGCTTATGATCCGGAAGGCATGGAATTGGCAAAGGGAATCATGCCAGCAGTAAAAATGGCTGACAGCAGCTACAAAGCTGCGGAACAAGCTGATGCCGTCGTCATTGTGACCGAATGGGATGCTTTCCGTGCCCTGGATTTGAAGAAGCTCTCGCGAGTCATGAAAGGCAATGTGCTGGTGGATCTGCGAAATATCTACAACCCGTCAGAAGTTGCCCAAACAAATCTGGTTTACACTAGCATCGGACGTAACCGATAATGGCTGGGCGCTGATCATGAAGATGAAGCGGAAGTTTGTCGAAAAACCTTGGGGTCAGGAAGTTTTGCCTGACATTTTTGGCGACCGGAGCAACAAGAAAATTGGCGAGATCTGGTTTGAAGCCCCCAAGGGAATAACGCCTCAGCTGATGGCCAAATATCTTTTCACCAGTGAAAAACTGTCCATCCAAGTGCACCCCAACGACAGGCAGGCACGAAGAATTGGATTGCCGCATGGCAAAGAAGAATGCTGGTATATATTGGATGCGAAACCGGGTGCGGTATTGGGCCTCGGCTTGAAAGAAAAGGTAAGCGCTACCAAGCTGAAGACCGCAGCAATATTAGGTGAAATTGAACAGCTTATCGACTGGAAACCGGTGAAAAAGGGTGACTTTTACTATGTCCCTGCCGGGACTGTCCACGCAATTGGAGCGGATGTTTCTGTTGTGGAAATCCAGCAAAATGTCGATGTCACCTTCCGTATTTACGACTACGGACGCCCGCGCGAACTACATTTGGATGAAGCGATGGCGATTGCTAAACTGTCGCCTTATGACATGAAATTCAGTCAAGAGGTGCCAGTCGGGCAATCGGTCTGCCTCTCGGCGGGCGCGCCTTTTGGATTGTTCCAGATTGTCGGCGCGGACGAAGAGATATTGGCAAAGACTGCGAGCAAGGAATGGCAGGTAATCCCTTTGGAAGGTTCTGTCACCGTCCGCGGGAAATTGATCGAGGCCGGCGAATGCGGAATCTGCGCGAGATTGTCCGATATAGATCTGTCGGAGAACAAAAAATCCCTCGTCGCCTGCACAATGGCGTAGAAGACTTATCATGCCCCAAAAAACTCTGATTACACCCGTGATATTATCCGGTGGCTCCGGAACCCGGTTATGGCCGCTTTCAACACCGGAAAAGCCAAAGCAATTCCTGAATTTGCTGGGCCCGCTCAGCATGTTTCAACTGACGTTTCAGCGCTGTGCCGACAAGACAATTTATCGCGACCCGATCATTGTCGGATCCGCCAGCCACGCTCGAATCATGAAAGAACAGATACAGGAAGTGGGGGTGACACCTAGCGCATTGATTCTGGAACCCTGCGCCCGCAATACAGCCCCAGCTATAGCACTCGCTGCGCTTGCTGCCGAGAACCCTACTGATCTATTGCTGATAATGCCCAGTGATCATATGATTAAAAATATTCCGGCCTTTCAAAAGGCTGTGCAGGAATCAATCTCGATCGCGCTATCCCGATGGCTGGTGACATTCGGCATCGAACCCACCGGACCGGCAACCGGTTACGGATATATCGGGCAAGGCGAAGCCATTGTCGGAAGCACCAAAAGCTTGGCAGCAAAAGAATTTGTTGAAAAACCCAATCAGGAAAAAGCCGAAAAAATGTTAAAGGATGGCGGCTATTTCTGGAATGCCGGAATTTTCCTGTTTCGGGCCGATTCCTATTTGGCAGCCATGGAAAAATATTCACCCGAGATGCTCAACGCCTGCAAATCTGCCATGAGCGACGGGCGAACCGAGGATGGCTTTTGCTATCCTGATCCGGATGCATTTGCTTCGGCACCGTCTGATTCAATTGACTATGCAATAATGGAGAAAGCTGAAAAAATCGCTATTACGCCTGTCAATCCCGGATGGTCGGATGTCGGCAGCTGGGATTCTCTATTCGATATTTGCGACAAAGACTTGGATTCAAATGTCATCTTTGGCAAGGCGGAGACGATCGATTCAAGCAACAATCTGATTCACAGTCACGACCTTGAAATCGCGGTTCTGGGCGTGGAAGATTTGATTATCGTCACACACAAAAACAAAGTCGTGGTTTTGCCTCGCGGGCAGTCGCAGAATGTAAAAATAATGGCCCAGAAGCTCGAAGAAAAAGACTAGTTTGAAGGCGTAGCCTCATCCAGCTCGACCGTCACTTTATCTCTATCAAGTTTACCGGTTAGCCAATTTGGCCAAAATTTCGCGATCAGCAGGAACACAGACGGCAACAGTAGAGTGTTCCAGATATCCCTGATTGCTTCGTCATAATATTCTTGATTTCCCAGCGATACCTCCGGAACGAAGGAATAATCATAATATTCGTTGAGCAATGCAACGGCCGCAACGAAAAACCAGGGGATCGGGCTGGCGAGCGAGCGCCTCAGACAAAATGCGATGGACAGTTGAACCGCAACACCAGCATAAATATGCAGCGAATCGCGATCCAGTCCTGTTGACAGTTCCAGCCAGTTTTTAAGTTCAAACCAATTCATAAAAGTCCGCTTGGGCTAGCCGGAAGTTTCGGTCAACGCTTTTTCCCGAACATACCATTATCAAAATTTTAGCCAAAAACGGATAAGCATCTGGAATGACGGCACAGGCACCAAAGAAACCGAAAGTCTTCGTCATTTTCGGCACCAGACCAGAAGCAATCAAGCTTTTTCCGGTCGTCCGGGCCTTGTCGGCTCGCGATGGCCTTGAAATCTTGTCCTGTGTTACGGCCCAGCATCGTGAAATGCTCGACCAAGTACTGGATATTGCCGATATCCGGCCGGATTTTGATCTTGACCTGATGAAGGCCAACCAGAGCCTCGACGATCTGACCGGCAGGCTATTGTCCGGAATCGGCACAATATTGGACAAAACCAAACCCCAGCGGGTGGTGGTTCAGGGCGATACAGCGACTGCCATGTGCGGCGCGCTGGCTGCCTATTACCGACAGATTCCCGTCAGCCATGTCGAAGCGGGTCTGCGGAGCTATAATATCTATCACCCGTGGCCAGAAGAAGTTAATCGCAAGATCATCGGTACGATTGCCGACCAGCATTTTGCCCCGACGCAAACGGCAGCTAACGCTCTCACCAAGGAAAATATTCCTCAAAAATGCATTCACGTCACCGGCAATACTGTGATTGACGCTCTTTTGATGTCGTCAGATAAAATGTTGAAATCCAGTAAATTAGATACCAATCTTTATGGTCTATATAAGAAGTTTGGTGGTCGGAAAATCATCGGTGTGACCAGCCATCGCCGGGAAAACCTGGGTGACGGGCTGACCAATATCGCCAGCGCGCTTCGCGCAATCGCCCAGCGGGATGACGTCGCGCTGATTTTTCCCGTTCATCTGAACCCCAATGTAAGAGCAATAATGCGGGATGCGTTGCGCGGTCTCGCCAATGTCGCGCTGATCGAACCGCTGGATTATCCCAATTTTGTGAGCCTGCTCAACCATTGCAGCTTCATGCTGACCGATAGCGGCGGCGTGCAGGAAGAGGCCCCGGCCCTCGGCAAGCCGGTGCTGGTGATGCGCGACACCACCGAACGGCCAGAGGGGATTGAAGCCGGAACCGCAAAGTTGGTCGGCACGGATGCGGATGTAATTGTAGCAGAAGCGAACAGACTTCTGGACGACGAGGACCACTATCTCGCAATGGCGCGGGCCCACAATCCTTTTGGCGATGGCAAGGCCAGCGAACGGATTGCCGATATCATCGAAAATAGCCTTACTGTCTAAAAACAGCGGCGCAAAACATCAAATTACCTAAATATTTACGATGATTGGTTAGGTTCGCCGCAGGTACATCGCGCTGAAGTGGCGCCCTGCGGAGTAGAGCCTGACATGCTATCGGAAGAAAAACCACGCGTCTGCGTCATCGGACTGGGCTATATCGGCTTACCTACCGCCGCCGTCATCGCCCGTTCGGGATGCCCGGTTCTCGGCATAGACATCGACCAACATGTCGTGGAAACCATTAATTCCGGCAAGATCCATATCGAAGAAGTCGATCTTGATGGACTGGTGCAAGGCGTTGTTTCCCGTGGCACCCTTCGCGCTTCATTGATGGTGGAACCGTCTGACGTCTTCATCATCGCCGTGCCTACCCCGTTCGGCGAGAACCATATTCCCGACACCAGCTTTGTCATGGAAGCGGCAACCAATATCGCCGCAGCCCTGAAGACCGGTGACACCGTTATCCTCGAATCAACCTGCCCGGTCGGCACAACCGAAAAAATGCGCGATTTGATTGCAAGCCTGCGCCCCGATCTCAAGATCCCGGGGCTGGCCAATGACATTCCCGACATCGCCATCGCCTATTGTCCGGAACGAGTGCTGCCGGGAAAAATCCTCGAGGAACTGATCCAGAATGACCGCAGCATTGGCGGCATCACGCCGCGTTGCGCGCGCAAGGCACTTGGTTTTTACCGCCGCTTCGTTCGCGGAGAGTTGGTCACAACAACCGCTCGCGCTGCGGAAATGACCAAATTGGTCGAGAATAGCTACCGTGACGTCAATATCGCCTTCGCCAACGAGCTTTCGATCATCGCCGATCATATGGAGCTCGACGTTTGGGAGGTCATCCGCCTTGCAAACCGCCATCCGCGTGTCAATATTCTGCAACCTGGACCCGGTGTCGGCGGTCATTGTATCGCGGTCGATCCGTGGTTCATCATCCACAGCGCGCCCGAACAATCACCACTCATCCGCATCGCCCGTGAAGTGAATGACGGGAAAACCGGTCATGTTCTGGAACAGGCGTCGTTGCTGATCGATGAGCTGCCGGGCGTAACAATCGCGTGCTTCGGGCTGGCGTTCAAAGCCAATATCGACGATTTCCGCGAGAGCCCTGCGCTCAGAATCGCTGCCAAGCTGGCGCGGCGCTATCCCGGACGGATCAAGGTCGTAGAGCCTTATGCGAGCGAGCTGCCGGCAGCCTTTGAAGGCACGGGGGCAGAGCTGATCGATATCGACCAGGCGCTGGAAACCTGCCCGGTGATGATCACGCTTACCGATCACGACATGTTCAAATCGATCCCGCTTGATGAACGGGCTAGCAAGATAGTCTATGACACACGCGGGATATGGCCGGATCAGCCCGACAATCGGGAAGCTGTAAGCGGCGTACGCCTAGCGAGTTGACGATGCATCCTGTTTAAGGTTTTCGCGCCAATATGACGTAGTTTTTGGGATGACCGCGATCGGTGATCTTGCAGGCGATATCAAGTCTGTAGAACGTAGCCGCCAGTACCACGGCTGTCGCTTTCACAATAGCAATCAACGGCCAGAACAGCATCGGCCACCAGGGCCGTTTGAAATATCTTTGCGGTGCAATCGGCAGACGCACTGCCATAGTCTGAAACTGATAGGCCATGGTCCCGAAATACCCTTCCAGCCATTCCAGCCGATCTATCTCAAATCCGGCTTTGGCGAATAGGTGACGATGGGCAAATTGGGTATAGCGGTAGAAATCATAAGGTTTTTCATGCTCTTCATAATAGAACGGACAGGTGCATATGATCGACCCGCCCGGTTTGAGCACGCGGAACAATTCCGCGAGCACTTCCGACGGTTCCGGAATATGCTCCAGCACCTGATTGAACATGATCCGGTCAAAACGTGCTTCAGCCGTCGGGATTCGAGCCAGGTCGCAAACATAGGTCGATTTGGCGTAAGGCTTGTCCACCATTTCGAAATCTGCGCTCTCATAAGTACAATGCGCGAAATATTGGGCGTAAGGCTGCTCCCCTGCCCCGGCATCGAGAACAATCATCCCGCTTTCCGCTGTTTCGGCAAATGCCCTGTTGTAACGACGCAAATATTCGCGCGAAGAATTCGGCAAAAGCCATTTTTTGAGGAAAGCCTTCATGCTGCACCTATCTTGGCT
>NZ_JBATHY010000038.1:0-3085 GCF_049667325.1 Parasphingorhabdus sp. | reverse complement strand
GTTCGTTGGCCCGCTGTTTCAGCGTTTCGACGCCGACATCGGCGGCTTTCGCAACTTCCTCGAATTCCGACTGGTGATGCGGCAGGAATTCGTGGAGCGGCGGATCGAGCAGCCGGATGGTCACCGGAAGACCGACCATGACTTCGAATATCTGGCGGAAATCATCGCGTTGCTCGGGCAGCAGCTTCGCCAGAGCGGCTCTGCGGCCGTTTTCGTCGGGGGCGAGGATCATCTGGCGAACGGCGGTAATCCGCGCCGCATCAAAGAACATATGCTCGGTGCGGCAAAGCCCGATGCCCTCGGCACCGAAATCGCGCGCAACCTGGCAATCGAGCGGGGTTTCCGCATTGGTGCGGACGCCAAGACGGCGGACCTTGTCGGCCCAGACCATCAGCACGCCGAAATCGCCGACCAGCTCGGGCTGGATCGTCGCCACGCGGCCGGCCATCACCTGGCCATTGCTGCCGTCGATGGTCAGCATATCGCCTTCTTTCAGCTCGCGGTCGCCGACCTTCATGACCTTGGTTTCGTTGTTGATCGACACCGTGCCGGCACCGGAAACACAAGGTCTTCCCATGCCTCGAGCGACCACGGCGGCGTGTGACGTCATGCCGCCACGGGCGGTCAATATGCCCTTGGCGGCGTGCATGCCGTGAATATCTTCGGGCGAGGTTTCAACCCGGACGAGGATGACATCGTCGCCCATTTCGGTACGCCGTTCGGCGGTGTCGCTGTCAAAAACGATAAAGCCACTGGCCGCGCCGGGGGAGGCCGGCAGGCCGGATGTCAGCACGTCACGCTTGGCTTCGGGATCGAGGGTCGGGTGGAGCAGCTGATCAAGCGCCATCGGATCTACCCGCATCACGGCTTCTTCCTCGGTGATCAGGCCATCATGGGCCATGTCCACCGCGATTTTCAGCGCCGCCTTGGCGGTACGCTTGCCCGAGCGGGTTTGCAGCATCCACAGTTTTCCGCGCTCTACGGTGAATTCGATATCCTGCATATCGCGATAATGGCGTTCAAGCAGGTCAAAGACGTCGGTCAGTTCCTTGTAGGTTTCCGGCATCGCCTCTTCCATCGACAGCGGCTTGGCACCCGCCTCTTCGCGCGCGGCCTTGGAGAGATATTGCGGCGTACGGATCCCGGCTACGACGTCCTCGCCCTGCGCGTTGATCAGCCATTCGCCATAATAAGCGCTGTCCCCGGTTGACGGATTGCGGGTGAAAGCCACGCCGGTCGCGCTGGTTTCCCCCATATTGCCGAAGACCATCGCCTGGACATTGACCGCGGTGCCCCATTCGGAAGGGATATCGTTGAGACGGCGGTAGACCTTGGCCCGATCGGCTTGCCAGCTGCCGAAAACGGCGCTGACCGCGCCCCATAACTGGTCATTGACGTCTTGCGGGAACGGCTTGCCCCATTGTTCGGCGACCAGCGTCTTATACTCGCCAACCAGCGTCTTCCAATGTTTAGACTCCATCTCGGTATCGGTGAAAAAGCCATTGTCTTCTTTGATAATTTCCAATGCTTCTTCGAAGGAATCATGGTCGAGCTGGAGCACGACGTCGGAGTACATCTGGATGAACCGACGGTAGCTGTCCCACGCGAACCGCTCGTCGCCCGAGGTTTTCGCCAGTCCTTCGACGGTTTCGTCGTTGAGGCCGAGATTGAGCACGGTGTCCATCATGCCCGGCATAGATGCGCGGGCCCCGGAGCGCACGGAAACCAACAGCGGATCGCCTGGATCGCCGAATGTCTTGCCGGTCACTGCCTGAATATGGGCCACGCCCTGCTCGACTTCTCCAGCCAGACTGTCTGGATAGGCCCCGGCGTTGTTCATATATTCGGTGCACATTGCTGTGGAAATCGTAAAACCCGGAGGAACCGGCAGCCCGATATTGGCCATTTCGGCAAGATTGGCCCCCTTGCCACCGAGCAGGTTGCGAGCCTCGATTTTATCGGAAGGCGCGCCATCCGAGTTCATGCCGCCACCGAAACGATATACATATTGGGTCATTTATTTGCCTGTCCCGTCCATTTCGTGGAAAATCCCGCCGTCAAACTTTACAAACTTTACACTGTTATGAATCAAATCTCTTCTAGCCCTCGATCTTCGAAAAATCAGCGACCTGGTGGACGGCATTACGAAAGCGCGCGAGCAGGGCAAGCCGGGCTTTGCGCTTGGTTTCGTCTTCGTCGTTCACGGTCACATCCTCGAAAAACTGGTCAATCGGTCCGCGCAACGCCGCCAGCGCGGTCATCGCGGTTTCAAACTGCTCGGCGGCGATCGCAGCGGTCACTTCCGGCTGCGCCGCGTCGAGCGCTTCGATGAGGGTCTTTTCGGCTTTTTCGGGCGTGTAGGAAAGCGGTTTGTGCTCCGCACTTGATGCGGAGCCCTGGCCATCATCAGCGCCTCCTGCCTCGCTCCGCATCAAGTGCGGAGCACCAGCGCCCTCTTTCTTCAATATATTCGAAGCCCGCTTGTAACCGGCCAGCAGGTTCACCCCGTCCGCGGTTTCGACAAAGGCCTGCAAAGCCTTCACCCGGGCGAGCAAGCGCACCAAATCGTCTTCGCCACCAAGAGCAAACACCGCGTCGATCAGGTCGTGACGGACACCCGCTTCGCGTTGTTGGACTTTGAGTCGATCGACTAAAAATGCCCATAGTTCTTCAGCTTCGCGGTTGATCGCAAATGCCAAAGGATCGCCTGAGTTGCCTGAAGCTTTGCCCAGATTTATAAGTCGATCGTTCAATGAAGACAGTTGCAAAGCCGCGATCTGAATTGCTTTGCGGAGAACTCCTAAATGGGATCCTCGCAATTGGTTGGTCTGCCAAAGACTCAAATTGGCAAGCCCTGCACGTCGAAGGGCAAACGGATCTTTCGATCCGGTGGGTTTCTCATCGATTGCAAAAAAACAAGCCAGAGTATCCAACTTATCCGCCAGACTCACATACACCGTCACCGGATCAGTCGGCACATCGTCGACCTGCCCGACCGGCTTGTAATGATCTCTGATTGCGTGTGAGACTTCTACCGGAAGCCCTTCTTTCTCTGCATAATAGCCGCCCATCAAGCCTTGCAGCT
>NZ_JBATHY010000037.1:0-2184 GCF_049667325.1 Parasphingorhabdus sp. | reverse complement strand
TGTTTAACATACAAACTGTCGAACACCCAGATGGGCACCAGCAGGCCGAATATGTGACCAAACAATACGATCAGCACCCCTAGGTGAAAAAGGACCGATCCCCAGACCAGCTGTTTGCGGCGCAGCAGCTGGCTCGAGCCAGACCGCCAGCCATAAGGTTCTCGGTCAAAACGGATGATCGATCCGATCGCCAGTACCGACAGCGCGATATAGGGATAGATGCCAAAGAGCAGATGATTGAAAAAATCAGCCATGTCAGTTACTCCTTGCGGGTTCGGAGCCGGCCGGAACCGCAAAACGGTTTACCATTGCGGCGGCTTGTGGGCATTCGCTCGTGTCCTGGGGAGCGGAGCCGGCACCGAAAGTGACTTCCTCTTCTTCCCAGGCGGCGTCCAATGCTTCGAGATCATCGGGATCGTCGGCCGGCTTGATCGCGCTTTGTACGTCTATACTGCGATCAACCCCGATCAGGTCGCACAGCGCGATCAATATGGCAGCATAGTTTGGGTCGCGTTCTTCCAGCCTTTGCGCCAGCGCGACCAGGACAACGCCCGGCTCCGCCAGCTGCTCGAGCGCGTCTTCTTTTGGCAAAACAGAGCAATATTCCAGAAACTGTGGCAGATAATCGGGAAGCTCGTTCGACACAGGATCAAGACCGGCGGCAAGATAGCGCTCGCGCAGGTCGACCATCGCCTGACCGCGATCACGGCTTTCGCCATGAACATGTTCGAACAGATGCAGCGAATGGACTCTGCCGCGATCGAACAGCTCGACATAAGCCTCCTGAAGATCGATCAGATCGCTGGTCGCCAATTTGCTCAGCAAGGGGTCGAGCGCGGCAATATGCTCCGTGCCCAGCAAAGCGTCTTCGACGAGTGCCTGACGCATTTCGGGCGCCGCCTTTTGTACGTTTGCCGTGGGATATTGCAGCAGCGCGGACAGGATACGATAGGTTACGCTCATGATATCACCTCCGTCGGTGTCTGGAGTTTCTTGCGGGCCGGTGCGCCGAACAGGTTGGTTTCGCTGGTCCCGCTAGAACAGCCATTGCCGAACGAGAAACCGCAGGAGCCGCGTTCTTCGAACATGTCTTCAGCATCTTCACGATGGCCGGACGGGATCACGAAACGGTCCTCGTAATTGGCAATCGCCATGACGTGATACATTTCCTCGATCTGTGCCGGAGCAAGGCCTACGCGTTCCGCGATATCTTCGCGGATCACACCATCGACGGTCTTGCCGCGCATATAGCTGCGCATCGCCAGCATCCGTTCCAGACAGGCTGCAATCGGTTCTTCATCGCCAGCTGTCAGCAAATTGGCGAGATATTTGAGCGGAATACGCAGCGAGCGTATGTCCGGCATATCATCGACCATTTCGATCTTGCCGGCACCGGCGGCGGCGCTGATCGGCGACAATGGCGGTACGTACCAGACCATTGGCAGGGTCCGGTATTCCGGATGGAGCGGGAAAGCGACTTTCCATTCCATCGCCATTTTCCAGACCGGCGAGCGACGTGCCGATTCCAGCCAGGCTTCAGGCACACCGTCTTTGCGCGCCTGCGCGATGACTTCGGGATCATTGGGGTCGAGGAAAATATCGAGCTGGGCCTGATACAGATCTTCGACATTTTCCGCTGATGCCGCTTCCTCGATACGGTCTGCATCATAAAGCATGACGCCAAGATAGCGGATGCGCCCGACGCAGGTTTCGGAACATACCGTCGGCTGACCGGCTTCAATACGCGGATAGCAGAAGGTACATTTTTCCGATTTGCCGGATTTCCAGTTATAATAGATTTTCTTGTAGGGGCAGCCCGAGACGCACATCCGCCAACCGCGACATTTTTCCTGATCGATCAGGACAATGCCGTCTTCCTCCCGCTTGTAGATCGACCCGGAAGGGCAGGCGGCAACGCAGGTCGGGTTGAGGCAATGTTCGCACAGGCGCGGCAAATACATCATGAATGTATTTTCAAACTGCCCGTACATTTCCTTCTGGATGCCGTCGAAATTATAATCTTCCGAGCGTTTGGAAAATTCCCCGCCGAGGATTTCTTCCCAATTGGGGCCCCAGTTGATCTTTTCCATTCTCTTGCCGGTGATCACCGAACGAGGCCGGGCTACTGGTTGCGCCTTGGACTCTTTTGCGGTCTGCAAATGGGCATAGTCAAAGGTGAACGGC